>NZ_BAAAZI010000001.1:0-32383 GCF_039536825.1 Sphingobacterium kyonggiense
AGAATATATTTGTAAACTTCAATCAGTAATTTCTTCGAATTCTGTAAACCTATTTCAGTATAAGACATATAGTCTTCTCCAAGGGTTTTCTTTTGTACTCTTTCGGATCTCCTTCGGAACTTGTTCGGATCTCCTTCGGATCTCGTTCGGTTAGAAGCGAACGAGATCCGAAGGAGATCCCTATCAGATCCTAAGAAATTCCCTAGGCGTATCGAAGCAAACCCAATGAAAACTATCGGGAATAAAGAAGCATTCAGCCATGATTTAACATAAATATGATGTTTATTATGTGGTTATGTAGCTATATAGGTTTACCTTTGAACATGCAGTATCCAACAATAAAAGCCGTATTTTTTGATATTGACGGCACACTATTAAGTTTTAAGACACACGAAGTCCCAACATCTACAATAGAAGCGATCGAAGAATTACAGAGAAAAGGCATCAAATGCATTGTCTCTACAGGACGTTCCATCAACAGCATTGATCATATTAAGTTTTTAGATTTTGATGGCTATATCACCTTCAATGGTGGATATTGTGTTACTCATGATTTCGAAGTCCTCTCCCGCCAGGCGATTGATGCTAGTGATATACAGTCTGTATTGGATTATGCAAAGAAACAGCCACTGAGCTTCTCTTTCATGTCTGAACAGGAAATTACCATACATGATGTTACGCCGGAAATTGCAGGTATGTACGCTCATTTGAATCTACCGGTTCCGAAATTGGTCAATATGAATAATGTAGATACCAGCAGCATTTTGCAGACCAATATTTTCTTAGGTCCCGATGAAGAAAAGGAATTTATGGCTAAGGTGATGCCGAATTCTCTAGCTTCCAGATGGACACCTTTGTTTGCAGATGTGAACCCGAAGGGACTAAGCAAAAAAGTTGGTATTGATATCTTTTGTAAGCATTTTGGAATAGACATCGCAGAAACGATGGCATTTGGTGATGGTGGCAATGACATCAGTATGCTACAGCATGTGGCAATCGGTGTGGCTATGGGTAATGCAAATCCGGAGGTAAAAGCAATAGCTGATTACACGACCGATGAGGTGGATGATGATGGAATATGGAATGCATTAAAGCATTTTGAAGTATTGTAATTGGTTGGAATATTTTCAAATACATATTAAGGTATAAAAAACTTATAAACAACTCAATACATACACTTTATTAAAGTTTAAAACAAACTAAAAATTATTTATTAAACACAAAAAAGGGGAAACAAATTGTTTCCCCTTTTTTAGATATTGATAAAGTCTTAAGCGATATCTGCTTTTGCCATTAAATAGCGTTCAGCCTCTAATGCAGACATACATCCTGTACCAGCAGCGGTAATCGCTTGGCGGTAGACATGATCTTGAACATCACCACAAGCAAAAACACCTGGAATATTTGTTGCTGTACTATCTGCTTTTGTTTTTAAGTAGCCAGTTTCATCCATATCCAATATTCCTTGGAACAACTCTGTATTCGGTTTATGTCCGATTGCTACGAAGAAACCAGTAATGTCCAAATGTTGAGTTTCTTTCGTTTGGTTGTTAACAACACGGATTCCAGTAACCACTTGACCATCGCCAAGGATTTCTTCAGCTTCAGAATTGTATAATACCTCGATATTATCGGTGTTCATTACACGGTGAACCATCGCTTTAGAAGCTCTGAATTCGTCGCGACGAACAAGCATATATACTTTACGGCAAAGTTTAGCTAGATAGGTTGCTTCTTCAGCAGCGGTATCACCAGCTCCTACGATAGCAACGTCTTGTCCTTTAAAGAAAAATCCATCACATACCGCACATGCAGAAACTCCGAATCCATTGTACTTTTGTTCAGAATCAAGTCCTAACCATTTTGCGGTTGCACCAGTAGCTATGATGACAGTCTCAGCCTCAATGGTTTTAACACCATCAACCTCTACTGTATGTATACCTCCATCTTTGGAGAAATCTACTTTTGTAGCATATCCGAAACGAACATCAGTACCAAAGCGTTCTGCTTGAGCACGAAGATCTTCCATCATTACGGGACCAGTAATTCCTTTCGGATATCCTGGAAAGTTATCCACTTCTGTGGTTTGTGTCAATTGACCACCCGGTACCATACCAGTGTACATTACGGGTTTCATGTCAGCACGAGCTGCATAGATTGCTGCAGTATATCCAGCAGGACCTGATCCAATAATCAGACAGGTTACTCTTTCTACTGCTTCTTCAGTTTTGATCATAATATGTATTGGTTCTATTTCTTAAACTTATCTTTTAATCCTTTCAACATGTCATCGGTAATTGCCTTAGCCGGAGCCTCTTTTTTATACGGCTTTGCCTCTTCACGACTAACCCTAGGTTGAGCTGACTGCTCCTGTTGTCTGGTTTCGCGTTTCTTATTGCGATGGTCATTCCAAAGATTTTCCAACACTTTTTTAGTATACAATGGAAAATCACCATTCTGCATCCATGCATAGTAACTCGGTTCTACATCAAAAACCTCTACAACTTTTCTACCCTTATGTTTCCCGAAATTAATAGTTGCATCACCGTCTTCATCGTATACTAATCGTCCTGCAAAATCAACAGGTTTACTCAAGTTGGTAAAGTTATGCAAGGCTTCTACATCGTTTACCACCGGTTTACTTACCTGACCATGCTTATCCTCGTAATCTACGCCGTCATATTTGGTCAATTGCGCCTTTAACACCTCATAAGTAGCACGAACGTCCGCCTCAGCAGTATGTGCATTGTCTAGATTCTGATCACAGTAAAATTTGTAGGCTGCTTTAAGAGTTCTTTGTTCCATTTGGTGGAAGATGTTTTGAACATCTACAAAAGCACGCCCTTCAAGGGAGAAATCTACACCTGCGCGTAGGAACTCTTCCATAAGCATTGGCACATCAAACTTATTGGAGTTATACCCTGCGAGGTCCGAATCAGCTATAAAATCTGCAATCTGTTTCGCCTGTTGTTTAAACGTTGGAAGATCTTTCACATCTTCATCGTATATCCCATGAAACATAGAAGATTCCGCAGGGATAGGTCTTTCAGGGTTTACTTTCAAGGTAAGCGTCTCTTCAAGTCCTCCTGGAGAAACCTTCAGGATAGACAATTCAACAATTCGATCAGACGACACATTCACTCCTGTCGTTTCCAAATCGAAAAAAGCTAATGGACGCTTAAGGTTCAATTCCATTTTAGTTTTTTAATTTATGTTTTTCTAAAGTCAACAAAAATACGAAATCTATCCTTGACAACCGATACCCGAAACGATTAATAAATTAATTCATTGTAAAATTTTTGATTTCAGAATTCAAGGACTACATTTGCAGAAGAAATGAAGACTTGGTTATTATATCTACTCATACCCGTGATGCTTATTCAAAGCAACGCGACCATGATGATATGTACCTCCTTCTACTACAATCAAAATTATATAGAGAAGTATCTCTGTGTTCAGCGTCAAATGGCGAACAATAATTGTCATGGACAATGTTACTTAGCCAAAAAACTTAAGGCGCAGCAAGAGCACGAACAAGAGAACTTTAAAGTTAACTTTCAGGAATGTTCATTCATTAGTCTGATGGATTTTGACTTAACTTGTCCGATCAGTACTGAAGTTCCTACTACTCCCTATAACCTCTTTAGCTCAAAATTAAACCCTAAAGACTTAATAGGCACCCTTTTCCACCCGCCACTCGTATAAAATTTATTACCCAATCTATTGTGTCCGAATATATCCTTCGGTCAGCATTCTTATTGACTAATATTTTTTTATACAACATATAACATGAAATTTAAACTTTTTCTATGTGGCCTCGTGGCGGCTACTACTTTATTCTCTTGCCAAAAAGACGACATTACTTTCGATTCTAACAAAAAAGGACAGGTTAAACTAAAATTCGACAACATTGTTGGCGGTAAAACCTTAAAACTTAACAGTACAGAATACACCAATAGTTCCAATGAGAAGTTCAAGATAGACTTAATGAAATATTACGTTAGCAATGTTAAGCTTACGGATGACAAAGGTCAAGTGTATGTCGTGCCTAAAAAAGAGTCATTTTTCTTAATTGACGCGGAAAAGACAGAATCCTTATTCCCTAAGTTTGAAGCTCCTGAAGGCAATTACACGAAGTTAGAGTTCACTTTGGGTATTGACCAGGAAACTAGTAAATCTCCGGCTGAAGAACGTACTGGTGTATTGGATATCGCAACTTCTGGCATGTATTGGAGTTGGAATTCTGGCTATATCTTCTTTAAAATGGAAGGTACTTCAGATGCCTCTCCAAATAAAGACAAGCGTTTTGCTTACCATATTGGTTTATTCGGAGGTTATGATAAACCTACGAAGAACAACATCAAGGAAATCAGCATAGACTTAAATAAAGCTGGTTCAGCAACAGTTAAACAAGGCTTTAGTTCAGACATTCACCTGCTGTGTGATGTAGGCCGTGCCTTGGATGGTCCGAATAAAATTTCCATTGCTAAAAACCCTGTGGTTATGGTAAGTGGTCCTAATGAGGAAATTGCCAACAATTATGCTGGCATGTTTACCCATGATCATACCCACAATCAACAGAAATTAAGTAATGAATAAAAATATTTTTTTAGTTCTTGGTATGATACTCGGCCTAATCATCGCCTGTCAAAAGGCAGATGAGTTGATAGAGGAACCCTTTAAATCCTTTATCAGGCCGAGTTATTTTCCAGAGCCTACTTACAATTTTGCCTCAAACCCCATCTCAAAAGAGGGGTTTGAGTTAGGCAAAAAGCTATTCTACGACCCCATTCTATCTCGGGATAATACTATCTCCTGTGGTAGTTGCCATATAGCACAGAATGCCTTTACGCATCATGGACATGACGTGAGTCATGGGATAGATGATAAGCAAGGTACGCGCAATAGCCCGCCTCTATTTAACTTGGCTTGGAATAAATCGTTCTTTTGGGATGGTGGAGTATTTCATTTGGATCTATTCCCGGTTGCCCCAATAGAGAACCCTGTCGAAATGGACGAGAAGATGGTGAATGTATTGGCTAAACTGAACAAAATCCCTTCCTATCGAGCTGAATTCAAGAAAGTTTTTGGAACGGAAGAGATCAATTCCATCAATATGTTCAAAGCCATGTCGCAGTTTATGACTTTGTTGATTTCGGATAATTCCAAATACGACCAGGTTCAGCGTAAGGAGACAAGCTTTAGCGCCGAAGAGCAAAAAGGTTATGCCATTTATCAAGCAAAGTGCAGTACCTGTCATCAGGAGCCACTATTTACGGATGGTAGCTATCGGGACAATGGTCTCGGAGAAAACTCATTTGAGGATCAAGGACGATTTGAAATATCGCAATTAGAGGAAGATCGCTTAAAATTTAAGGTTCCTAGTTTAAGGAATTTGAAATATTCTCCTCCATATATGCATGATGGTCAATTAAGAACGCTGGAAGCGGTCATAAACCACTATCGTCGTGATATACAGAATACTAAAAATTTAGATCCAATCTTAAGGAAAGAAATGAAAATCGAACTTTCTGATTCAGAGGTTGATCAGTTAATGGCCTTCTTGAACACCTTAAACGACGAAAAATTTATTAACAACACTTTATTTCACGAATTCTAATGAAAAAATTCATCGTATTAATCTTCTTACTCGCTGGCTTCACCTATGCGAAAGCATGTGATATCTGTGGCTGTGGAGTAGGTGGATATTATATCGGACTCCTCCCCGACTTTAATAAAAGATTTCTTGGCTTACGATTTCAGTTGAATAAGATCACCACCCAATTGGATATCAATGGACAAAGAACAGCATTGACAACTGACGAAACTTATCGCTCTACAGAGCTATGGGGCGCCTGGAATATTAGTGATCGTTGGCGGGTCTTAGCCATTATACCCTATAGCTTTAATGAAAAATACACTTCAGGAAGCGATTTATTAAGAAAAAAAGATGGCTTAAGTGATGTTGTCGTGAATGGTTACTACCAAGTATTTAGTTCTGCAAAAAGCAATTCCAGCAATAAAATGATCGTACATTCCCTATGGGCAGGATTGGGGTTAAAACTTGCCACCGGAAAATACGATGTGCAGGAGCAAAATAATGCGATGGCTATTTCACCCAACATCTTTCAATTGGGTACTGGTTCTTTTGACTTCATTCCAAGTGTCATGTATGATTTTCGTATTCAAGATTTTGGCGTAAATGCCAATGCCAGTTACAAAATCAATACAAAGAATAAAGATCAATACCGTTATGGAAATAAATTGGCTGCAAATGCATCCGCCTATTATAAGATTGCTTTAGGAAATGAGATCCGTATTGCACCAAATGCTGGAGTCAATTTTGAAAATCAGCAAAAGGACCATAACAATTCCTTTTTGGTAAACGAGACAGGTGGAAATATAGTAAATGCGACAGCCGGTTTAGAGGCTAATATCAAAAGGCTGTCTGTAGGGGTATCCTTTCAGACACCAATGCATCAGAATTTGGGTCAGGGACGAGTAGATGCTGGAAATCGTCTATTAACACATGTATCTTTTTCTTTCTAAAGATATATTTATTAAGTAATGAAAAAAGCAGCCGATTGGCTGCTTTTTTTATATATCTTAAATCAAAAAGACTATCCTAATACTTCTTTAAGACGGTTAACTTGGAAATCCACTAATTTTTGAAGTGGTCCAGAGGCCATCATTTTCATCATCATGTTTAACTCTGCTTCGATGATAAAGGTTGCTTTTGTTACAGTATCACTATCCGGATCGATTTTCCAACGAAGCGTAATCGGAAAAGGAGCTTCCTCAACAGGAACACTTACCAATTCTTTATCTTCGATACGCTCACTAATTTTCAAAGCTAACTTAGCCATGTTCTTAATCGTAAAACGAGCTTCATCTTGCGTTGAAGTCCAGTTATAGATATTCTCAGGCATTAATTGCTCATGATTGTTCATGTCCGCTAAGAACTGGTATACCTCACTAAGCGGTTTGTTGATTAGGGTTGAATTTTGAATTACGGTCATATTATACTAATTCTGGGTTCCAGTTTGCAGGATCTTGACGCCATTTCTCTAATAACTCAATCTCCGATTCTTTAATATAGCTGTTCGTAGCTGCTACACGCACTAAAGCTTCGTAATTACACAAGCTATGGAAGGTACATTTAGCATCTTCAAAGTTCTTACGCGCTTCGTCGAAGCCATATGTAAAGATAGATACTAAACCAACAACATTACAGCCTGCCTCACGCAATGCTTTTACAGCAACCAAGCTGCTCTTACCTGTTGATACAAGATCTTCTACCACAACCACACGTTGTCCACTGATCACTTCACCTTCAATTAGGTTTTGACGACCATGATCTTTCGCACTGCTGCGTACATAAGAGAATGGTAAGCCTAAATCTTGTGCCACAAGCACACCTTGAGGAATGCCTGCAGTGGCAACCCCGGAGATCATATCTACAGATCCAAACTCATCTTGAATTAATTGAGATAATTTCTGTCTAATATAGGTACGGATAGCAGGATGAGATAAAGTTACACGGTTATCACAGTAAATTGGTGACTTCCACCCAGAGGCCCATGTAAAAGGACTTTTAGGTTGTAATTTTATTGCTTTAATTTGCAATAAGGATTCAGCAACTTTTTGTTCAACCTCATTTAAATAATTCATGGCACAAATTTATAAAATTTATATGAACCAATCTCTGTTAATTTTGGCAGATTTTGTACCTCATATTAAAGTTAATGTTCAAACTATTGGTTTACAAGACATTGATTTGGAAAAACTTTTTATCGAATCATCTAAACTTCAAGAAAAAACTGTGTACCTATACATACACGAGAATTTCCAAAAAGTTTTTAAAAATATCCTAAGTAACACCAAAATAATTAAAGCCGCCGGAGGTTTAGTAAAAAATGGCAATGGAGAATACCTTTTTATTCATCGGCTAGGTAAATGGGACCTTCCAAAAGGAAAAGTTGAAGAAGGTGAGAAAATGAAGGAAACAGCAAAACGTGAAGTCGAAGAAGAATGTGGCGTTAAAATCAACTACCTTGGAAAAAAGGTGGCTACCTCCTATCATACCTATTATATGCGCGGCAGATTCATGCTTAAACAGACCAAATGGTACGATATGGGCGTCAATAAAATCCCTAAACTTACGCCTCAAGTTGAAGAGGATATCGATCAAGTGGAATGGTTAAAAGTTTCAGAATTGAAGAAAGTTAAAGAAAATACTTATCCATTGATTCTGGATATTATTAAGGATTTAAAATAGTTTGCATATCAAATCTTTAAATGCCCACATAACTCCAGGTTGTATCATTCAACAAATGTAAAGACCGGATACTTATGATATAAAATCAAACAGCACAATAGGATTACTATTGTGCTGTTTGCTTATATGAACTCTAGTAAGTTATGCTGTTGCCTTATTCTTTCTTAAAAGAATAACCAAGAATGTTACAATTCCCATCAAAAATGGATAATATAAATATTGCATTACATCGATTGGTGACATCAAAGGCATTTGTTTATCTGCAAGCAGCATATTTGCAGCAGCCATAGCTGCTAATATCTGTGCCCCGTAAGGAACCATCCCCTGAATAAAACAGGATACGGTATCTAGAATACTAGCCACCCTACTGCCTTCTAATCCATTTTTATCGGATATATCCTTTGCAATAGGTCCAACAATGACAATAGTGATGGTATTGTTAGCAATAGCCAAATTGACCAAACTCACCAAAAAAGCTATACCTAATTCAGCTTTTCTTTTAGAGTTAATTCTTTGGGTAATCATTTGAAGCAGGTAATCTACTCCCCCATTCATACGTATTATGCCAACAACTCCACCGATAATTAAACACAGCACACTTAACTCAAACATGCCTGCAAATCCATCATTGATAGATTTTAAGATGGTTAAGAAATCTATGGATCCTGTGAATATACCTATTAGAGCAGCGACAATAATACCAATTCCTAAGGTCCAAATAACATTTAAACCAACTAGGGCTAATACAAATACGAGAATGTAAGGGAATATTTTGATGAGCTCATAATCTTCAACTTTAATTTGAACGGATCCATCCAGCATATTCCAGCCCATCAGAGAGTAGATGATAAACACTAAAATAGCGACTGGAAGAACCATTTTAAAGTTAACCCGAAACTTCTCTTTCATGCCAACATGCTGTGTTCTAGTAGCAGCAATGGTCGTATCAGAGATAAAGGAGAGGTTATCACCAAACATAGCTCCACCTATAACAGCAGCCAAGGCGATTGCCATGATCCCTTCGATATTATTTTCTAATCCTACAGCAATAGGCGCAAGCGCAACAATCGTCCCTACAGATGTACCCAAAGAAGTAGAGATGAAACAGGCCACCATAAACAATCCGGCCACTACAAACTGTGGAGGAACATAGGTTAGTGCAAAGTTAATAGTAGATGAAATGGCTCCAATATTTTTAGACAATTCCCCAAAAGCACCTGCCAAAAGGAAGATAAGCACCATGATAAGGATATTTTCATCTCCTGCTCCTTTAGCAAAGCTCTTGATCTTTTCATTAAATGGCACTTTGGGAAATTGTAAAAATGCCACAAAAAGGGCCATTACAAATAATACCAAAACAGGTAGTGCGTAAAAGTCGCCTAAAATATAAGATCCGATAAAATAGACTACCACGAAAAATAATAGTGGTATTAAGGCCCAAAAGTTGCCTTTCTTCATAAAGCTTAGATTAATTTCACAAAAACGGTCAAAAATAAGATATTATATACAATATCTGTAAATCAGTCACAAAATGGTTCATTAATTGCCACAATGTGTTAAATACACACAGCATAAAATTGATATTCAGTATTTTATTATTTTTTGATTACAAAAATATATGTAACTTTAATACTATCACTATTTAAAACTTAATAATAAACTAACATGAAAAGAACACCATTGACCACTTTGGTACTCTTACTTTTAGTGGCCTTTATTTTATTGTTCGCAACAACTTGTTTTGGTATTCGATAAAACAAAAGGTATTGCCAAAACAAAAAAGGGACATTCTTTTAAACAAGACTGTCCCTTTTTTATGTTTATACAGATTGGTTTATTCTGATTTATTCTCCCAATAATCTGCGTTTTTAATTCCAATTTCTTTAGGATCAAAACTAGGGTCTTCAATCCCTTGCTTACGTTTTGTTTTGTAATCCTTCCATACTTTCATGGCAATCTTGCTTAACAAAAGGATGGCAATAATATTCACCCAAGCCATTAATCCAACACCGATATCCCCTATCGCCCAAGCCTTCTCAGCCGTACGGACAGTACCAAAATATACGGTGGATAAGAAAACAAGCTTAAATAAAAACCCAATTACCTTCTTGGCCTTCTCATTCTTTATTAAGTATGCAATATTCGTGTCTGCATAATAGAAATAGGCCATAATGGTTGTGAAGGCAAAGAAAAACAATGCTATAGCGATAAATTCATTACCAAAACCTGGGAAGTGATGAGACACTGCTGCTTGCGTAAACCCATTATAATCTACTCCTGGTAAATTCTCTGTAATGAAGGTTGTAGGTTTTCCTGCTACATCTACTTCTGTTACATTATACATGCCGGTAAACAAAATCATTAAAGCAGTAGCTGTACATACAAATAAGGTATCTACATAAACCGAAAAGGCTTGTACTAGTCCTTGCTGTGCTGGGTGATTTACCTCTGCCGCTGCTGCAGCATGTGGTGCAGTACCTTGACCAGCTTCATTGGAATAAATACCACGTTTAACACCCCAAGCAATGGCCATTCCTATAATTCCGCCAAAAGTAGCATGAAAACTAAAAGCTGAACTAAATATCAAACTAAACACTTCAGGGATTTGCTTGAAGTTCATGCCTATAATGATCAAGGTCATCAAGATATAGCCTCCGGCCATAAATGGTACCACATACTCGGCTACAGTACCAAGACGTTTTACCCCTCCAAAGATGATCAGCACCAATAAAACGACAATACCTATCCCCGTATAATTTGTTGGGATCTCAAAAGCATTGAAAGCAGATGATGCAATCGCATTACTTTGTACACCAGGTAACAATAAACCAGCACTGATGATGGTTAATATCGCAAAAAGTACAGCATACCATTTTACTCCTAATCCTTTTTCAATGTAATACGCTGGTCCACCTCTAAACTCAGCTCCTTCTTGCCTTTTATACAATTGACCTAAACTCGCTTCCACAAAAGCAGATGCAGAACCTAAAAAGGCAATCAGCCACATCCAGAAAATAGCACCTGGACCACCATAAAAAATAGCAGTAGCCACTCCTATGATATTTCCAGTGCCTACTCGACCTGAAATAGCCAAAGCAAAGGCCTGAAAAGATGAGATACCTTCATCGGATTTCTTCTTCGCAAATAATAAGCGAATCATGTCCTTTAAATATGTAACCTGCAAAAAACCTGTACGAATTGAAAAATATAGCCCAGTGATCAGGCATAAATAAATGAAAACCTCAGACCAGACAAGGCTTGAAAGGGTCGTAATAAAATTATCCATTAATTTGGTTTATGAAGTGATTTACCATAATCTATCCGTAAAGAAAAGACTTTTTTTATATAATACCGAATTTTTAGTTCAAGAAATCCAATCTCTTTTTGTTCAGATTCCTCGGAATATTTAAAGAATCTTTTACATTTGTCCTTAGAATAGGGTTATCCTATATTCGTCGATTTTAACTCGCTAACTATGCAATTATTTCGATCTTATGTGCTACTAACTCTTAGTATAGGGCTTTTTTCCTCTTGCGCTTCAGTAAAAAACTTGGAGATAAAAGATTTATTGAAACATAGTAACTGTAACCAACAGAATATTTATACCTATTCAGTGGATAGTTTACCTATCCCCTTACACGAACAATCTCTTTCTCCTTTATTGAAGGACAAATTAAGTTTTACTAATCTTAATATGGCTAATGCTATTGGCATCTTGCAAAGTATCACCCAATTTGCAGAATTGAGAGCAAATCCTAAGCCCGATGATTTGAATTACAGGTTGAAAATCCTAGAGCTGAAGCAGGAAATTGATCATCGGATAAATATGTCCTCCTTAGAGATCTCCGCCATCTCCTCCGAGATGGATTGTGAAGAAGAAAGAACGAGCCAAATTGCGAATTACCTGAATGGACGAATGCGTGAAAAGGAGTCAAGATTAACGGTTAGTGCCATTGTTGTAGGAGCATTGGGAGCAATCCTGACTGAAGGAGTGATTAAAAATGAGAAAGCTAGTTCTGCAGTAGGTATTACCACCGGTTTGGCGGAAGCTACTTTTGGTGTATTGATGCTTTTGAATGATGAATCCATTGAGTTTCATCATAAACGAAACGCTTTAAAGGATATATGGTATGGCGCGGATGTATCACAAAATTTCCCGGCTGCAGTATGGTATTTCCTTAATTATAAAAGCTCGGAGAATAACATCCATTCTTCTTTACGCGAACAGATTGTAGAGAAGTGGACCGGATTTGGTCAGATACATAAAAAATCAACTAAGGATTTACTGGATTTATATTTTGGTGAAGGAGGTCGTTATAATAGTGAACAATTGGATAACCGAGCGGATATGTACGATCAATTGGAATCTACTATTAACTTAATGAAACAGGATTTAAAGGCTTTATCCAGCGCACTAGAAAAAATATAAAAAGCCGTATTCTCCTATTGAAACCTTCAATAAAAGAACACAGCTTCTTTTAATTATCCCCTTAATATGAGTTTATAAATTAGATTGTTTACTTTCTTCTTTTAAATTGACTTCGTAGAACTTAGGGTCATATTTCATGATCGCTCCTGTAGCAGCATCTATCACAAAACCAAACATCCCAAAAAGGTTCAATAAAGAAACATTGTTAAAGGTAAGTTCAGGATAAAACTCTTGTTTTTGATAACCTTCTTTTGACAAAGTAATCACTGGACTTTTAAACCCTCTTTTTAAATCTAAAGTTAAAGGAGTTACACCTCGATCGACTCCATCAACTTCAACATTAGCACCTTCTGTAAAGGTTCTAATCTGCACGGATTGCTTTGTACCTGAGAATATCGTACCACAGGAACTTAAAATCAACACTTGGACGGCTAGTAAAATAATTAATGCTTTTTTCATAAAAATAATTAGTTGTTCTTTAAATATTACATGTTACGGGATAATCTTGTCTTAAAACTATATTGATTCTATAATTTATTTTATCAATTTATCTTTACGAATTAAAAAGGTTAATAAAAATGGAAATAATGTAATTTTGGCTTAGATAACATTAATTGGTTTTAGCTCATTTTTGAATTTTTTCCTATTTCTTACAAATAAATCTGGAAGCCTCGTTTAAAACTCAGAAAGGCACTTAAATAAGAAGCATAAGGCTATAAATTGGTCCAGTCCTAACGTTCACAATTTCAACAAATAACTGTATCTTTGCAGCATGATTAATGTATCGAATCTATCCCTTCGTTATGGAAAACGTGTTCTATTCGAAGATGTCAACTTAAAATTCACTCCTGGAAATTGTTATGGTATCATAGGTGCTAATGGAGCTGGAAAATCTACCTTTTTAAAGATTATTTCGGGTGAAGTAGACCAAACTACTGGTTCAGTTGCTTTTACACCAGGCGAACGCATGTCTGTATTGAAACAGAACCACTATGAGTTCGATGAATTTACAGTTATTGAAACGGTAATGATGGGTAACCAAGAACTCTACAAAGTGATGAAAGAAAAGGACGCTATCTACATGAAAGAAGACTTTTCTGATGCTGATGGTGAACGTGCTGGAGAATTAGAGAGCTTATTTGCTGAGATGGATGGTTGGAATGCGGAAAACAATGCCGCTACCCTATTGAGTAACTTAGGTATTAAAGAAGAATTACACTATAAATTAGTTAAAGAACTAGATGGTAATGAAAAGGTAAGGGTATTATTAGCTCAAGCACTTTTCGGTAATCCGGATATCTTGATTCTGGATGAGCCTACCAACGACTTGGATATTAATACCATCGCATGGTTAGAGGATTTCTTAGCTACTTATGAAGCAATAGTATTGGTTGTATCTCACGACCGTCACTTCTTAGATGCAGTATGTACGCATATTGTGGATATTGACTTTGGTAAAATGTCAATCTATTCAGGTAACTATAGCTTCTGGTATGAGTCTTCTCAATTAGCATTGAAACAACGTGCTGATCAAAATAAGAAGATGGAAGATAAGGTAAAAGAATTACAGGAATTTATCCGTAGGTTCTCTGCCAACGCCTCTAAATCAAAGCAAGCTACTTCACGTAAGAAAGCTTTGGATAAAATCAACATCGATGAGATTAAGCCTTCTAACAGAAAATACCCGGCGATCATGTTTAACTTGATGGATCGTGAGCCAGGAGATCAAATCTTAAATGTTGAAGGATTAGGTAAAACCATTAATGGTGAAGTTTATTTCAAAGACATCAGCTTTATGATTAATAAAGGTGATAAGATTGCTGTTTTAGCTGAAAATAACTTAGTGACTACTGCATTCTATAATATCCTTGCAGGAAGAGACCAAGATTACAAAGGCGAATTCAAATGGGGAGTAACCATTACCCCTGCTGACATGCCTATTGATAATGCGCAATTCTTCGAAGGCCGTACTGAAAACCTTGTTGATTGGTTGCGTGATTACACAACAAAACCAGATGCTGATGAGCAATTTATCCGCGGTTTCCTAGGTAAAATGTTATTCTCTGGTGAAGAGGTATTAAAGAAATGCTCTGTCTTATCTGGAGGGGAGAAAATGCGTTGTATGTTCTCTAGAATGATGCTTCAAGGAGCCAACTTCTTAATATTTGATGAGCCGACCAACCACTTGGACTTGGAATCTATCACGGCACTAAACAATGGTATGAACGACTTCCGTGGTTCGATGTTGTTTACATCTCGTGACCACGAGTTGACACAAACTGTTGCTAACCGCATCATTGAGTTGACACCTAAAGGTATCATCGATAAGTTAATGACTTATGATGAGTACATCAATTCAGAAGCTGTTCAAGCGCAACGTGAAGAAATGTATAAATAAGCTAATAACTTATTACATTATAAAAGAAAAGCCTTTCATGACAATCATGAAAGGCTTTTCTTTTATATCATTTAGATTATGGTTTAGAACCTTGTTCTAGTTGTTGAATCAATTTATATTTCACCTCCTTTAATGCTTCATCCTTAGCTTCCGCATAGGAAATACCATATCGTCTATTGGAAGGATGTAGTTCTGCAGGAAACCTAGCTAATAGTGCATCGTAATAATCATCCAATGCTTCTGTTGAAGGCATCTCATAAGACAACCTCAATTGAAAACGTCTAATTAAAGCCGAGTCGATTATATCGACGTGGTTACTAGCCGCAATTAATACACAATCAATCGGAAAATAGTCTATTAACTGAATTAAAGTATTGACCAATCTTCGCATCTCACCCACATCATTTTCATCTTCTCCTCTTGCCTTCCCAATTTGATCAAATTCATCTAAGAAAAGAACTGCCTTATCACGGATAGCGCGATCAAACACTTGTTTCAAATGCTGTGAGGTTTCACCTATTCGTGCATTGATAACATTACTTAAATTCAATATCACCAAAGGTTTTCCCAAAGCCTGTGCAATTCCTTTGGCACTGGTGGTCTTACCACAGCCTGAACTACCATAAAGCAAAACCTTATTGGTAACTGGAAGACCATAACGATCTAAATCTTCGGCATAAAGATTCTCTTTTATTAGCTGATTGATTTGTGACCTATTCGATTCACTTAGAAATATATCAGCTAACTTAACTTGTTCCTTATCCTTAATGATTAAATCTTGTATATGCATTTCTTATGATTAGTAATTCAAAGATACATATTTATTCGATGGGTACTAAAAAGACCAAAAAAGCCTGGTAAACCAGGCTTTTTAGAATTATGTTATTTAATAATGAACCTATTGTCATCAGAATCGGTATCAATCAATACATTGTATGGATCAATTCCCACTTCGGTAGGTCTTTCTTTTAATTTTATGGTTAACGTATTGGAGATCTTATCAATTTTAAGCAATTGCTTATAAATGGGACTATCTACCTGTGTTTTTTGGTTTTCCTTATTTTTCTTTTCACCAAACACAGTAAATTCCACATAATCATGCAATGGTAATGAATTAACTTCCTCTTTACCTACTTTTTGGGTTAGTTTACTACCCTTTACATCTTCAAAACTCTTCTCTCCTTTTGCATCTGCTCTATATTTAGATAGTTGGAATTTCACAGTAAGCTCATATCCACCACCTTTCAGTGGTTCAACTTCGGCACTACTTATCTTATTATCATATAAGGTCACTGTCTCAAACATGTCCTTAATCAAATATTGCAAGGAATCAGGGACTTTTGTCTTCAACAGATTTACAAATTCAATGGAAGTTGTATATGGCGGATTTTGAAATGCAGTCTGGGTCAAATAGGTCTTTAAGAAATCATTAAATGGCTTCTCACCCATGAATTGACTCATGGCATACATCACCAAAGAACCTTTATTATAGTGGATATAAGATTGGTTTTCATTAAACATGAGCGGGTTCTCTCCTATGCGTTCTCCACCTCTGCTTCGTAAATAGGAATCCAAAGATTCTTTCAGATAACGACGCATTTGTTCTTTACCATAAGTATGCTCAAGTACTTTCAATGAACTGTACTCCGCCAAAGACTCCGACATCATGGTAGCCCCTTTTACATTTGCGCCTATCACTTGATGAGCCCACCATTGATGCGCAAACTCATGTGCGGTTACTGAATAAGGATAATCAACAGCATCGGGATTATCTTCATCAACCTTTGCAATAAATCCGATAGCTTCTGAGAAAGGAACCGTATTTGCAAATGCCTGAGCGAAGGATCCCATCGTTTTAGGGAATTCGATTACTCGCATCTGGTCAAATTGATATGGACCATAATTCGCTTCATAATAATCTAATGACTTCTTCATAGATGCCATCATTCGATCCAGATTAAACGTATGCAATGGATAATAATAAATCTCTAGATTCTTACCCTTATAATTCTCCTTCTTCACATCATATGCAGCAGACATAAATGCATAGAAGTTTAGAATCGGTGCATCCATCTTATAATGGAAATACCGTTTTCCGCCTTCTGTCCACTCTTTTTGAAGATATCCCGGAGCAATTGCTATTTGATCTGTATTGGTACTTAAGACAGCATCAAAGGTAATCCAATCTGCATCTGATGAGATGTACGTATTACCTAGTTTAGTACTATCGCGAGGATCAGCCATACGCTCTTTAGGTACAAGACCATATTTAGAGCGAATATTATTATCAGCTAATTCAGCACCCTCTTGATAAGTCAAAGTTGGAAAAATACTGTTATTAAAGAATGTTCCATTACTTAATACTGGATCATAATCGCGAATAAAATTGTGCGCTTTGTTCTTAATCTCATAAACTACCTGAATACTATCACCAGGTGCTAGAGGCTGAGCTAATTTATACAGTCTAACGTTCAACACCGAATCTTTCAAAAGTTCTTTTGCTTCACTCTTAAAAGATATGGATGTGATTAAATTATCAGCACTGTAATTCATGAAAATGCTATCTATGGCTTCATTTGACTTGTTCTTATAAGTGAAGGTTCCTTTAGCTAATAGGTTCCTATTTTTAGGATCCATATCTACATTTAGCTTCACGTCTGTCAATCGCGGTGCAGTCAGTTTAGCATATTGCTTATATTTTTTCTCATAATCTACACGCTGCTCCTCATAATCCTTAGCTGAATAATATGGATTCTGAACATTAGACTCATAATAGAAAGCATAACCTAGGCCTACAAAAGCAATCAAAAACAACATCATTGGTACCGCAATTGGTGCTTTAAAGCGCTTTACAAATAACTTAAGACGTTCTTTAATTCCAGATAGAATACCTCTTCTCCAGAACAGCAAAGTCAATGTAAATAATACTCCAGCAAATAATAACCAATACAATCTGTAATAGAGGAATGGTCTCAAATTACCGAAGCCATTTAAATCTGAATATTGATAGCTAGGATCTGCATCTGGAATAAATATCAATTGCTCTACTCCTATCTTAGGCAAGAATGGAGAACCTATCACCACGAATAAACACAGGATAAATCCAATAAAATAGTTTTTGAAAAAGGAATGAACAAAAAGTGCGAATAGAATTAAATAGATATATGGCAAACTATCCAAGACAAACAATTTAAAAAAGTATTGTCCAAATTCGAATTGGAAATAACCTTGGTAGATCTGGTAAGCAACCCCATTAATAATACACACTAAAAACACTAACAAGACCAATTTGTATAAGGCAATAGCCTTCGATAGTAATTGCACCCAATTAGGCACTGCTGTAGCATCTTCTAAGAGGTTCATATTACTTTGTCTAGCACGCTGAATTAGCATACCAGCAAATAAAAGTACCATGATCATCAGGAACAAGCCATACATACTGGACATGGTATTAATCATTTGCCAAGTCATCGGATAGGTATTTGTACCATATAGCTGGCTACTTACCGATAAACCTATTAATGCAAACAGAAAAGCAAAACCCATTAATATATAAAAGGTCCAGTTTTTTATTAGAAACTTAAAGTCAATATTAGAAAGTCTCCAACTTAACTTTAAATTTTCCCAGAATCCATAACTGTAACTTACTTTTGGTAGATCAATTTTGATGATGCTTCCAAAATTATCTTTAACTGCTCGTTCTCCATTCTTTGAGCGTCTAAAAGTAAAAGCTGATTGCGAAAAGCTAAAGGTCTTGTAAACAAAAAACATTATAATAGCTGCTACACCTAACCATACCAATCTATTATACAATAGAACGCCTTTTATAGGCAATAAATTAACATTACGCTCGGCAACACTCCAATACTTCGTATAATAAACAATAGGTTTAAAACCAAAAGGATCTAAAATAGCAACAAGGTATTGATTGTCTACATTTCTAGTTGCCATATCTAATAAAGACTGAAGCAACAATAAAATCAATACCGCCACAAAACCTACATATATACTTCTAGTAAAGGTTACTAAGGCAAAAATAAGTGCTCCAAACAATAAGAAGTTTGGAAATATGGTCACCATAAACCCTTCAATATAAGCACGAAGATTATTTGGTCCTAGTAGTTTTACATTAATACCCGGATAGAGCTGCGCCATATAATATCCTAGGGCACATAGTAAGGCAATACATGTCACGATGACCAAGGAACTTAAAAACTTAGCTGCTAAATAACTGGGTTTATTTAATGGATAGGAGAATAATAAGGTGTGGACATTGTACATATAATCCCTAGCCACCGATGCTCCAACTATTGTTGGAAGCAAGAAGTAAATCAATGTGGAAAAGGAATTAAAGAATGCAGCAATATTAATCGGCGCATTGATATAGACAGGTACTGATGTCGTAGATGTTACAGCGTCAAAAGCACCTAGACTTGACAAGGAGGTAAGCAAGGCAAGACCAAAGTATATAGCACAATACACATAAAACACAGGTTGCTTCAACCAGCGTTTTATTTCAAAAAGGAAGATTGTACTAAACATGAATAGCATCCTGTTTTAAAGCCACAAAATAGACATCCTCTAAAATAGGGTTAGCATATTCGAAGGTTTCATCAGGTTTTTGATCGTGATAAACTCGAATATTTAAGGTATTATCTTGGTTGTAATTAGAAGAGATAATATTGAATTTAGCGTTCTCCGCATCGAAATCAGCTCTTTCAATTTTCTTCTTCCAGATTTTGCCATCTAATAATTGCGTGCCTTCACCCGACGAACCCCGGAATAACACTTTTCCTCCGTTCATAATCGCCAGTTCATGACACAACTCCCGAACATCATCCACAATGTGGGTAGAAAATATAACCGTATGTTGTGCCCCTATTTCCCGCAATACATTTAAGAATCGATGACGCTCAGCTGGATCTAAACCAGCGGTAGGTTCATCCACAATAATAAGCTTAGGATTATTCAACAGCATTTGAGCAATTCCAAAGCGTTGCTTCATCCCTCCAGAATACCCGCTTACACTTTTATTCTTGAAGGCATATAGATTTGTAATTTCTAAAACTTCCTTAACAATCTTTTTACGGTCCTGACTATTAGCAATGCCCTTTAAGTTCGCAAAGTAATTTAACAGATCCTCGGCTGATAATTTTGGGTAAACACCAAATTCCTGTGGTAAATATCCCAATATTCTACGTAAAGCATTTTTATCCTTAAGGACATCAATATCACCAAATTGTATACTACCTGAATCTGGAGCTTGTAATGTCGCGATGGTTCGCATTAAAGATGATTTACCAGCCCCATTTGGTCCTAATAGACCAAACATACCCGGACCTATATTAAGATTGATGTCATCTAAGGCTTTTACACCATTATCATAAGTTTTAGTGAGGTTACTAATGTTCAATTCCATAATTTATTTGTTGATTCTGTTTTAATTGGTCGTCATAAATTCAATTTCGTAACAAGAAAAATGAAAATTATTTCTCTGACACGTAAATTATTCCATTTCTAAGCCCATTTGATTGCTTAATCACTTTTAATATAACATAAAAAAAACAGCATTGAGTATTTCAATGCTGTTTCTTAAGATTTTAATTGTTATAGAGAAAGGTATCTTATTTCTTATAATATTTCATGGCCTCAGGCACTAAAGCTTGTAATTGCGCAATACGTCTCGCATCACTAGGGTGGGTGCTCAACCATTCAGGAGGCGACCCTTGTTTACCTGCCGACATTCTTTCCCAGAATTTAACAGCTTGACTTGGATCATATCCAGCCATAGCCATAAGAATTAAGCCCGCTTTATCTGCTGCCAACTCATCTTTTCTAGAGAAGCTCAATGAACCAACTTGATAACCTACACCGTACAATTGGTTAATAATACCAATGTATTTGTTATCCGTCATTGCTCCTGCAGCTCCTAATACCTGCGCACCTAATTGTGCCGCCATTGCATTTGAAACTTGAGATACAGAGTGCTCTTCAATAGCGTGAGCAATTTCATGCCCCATTACGGTAGCCAGACCAACATCGTTTTGTGCAATTGGAAGAATTCCAGTATACACAGCAACTTTACCACCTGGCATACACCAAGCATTCACGTCATTACTCTGCACCAAATTGAACTCCCAATTGAAGTCAAACTGATCAGCTAGACCACGTTGTTGTAAGTAACGGTTTGCAGCTGCAGCAATGTTATTACCAACACGTTTAACCTGTGTTGCTGCTGAAGTACCCGTAACTACTTTTGAACTGTTTTTGTTTAAGAAATCTTTGTATGCTAATGCAGCTTGATCATTTACTGCCTTAGGGTCTACTAACTTCAGGTATTTACGACCCGTAATCGCTGAAGTCGCACATCCTACTAATGAAACCCCAAGTAGGAACATGCTCGTATATTTAAAAATCCGTTTCATAAGTGTTGATGAATTAGTTTATCTAAATTTATCTGTTATGTTTGATATACTTAACAAAACTTGTACCCAAAAGTTTATTCTTTCGATTTTTTCTTGAATAAATAGATCTTGGATTCATGTCCTTTCAACAATCTTTCGATGTTTTTTTGGTGAGTAACAAGGATTAAAGCACATATGGCGATGCCATATAATAAAATGGAAGGAACGGTAGTTTTAAAAATAAAAGCAACACTGAAAGGGAAAGTAAATCCAGCCATGATGGAACTTAGGGATACATAATGTGTTACCAACAATACGATTAAGAAGACCGAAACACACATAAGGGCAGCAGGCCAATGAATAGCCAATACCATCCCAAATAAGGTGGCGACTCCTTTTCCTCCTCTAAATCCAGCAAAGATGGGAAACAAGTGCCCTAGCACAGCAATCACACCTAGGGCTAATTGAATATTGACAAATTGTGGCGCATCATGATTGCCCACAATAGAACTATCTAATAAAAAGGGCAAATTAGTGGCTGTCCATCCTTTAAGGATATCGACAAACATCACTATTGACCCCGCTTTTTTACCTAAAACACGAAATGTATTGGTTGCTCCAGCATTTCCACTTCCATATTCTCGAACATCAACGCCATAAAATGCCTGACCAAACCACACAGCAGTGGGTATAGAACCAAATAAATATGCTAAAACTACAATCCCTACCAGGTAAATTGATATCATATTCCGTAATTTACTAAATAAGTTTAGCTTTTAGGCTCAAATCCAAACTCTTAACAGAGTGAGTTAATGCGCCAACAGAAATGAAATCTACACCAGCTTGTGCATAATCTGCAATGCTATCTAGAGTAATACCTCCCGATGCTTCGGTAACCAATCGACCTGCAACCAGTTCGACAGCTTCCTTAACTTGCGCAGGAGTGAAATTATCGAACATTACTCGATTGACACGTTCTAAACTTAGAACTTCTTTCAATTCATCAAAGTTTCTAACCTCAACTTCAATTGGAATGTCTAGATGATTTTCTTTTTTATACGTGAATGCACCATTAACGGCTTCACTGATTCCTCCCGCATAATCCACATGATTGTCTTTAATCAAAATCATATCATATAGACCGAAGCGATGGTTTACTCCTCCGCCAATCTCTACAGCTCGTTTCTCTAAGAAACGTAATAAAGGTGTCGTTTTACGGGTATCCAATACTTTCGCACCAGTTCCTGAAACTGCAGAAACATATTTTGCAGTTTGAGTTGCAATTCCAGACATGCGTTGCATGATGTTTAACACCAAACGCTCTCCTTTTAAGATGGTATGGATCTTTCCTCTTAGTTTAAAGGCAATATCCCCTTTTTTTACAGAGGCTCCATCTGCAAGGATTTTCTCGAATTGTAATGTTGAATCTAGGTATTGGAATATTTCTTCAGCAACATCAATTCCGGCCAAAACACCATCATCTTTTACTAAAAGCTGTGCTTCGCCTAACTGTGCTTCTTCAATAGTAGATAATGTTGTAAAGTCTCCTGCACCCACATCTTCGATAAATGCCTCTTTTACAAATTGCAATAACTTTTCTTTAAATTCTCTCTCCATTAAGCAACATAAAATTAAGCGAAGATGAAGAAAAATAAATTTATATGGAAACTATAACTAAGAAAAATTCAAAGTTATTCTATTCGGAGTTCAGTGATTTGGGATTCACCATCGATATGATTAAACTTAAAAAACAATCGATAAGTACCTGAACTTGACTTTAATTGATATACAATATAGAAACTGGAATTATTACGGTTTGTCTGTTGAACTTTTTTAATATCCTGGGTCTTATTGGACCTAAAAAAATCACTCAACATTAATTCTGCTTGAAATTTAGAGTAATGGCCAGAATCGTTTTTAATCGATAAGGAAACGTTCTGTCCAAAATAAGCGGAGATACCTTTTGCGTTATTGTTCTTAAATGCATCCATTAATTCATTACTCGGGTCATTCTGCCAATAGGCAAAACTCAGTAAAGGCAACACAGCAATGGCCATAAAACTGATAAAGAACTTAAATGATATCCCTCTAAACGCGCGCTCCATGATTAATTCGGTACAATGAAAATATGAATAACTGCAAATAAATTTAACTATTTTCTAAATTTTTAATTTTCTCGTAGCTAAAATTATGCCAATATTGGCAATTAATTCATTTTTTAAGGTCCTAAGCTTATTTTTAGAGATTTTAATGGAGAAGGGTTATATTTGTGTAATGAGTTCTGAGAATAAAAAAGTAGCATTATTAATCCTGGATGGATTAGGCTACGGAAAAGAGGATAATTCAAATGCCGTATTAGCTGCCAATACTCCATTTTTAGATCACTTACTATCAACCTACCCAAATTCCAAATTAGAAGCATCTGGTGAAGCTGTTGGTCTACCAGCAGGTCAAATGGGCAACTCCGAAGTGGGCCATATGAACCTTGGTGCTGGAAGAATTGTTTATCAAGAATTAGGAAGAATCAATAAAGCCGCTCGTGAGGGAGTCTTCAAACAAGATCCAACTATACAAGCTGCCTTCCAATACGCTAAATTAAACCATAAAAAAGTACATTTTATTGGTTTGCTTTCTGATGGCGGCGTGCATGCACATATCGAGCACCTTAAGGCTTTATGTGATGCTGCCGGTGATGCACAATTAGGTTCTGATCAAGTATTTATTCACGCATTTCTAGATGGCCGTGATACCGATCCTAATGGTGGTTTAAATTATGTAACACAACTACAAGATCATTTATTGCACTCTACAGGCACTATTGCTTCCGCTATTGGACGATACTATGCTATGGATCGTGATAACCGTTGGGAACGTGTAAAACAAGCTTATGACCTTTTAACTAAAGGTATTGGTACTCCATCGCAAAACCTTTTAGACTCCATCGCTTTATCTTATCAAAACGATATCACCGATGAGTTCTTGAAACCTATCGTTATGGTCAATCCTGATGGAACTCCAAAAGCAACTATACAAGAAGGCGATGTTGTCATCTGTTATAACTTCCGTACAGATAGAGGACGTGAAATCACCATTGCTTTAACCCAACAAGCATTCCCTGAATACGATATGCATCCCCTATCCTTATATTATGTCACTATGACATCTTATGATGATACGTTCAAGGATGTAAAGGTAATTTTCCATAAAGACAACCTAACCCAAACATTAGGAGAAACACTTTCTTTACAGCATAAAACTCAAGTACGAATTGCTGAAACAGAGAAGTATCCACACGTGACCTTCTTTTTCTCTGGAGGTCGTGAAGATCAATTTGAGGGTGAACACCGCTTATTAATCCCTTCTCCGAAGGTGGCAACTTATGATTTGCAACCCGAGATGAGCGCACAGGGAATTACGGATGCTATTTGTAAAGACATGGTAGAAAATCATCCAGACTTTATCTGTTTGAACTTCGCAAACCCGGATATGGTTGGACACACCGGTGTCTTTGAAGCTGTGGTTAAAGCCGTAGAAACTGTAGATCGTTGTACACAGACGGTGGTTGAAACAGGATTAAAAGAAGGCTATTCCTTCATTATCCTTGCAGATCATGGTAATTCGGAATATATGTTGAATGAAGATGGCTCTGTGAATACTGCACATACTACGAACCTTGTACCATGTATCTTAATCGATAAAGATTATAAACACATACAGAATGGTAAACTTGGGGATGTCGCACCTACGGTACTTCGCTTATTAGGTTTAACTATTCCAACTGAAATGACTGGTGATGTATTGGTATCCTAAAATATCGAAAGGTTTATCTAAACTTATGGCAGTAATGGCCTTAAGTAGTTTTTCTATGTTGATTTCCTGTCAACAAAATGAAAAACAAAGTCAGGATAATCCGAATGGAAAACCCAAATACTTCGATCTGCCAGATTATTTCCAGAAAGAAATTGATTTATTAAGCAAAGCCAATCCAGAGATTGAGAAGACCGTCTCAAAAGATGATCTGGAAGAAACCAAACGTTTGAAAATCAAAGATTGGGAACTCGAATTTTCAAGCTTTAAGAATATTGACCTCAATAAATCAGCCTATGCTGAATTTATTCAGGTTGATTCGGCTAATAATGTGCTTCAGTATAGTTTCAACAATCCCAAATCCGACTTATCTTGTGTTCGGATAGAAATGGATAGTCTGGGGCAGCCTAAAATCATCAGTATTCAGCGCGATGTTGTAAACAACCTTTATCATACAGCAGAATTTCTAGTCTATGAAAAGGGAAAATATTACTTGGTTGAAAAGAAACAGGATGTAAAAGTGATGGGTGACAACCAGTATCGTGTACTTGGAAATTTTTAAGAAAAGATAATCCGTACTAAAACAAATGGGCTATTATTTATGAAATAATAGCCCATTTTATATTTTTCCCTATTCATAATGCACTAAGGAGATAATTTTCTCACTAAATCGGGTTAATCGACCGGCGCTTTGAAGGAAATCTAAACTGATTACGAAACAGTATGCGGCCACTTCTGCGCCCAATTGCTCTATTAGTTTACTAGCAGCTACTACTGTACCCCCAGTGGCTAGCAAATCATCGTGAATGAGTACTTTTGTCCCTGCTGGGAATGCATCCTCATGCATCTCTATGGTAGCTTGACCATATTCTAATTTATAGGATTCCGATACACAATGAAATGGTAGCTTTCCTTGCTTTCTGATCGGAATAAAAGGTTTATTTAAGCGTTGAGCCAAAAGAAATCCAAAAAGAAATCCCCTACTTTCAATACCTGCTATTACATCAAAGTCTATTCCTTCTAATCGTTCTACAAATCGCTCTACGGCGGCTTGTACCAGCTCAGGATGTTGTAATAATGGGGTAATATCTTTAAATACGATCCCTGGTTGAGGGAAATCAGGAATATCTCTAATCACTGATGTCAATTGCTTCTCTATGTTTTCCATGGTCAAAATCCAAATAAGGCTCAATTTTAATGAAAAATTCTTCATCTAAGGAAAGAATCTTCTTCAAATCTGCCAATTCTTTAAAATTGCCATGTTGTACGCGATAGTTGATAATTGTTCTCGCTCTTTTATAACGCACATAAGGATGTTTAGCCAAACTGTCTATGCTAATTTGATTTATTAAAATCCGCTTATGACTTTTGGGCATAAGTTGAATTTGCTGTTGTATCCTTTCCAAGATGTCCTCAGGGATACCATATACCTCTTTAAGCTGATTGATGTCATGAAACCCGCCTAATGCATCTCGAAACTTAACGATCCTTTTTGAAAATACAGGACCTATACCACGTACCTCCATCCATGAATTCGTATCAGCATCATTCACATTGATAAGAACCTTCCGGAAACTTTCTTTTCGTCTTGTGGTATAAGCATTCTCCTGAGGTACATATGGATTTATTTGCTCTTGTTTAATTTGAACAAAAGGGGTCAATCGCTCCACATCTTGGGGACTTAAACTATACATTTTTGCCAGGTCATATTTATTTCTAAACCTACCTCCTTTGGACCTGTAATTTAAGATTCCTTTTATTTGTTTATTTGTTAAGCCTAATGCTTCCCATCCTGCTTCATCCAAACTGTTCGGATCAAATGTAAAATAAGCTATCTCCTTCTTTTGTACTGGGTACTTTTTATCTTCAATATCTGAATAGTTTGACTCATATTCTGGAAGCTCTTCCTTTTCTTTATGAACAATTAAATCGTATTTAATTGGAAGTCGATTCTGTTGCAGCGGCAAAATCAAGTGAATAAGCAAAAAGATGAATATTATAAACAAGAGTACCTTTACCCCTCTCTGTTCTC
This sequence comes from Sphingobacterium kyonggiense, assembly GCF_039536825.1. NCBI lineage: Bacteria > Pseudomonadati > Bacteroidota > Sphingobacteriia > Sphingobacteriales > Sphingobacteriaceae > Sphingobacterium > Sphingobacterium kyonggiense. The sequence continues at coordinate 27,349 of NZ_BAAAZI010000001.1, forward strand.
TTTGATTCAAGCGGAATAATTCGAAAAGATGCTTCATTTCTATGTACAATATGGTTGGTTGTAAGAAATCTTAGCTAAATTTGTCATTAAATATCGACAGTTACAATATGCATTTTGTTCGCCCCATTTTTTTCCTTAAATACCTTTATTCCAAAGCGATTTGGAGAAAAAGTAAACAAGAAAATAATATATATTTAACATTCGATGATGGACCAATACCTGAGGTTACTCCTTGGATCCTAGATCTTTTATTGAAAAAGAATATCAAAGCGACTTTCTTTTGTGTGGGGGATAATATTAGAAAACATCCAGATATTTTTGCCCGTATAAAGGCAGAAGGCCATGCCATAGGAAACCATACTTACAATCACCTCAAAGGATGGGACACGATGGATGATGTATATTATGAAAATATTGCCAAATGCCAAGAGTTGACTCAGACTCGACTATTTAGACCGCCGTATGGTCGAATGAAACTCAGCCAGCAACATGAGCTAGCAAAGCATTATGATATCATCATGTGGGATGTGTTAACAGGCGATTATGATGCTCGAATTTCGCCTGAGCAATGCTTAAAAAACGCTACAGAATATGTTAGAAATGGAAGTATTCTAGTCTTTCACGATAATGTCAAAGCCATCCCTAACCTTAAGTATGCTTTAGAAAAGACAATTGATAGCCTAATGCATAGAGGCTTTAACTTCGTCCTGATTTAACACATCATCATCTTGGATGACCACCGAGTATTCCCTTTGATTAGATATCCCAAAATAACCTAGTGCATTATTCGACAAGTTACCAGAAGGGTTACCGGGTGCTGCACTTCCTGGATTTGTCGATTGAAACTCATTCCAATAGGTATAGACATCTTTGCTCACCAACTGTCTTCGTACAATAATCTTATCTCCAGCTTTGAAATCCTGATTCCTACCACCAATCTGATGCGTTACTTCTTGGCCATCATTGAATTTATCATTAAGGGCCATGTTAAATCTAAATGGTCCATCGTTAATGGATACCTCGTAAATATAATAGTTCGGCACATTGACGGGATCACGGAACTTTAGATTAACAAAATAATAGGTCTCTCGAAAGATATCTTCTTTTGTTACCCCCATAGAATCAATCTCTACGTATTCCGGCATTTTGGCCTTACTTTCATAGGTCTTGTTATTATGCGCGATATTCAAAGTATACGTAAGGGCATTATTTACTGAAAAATTACTATGTGTATATTCTCCATTTCCTTTGGAGGTGAAAGTGAAAATACGACCATTACTAGCTAGTACATTGACTAATGCATCAGTTATTGGATCGAAATTTTCAGCATCAAAATTAACCGTCCGACTAAGGTGAATGATTTGATTACGATCTTTATTAGTCAGTTTTGCTTCAACGACCATTCTTGGATCTGAACTGTTCAAATCAACATCAATCTTCTCCTCACACGAAGCCAATATAAAAAACAGTAAACCAAAAATCCATATATTATTCTTACGCATCTTCTTAAAATTTAAAGTTCCAGGTAACTGATGGGATAATACCAAATAAAGCAATCTTATAAGCTTCGGTAACATTCGGGTTTTGCTCACTTTCCCGGAAATCTATGATATAAGCATTTCTTCTATTATACGCATTGTATAAGCCAAATGACCAACTGGAATTAAAACGTTTATTTTCACTTTTCGGTTCATAATTAGCCGACAAATCTAAACGATGATAGTTAGGCATACGGTATCCATTTCGTTCCGTATAATAAAACATAGTGGTTCCGTTGACTTGGTACTTTCCACTTGGGAATGTGATGGCATTACCTGTGTTAAATACAAACGTCGCTCCTACATTCCATTTCGGACTCAACTGATAAATACCTACAACAGAAATGTCATGCGTACGATCTTGTCTTGCAGCGTACCATTCACCATCATTGATTTGATCAAATTGGCGTTCGCTTCTCGCTAAAGTATAGCCTATCCATCCATTTAATTTCCCTTTGTTTTTACGCAATAGGAACTCTACACCATACGCTCTGCCCTTACCATATAATAAGTCACCCTCCATATACTTATTTGCCTGCAAGTCAGCACCATTTCGAAAATCGATTTGGTTGTTCAGGTTTTTATAATAAGTCTCTACAGAGAACTCGTATTGATTTTCAGCGAAATTTCTAAAATAACCTAATGCTACTTGATCAGCAATCTGAGGCTTGATATTCAAGCTACTCACGACATATTGGTCAGTAGGCAAACTGGAAGTGGTATTCGTTAATTGATGTAGATTTTGGGCAATGCGGTTAAAACTAGCCTTAATACTGTGTTTTGGACTTAAAATATAGGCCAGGGATAAACGGGGTTCCACATTGAGGTAGTGTTTGATAATTTCATTCCCATACTGCTTCTCAGAAACAGGTTCACCATCTTGATCAAAGTCATAAAATGTACCTGGCCCCATAACCATAAAATCATTTAATCGAAGACCATAAATAAGGGATAAATTAGACCATGGTTTCCATTCATGGGACACATAAGCTGCAGCCTCTATCCCTTGCCTATTATCAACCTTTATCGTATTGACAGCCGATCCATCTTCTGCATCTAAACTTGCAGGGCGGATTTGCTGATGCAATAAATTGACGCCAAATTTAAATACACTATTATTACTCGAATAATAGGAAAAGTCCTGTTTAAAATTCCAGTTTCGAATTTTTGAAGCAATTGTGAATTCCGAATCCTCATTATTCACATTCACATTATAGGTAAAATCACTATAGATAAACGTACTGTTACTAAATAGTTGATTATTCCATACACGGTTCCAACGCATGGTTGCCGTGGCATTTCCCCAATCAAAACCAAATAGATCAGAATAGCCTAAATCATCTTTACCAAAATATCCGGAAAGATAGATCGTATTCTTATCGTCTAATTTATAGTTGACTTTAGCATTTAAATCGTAAAAATACAACTTACTCTTATTGACGGTCTCATCCTTTGATAACTTCAAAAACATATCGGCATAAGTACGTCGACCACTTAGCATAAAGGAACTTTTGTCTTTCACAATTGGACCTTCCAACTTTAACCTTGAAGCAATTAATCCCAATCCCCCTTCCATAGAGAATCTTTTGCTATTACCATCAAGCATATTTATATCCATTACTGAGGATATACGTCCACCATACTGGGCTGGAATACCGCCTTTGTATAAATTAGCATCCTTAACAGCATCCGAATTAAAGGTAGAGAAGAAACCTAATAAATGGGATGCATTATAGACTGTTGCCTCATCCAAAAGAATAAGATTTTGATCTCCAGCGCCTCCCCGAACATAGAAACTGCTACTTCCTTCACCTCCTGATGCAACACCTGGCAATAATTGAATGGTTTTCAAAATATCTCGTTCCCCAAAAATCACTGGAATATTCTTTACCTCTTCCATTGTAAACTTCAAGGAACCCATTTGTGCAGAGCTGACATTCTCATCTTGTTTTTTTCCGGAAATAACGACTTCCTCAATCGTATTCGATTCAGGCTTCATTTCAATATTCAAGGTCTTTCCATCAGCTATTTCTACTTGCTGTACCCAGGTTTGATAGCCTACAAAACTCACCTCAACCTGGTAAGTTCCGGTAGGAACTGATAAGGAATAGAATCCATAATTATTGGTATAGCCGCTTAATTTCAAGTCAGGAATCCGAATCACTGCTGCAATTAAACTTTCTCCAGTATTAGCATCCTTGATATAGCCACTTATGCTCACTTTCTCTTGACTAAAAGCAAAGTTCGAATGGCTAAATAAAAAAAATATTAAAGTAAAAACGCTTAGGGAAAAACGATTGAAAATGCCCACTTTACAAATATCCATGGCTAAAAATAAAAAAGCCATTCTGAACTTCAAAATGGCTTCTGTAGGTTTATAATATCTTATACGTAACAAAAGTAGTAATATTATTCAAATCCGCAATAAAATTATCCAAAATAGACATTACTTAATCGGAGTTGTGAAAAAATCATTAAAAAACACGAGTTGATATAGAATGGATTTACTCCAATAATCCCAATTATGGGCACCCGGCATCGTCAGAAAACGGTGAGGTATATTCATGTAAGTCAGTTTCTCATGTAATTTTGTATTCACTTGATAAAAGAAATCCTCAGTACCACAATCAATAAATAAAGCCAATGACTTTGGTTTAATCAAATGTGTCATTTCCATTACCGTATGTGCATTCCATGAATCTACTTGCTCGTTATATTCGCCAAGTCGTTTTGCCATTTCCCAATTATTCGGAAAAGGACGAATGTCCACACCACCTGCTGTACTTCCGGCAGCAGCATATAGATCCTGATGCTTAATAGCCAAATAAAGAGCACCATGCCCTCCCATACTTAAACCTGTTATGGCGCGTTTTGAACGATCTTTTGCCACCCCATAATTTGACTCTATATAATTGATCAATTCCTTAGAAACAAAGGTTTCATATTGATAATTGGCATCATTCGGAATATCCCAATACCAACTTCCAAATCCGCCATCAGGACAAACGATATACATTTGGTATTGATCAGCTAAAGCTTTAATGGCAGGTACTTTATTCACCCAATTGCTGTAATTCCCCGAGTAGCCATGCAAAAGATACACTGTTGGCAAAGTTTTACCTTTGGCATTTTCAGGTTGAATAACAACGGTTTTGATGGATTTATTCATTGCAGCACTTGGAACCATTAGCGTGTCAACCTTAGCTGCATACGAAAAGCCAATAGAAAGCAAAAAGCAGCATAAAATAAAGCGTATTCTCATTATGGATTGAGTTTAGATGTTTTATATTGATAAAGATAAGAATCTAATCCAAATGGGCGCTCGCTAACTGTAAAAAAGCTCTTCCCATCTTTCGAAAAACTAATAGCCTCTCCTTGAGGCTCCGGTTCATATTGCATGTTGCGAAATGGCTTTGAAAGACTTTGCTCTACTTTCTCTTTAGGATCTCGTGTGTAAAAATAAACCTGAGTCAAGTTTTTTATTAAGATGGCATTTC
>NZ_BAAAZI010000001.1:32424-189533 GCF_039536825.1 Sphingobacterium kyonggiense
GCTTAACAATTTCTTTAACTGATGCTGTTTATCTCCATGAAAAATGTTGGCTGTATATAAAGCTGATTGAAATTCACGCTTACTAATCAGATAGAAGTTTTTCGAAATAGGATCGATGAAAATGGCCTCGGCATCTCTAGCTGGACCATCATAATTCAAGGTAATTACCTCTATATCTTCTTTAGCTAGTTTAATCTGTTTTTTTGAAGAGGTATCCCATTTTTGTTCTTCAAACTTATATAATTTGATGGAAGATCTGACGCCCCTATTGTCGCCTATATCTGCTAATACAATATAGGTTTTACCTTGCAGCTCCACCTTAGCAATATCTTCCATATCAATGGCAACTATCCCCTCCAGATTAACGGTCTGCTGAAGATGACCAATGGAATCCACTAAAAACAATCTTGATTTATCGCCACTGTCATTGTGCATCCAAAAAGATCCCGGATTTAAATCCGAAGCTATCAATCCAGAGATTTCATTGAGCTCGGGTGCCACCAGTTTACCTTTCGCAGTACGATTTGTAGGGATTGTCGTTTGGGCATTTAGTCCAATGAATACTGAACTAAATAAAAGAAAGCTTAAAATATGTAAGGCACTTTTGATCATCTTATCCAAATTATTATTTATTTAAAATCATTTTCTAACGACTTCCTTTTTCCAGCAGAATTAGGATATAATTAGAATTTGGCTTAAAAATAAACAATCTATTCACGTCGACCTAATCTCTTAAATCAATTATCAAAGATTGACTTAAGATGAACTAAATTGACAGGAAATGAAGCAAAAAGATATTACTCAGCTCTAAACTCCCAGATGGAAGTACCAGAAATGTTTTCTGTGTGAAAACTAAATTTTTGAAGATCCTTATTTTCAACCACAAACAAATTTTCGTCTTTGATTTTAAAGATTAAATTAGAATTGTAGTGGAAATCCTTTAAGTTATCTGATAATATCATTGAACTATCCGTTTCTAATACCAAATTCTGTTTTCTGTTAATTTTTGAGTTTATCGTAGGGTAAAAATATTTGACTACCATATTGTTTTCAAAACTCAGTCGAGTAAAGCCAGTTTCAACCTCGGGCAGATTACCTTTCTGCAAACTCAAGCTATCCACTTCAAAAGGTAACTTTACTAAGATGACTCTTTTACCATTCAATTTATATTGCACATAGGATGCGCCGTTTTCACTTTGGGAATAATAAAAATCCTTCAAACCTTTTAGATCCTTTGCCACATAATTATACATAATCGGGTCATTTTTAATCTGATCTAAGGAAGTTTCTGTTCTTTTATGCTGTCTTTTATAATTTTTGGCAACAGACACGCCAACAAAGAAAATCCCTGTGACTAAACAGAAAACAATAAATAGCGATATATGCTTTCCTGTAATAGGAATTTTTTTCTTTTCGATTTTAAATTTCATTTCAAGTTATGTGTGATTGGTTTGATGGGAGAAAATTACGAAAAAGAATTAATTTTAGTATTAAAAAAATATCAAAACAAGCATGTATCATAACCCTCACTTCATTTTGTAATTGTTGGATACAAAGCAAAGATACTTTTTAATGAAAGAATAGAAGTATTACCATTTATTGCAAGCATAATGACACGTTTCAGTAGGGATATTCCCTCCATATGGCTTCGAGTCTCTAAGGGAATTTCCTTGGATCTAATATGGATCTCGTTCGGATCTCGTTCGCTTCTAACCGAACGAGATCCGAACGAGATCCGAACAAGTTCCGAAGGAGATCCGAAGAAGTATCGAATCAAACCCCTAGAAAACCCCTGTGAAATAGAAGTGAGATAGGAGACAAAAAACATCAGAAATAGATGGGAAAATGTAGAAAATTGAAACTTTACAGGGCGGGTTATGCATACATAGACCCTACATGAAACGTGGAAAAAATATCAAAAACAACCTTTACTGTAGGGTCGTAGCATGCTTCGTCCGCAGCCAGTTACAGCCATTAATCAAATTCAAATACGCCATAAAAAAAGGCAATAGAATTTGAAAATCTGTTGCCTTTTCTATATAGTTTAGAGTTCCTTCATCTTCGATTCAGGATGGCGATGCCTTGGTGAGTGAGATGAGACTCTTCGCTCCGCTCTGAGTTGTAAGTGGAAATTAGGTTAAAAGTGCCGCTCGATGCATGCATCGACCCTACAAACAACGTTGAAACAAATGTCTCATTATTTTTCACAAATCCTATCTAACAGCGAAGCGATCTCATATCTAACAGCGAAGCGGTCTCACATCTCAAATCTATCAGGGAAGCGGTCTCCCCCTTAATTATTTACCTTCAAAAGAGGCAATCACTGCTTTTCTGTAGGTTGAGTCTTTTTCTGTTAACTCGAAGGATTTTTTGTAGGTATCTACAACACCAAATAGTTCAGCAGGAGTACCAGTTCCATTTTCAAAGAAATATTTGAAAGAATAGGTTGCGGATTTAGATAAATCCACCTTATCCTTGTTTGATGAAAATACAAGTGGTAATAGTGTTGAAGAACTCATTTTGCCATCGGTCGGTAATTTCATCAAGTCACCTAAGCTTTTCACGAAATTATCCGAAATAGGTCCAAGCGAAGAAATTTTAACCGCTCCTTCACGGAAACCGGCATTTTCATCTGCTCCACCTGTTGCTGTAACTCCTGGTGCAATATCCTTAACTACCTCTACATTAAAACCTACTGTATCTTGGTTGTACAAAGACTTTGCCTGATAAACTACAGAAGAATCAGTTTGTCCCTTTTCTTCTAAATGAAAATATAAATGCAATTTCTCTGCGTCTTTATTGCTGGTCAATTGATTTAATGCACTTACTGATGTACCTGTTGAATCTGAAGATTGATTTGCAGTTTTAGATGCATTATTACAGGATGCCAATGCTATTAAAGTTGCAAAACTTAAGCCGATGTACGTACGTTTTTTCATAATTTTTTTATTTATGGATTAACAAACATAAGAAATAAATGTTCTTATTTTTTAATCAAAGCGTCATAAAGAATTTCAACGGGATGATAGGATTTTCGTGCTAATCCATCCTTTATTTGGTGTCTACAGGATGTCCCTGCAGCCGCAACCACATACTCATCACCAGTTTTTCGCAAAGCAGGAAACAACACCAATTCTGCTACTTTTTGGGACACTTCATAGTGTTCTTTTTCATATCCAAATGATCCTGCCATTCCACAACATCCTGAAGGAATAACTTCTACTTCATAATTTTGAGGGAAAGAAAGCACCTGCTTAGTGTAATCCACTAATTTGAATGCCTTTTGGTAACAGTGACCGTGTAGCTTAATTTTTTGAGGTTGTGCAGTAAATTGTTCTGGATGAATTTTACCAGCAGCAATTTCTCGAACTAAGAATTCATCAATCATTAAAGCATGTTTCGCTAACTCAACAGCCTTTTCGCGTTTTGAAGAATCTACGAGATCAACATATTCATCCCGGAAAGTGATGATCGCTGATGGCTCAACACCTAAAAGTGGGGTTTCGGCCGATATAATAGCGGCGCCTAGATCGACATTCGCATTAGCAATGGTTTTAGCCTTTTTAACGAACCCTTTTGAAAGAAAGGTCCTGCCACTCTCTTTTAAGTTTGGAACCAGCACATCGTATCCTAGAGCCGTTAAAAGCTTAAAAGCAGTAATACCTATCTCTGTGTCGTTGTAATTGGTAAATTCATCGCTGTACAAGTAAACTTTTGGCTTCTCAGGTTGTGGAGTTTGCTTATTGGCCCACTTACTCAATGTAGTTCCATAAACCTTAGGCAAAGAACGCTTAGGAGCAAATCCAGCAACTTGCTTAATTAAAGAGGATGTCAATCCATTTGTAGCAAAGAAATTATAGAGCGGAGCTACTAAAGAACCCAACTTTTGAGATTGGGTAAAGTTGGCTATCAGCTTGGAACGGAAGCTACTTCCATTCGCATCGTAATAATGCTGAAGGAATTCGGCTTTCATTTTCGCTATGTCTACACTGGAAGGACATTCGGTTTTACATCCTTTACAACTTAGACATAGATCCATCACTTCTTTTAATTCCTCATGATCGAATCGGTTTTCCTGATTTGAATTGGTCAAAAACTGTCTGAGCATGTTGGCTCTTGCACGAGTAGTGTCCTTTTCATCGCGGGTAGCCATAAACGATGGACACATGGTACCACCGGTAATTTCTGTTTTTCTACAGTCTCCAGAGCCGGAACATTTCTCTGCCAAGCGCAAGATGCTTTCACTTTTTGTGAAGTCAAAATAGGTTTTTATTTGTTTCGCATCCGTGACTTTATCGTAGCGTAAATGGGTATCCATTGCAGGCGTATCAACAATCTTCTTAGCATTGAATACAGCCTTTGGATCAAATATATGCTTAACCTCCAATAGCAATTGATACACTTGTTCACCCAATACTTTAGGTATGAACTCCCCTCTTAGTCGACCATCACCATGTTCACCACTTAATGACCCATTATATTTCAGTACGAGATCAGTAGTTTTCTCTAATATCCTACGAAACTGTTTTTTACCGTGACCAGTTTTAAGATTGATAAATGGTTCGATATGTAATTCACCTGCACCAGCATGCGCATAATAGGATGCATGCACTTGTTCCTCGGCTAGCAATTGTTGCACATCACGGACATAATCAGGTAGGTCTTCTGGAGAAACCGCACAGTCTTCGATTAGATTCACGGGTTGGGAATCACCTGGAAGGTTACGAATCAACCCTAAGCCCGCCTTACGAACATCCCATACCAAATTCGTTTGTTCAGTTCCCAAAATGAATGGATAGGCATAGCCCAATCCCTCTTGGATTAACTCAGTTTTTAATTTATCGGCTTTTGCTTGTATTTCTTCTACCGTATCTCCTCGGAATTCGATGATCAATAAAGCTTGAGGATCGCCTTCAATGAAGAAGCGATTATATTGATAAGTTGGATGACCAACCGTAAAATCTAAAATATATTTGTCCACCAATTCAGAAGCTTCAGGCTTATTGCGCAAGGCAACAACATTCCCTCGCATACATTCTACCATATCATTAAAATGTACACATAACAAGCCTATCTCCTTAGGAGGTAATGGCATAAGTTTTATCTTAGCCTCCGTAATAATACCAATTGTACCTTCGGAACCTGCCAACAATTTACAAAAGTTAAAAGGCTCAGTAGTATCGGTAAGCATATCTAAGGCATAGCCGGTATTTCTGCGGGTTATATCTTTCTTAGGATATCCGGATTGAATAGCATTCAAATTCTCTTTATTGCTAATCAGTTCGTTAATCTGTCTATATATTTCGCCTTCGCGATTTGATGCACTTAGCTTTTGAAAGTATTCTTGTTCGTTTAAAGCCGCAAAACGTACAGAAGAAGCATCATCCAATAAGACCTCAGCAGACAATAGGTTTTGTCTAGTGTCTCCCCAAACAATGGAGTGCAGTCCAGAGGAATTGTTTCCAATCATACCTCCAATCATAGCACGACTAGCTGTAGATGTTTCGGGACCAAACATCAATCCCATTGGTTTTAAATAGGCATTTAAATCGTCTCGAATGACACCAGGTTGTACTCTTGCCCATCTTTCCTCTACATTTACCTCTAAAATCTTATTAAAGAATCTAGAAACATCCAATACGATTCCATCACCCACGACTTGACCAGCTAGTGAAGTTCCTGCGGTACGAGGAATCAAGCTAACTTGATTCTCGCGAGCAAAGACAATTAACTTCTTGAGGTCTGCAATATCTTGAGGAATACAAACCGCTAGAGGTAATTCTTGGTAAACAGAAGCATCTGTAGAATAAGCTAAACGCATAGTTTGATGCGATACTTGTGCTGCATCATAAAATAAATCCCCCTGAAGAGATGTTGCTAAAGCTGCTAAATTTGACTGTATTGACACGACTAGTATAGATTGAATAGCAAAACTAAGCATTGTTACACAAATAAACCCACTTTCTATAGATTTTTAATAAGTAAGAGAAATTGCTTATATTAGTAGTTAAATATAGATAGTGTAAGCCCTACACGAACTTATGTTTCTACAAAATAGACCTTATTATTCTGAATAAAATTCTTTTTTAGTATAAAAATTTTGAATTTCATTCTGTATTACCGATATTTGCCACGATATGGCAAAACTAGAAATTTCCCTTGATCAGATTGATCTACAGATACTTCGCATTATGCAGGATAATGCCCGCACCAACAATGCGGATATCGCACGCGAATTGGGTATGGCTCCTTCCGCAATTTTAGAGCGTGTTAAAAAATTAGAGCAGAAAGAAGTGATCTTGCAGTATAATGCGCGAATCAACCCTGCTGCGATAGACCAAAAAATGTTATCCTTTATTTTCATCAAAACACAAGATATTATTGGGGTACAGAAAGTTGGCTTATTGCTGGCAGAAATACCTGAAGTATTGGAGGTACATGATATTGCTGGTGAAGATGGCTACTTAATCAAAGTAAGAACAAACGACTCTGCTGGTCTAGTGGACTTAATGCGTAATACCTTAAGTAAAATCGATGGCATTATCTCTACCAGAACAACGATCGTATTAGAAACAGTAAAAGAAGACAATAAATTGGTAATTCCTTTTAAGGATTAGGTTATATGGTTAACAACAAAAAAGCGTCAAACAGTACGATTATTTTCGCCTATCTGGTTGTTTATATCGTTTGGGGTTCTACCTTTTTCTTTATTGAGAAGTCATTGCATGCCTTCTCTCCTTTTGTACTGGGCTCTATTCGCTTTATCATAGCGGGATCTTTATTGATGTTGTACTGTTGGATAAAGGGCTATAGGATCTATTATAAACCAGCTGTGAAGGATGCGGCGATGGTCGGTTTCTTACTGCTATTTGTGGATATGGCAGCGATAATCTGGTCAGAGCAATACATTTCTAGTGGTATTGTTTCCATTTTATCGGCAGCCACAGCAATTTGGTTTATTATTTTAGATAAACCGAAATGGAAAGAAAACTTTTCCTCCATCCCTACCCTTTTAGGCTTAATCTTAGGCTTCATTGGGGTTTTCATGTTATTTGCCGAGCAGATTTTTTCACCTACTGCAAATTCAGATGCTGGAGAGAACAGGTTATTGGCCATGATTGTTTTAACGATCGGTACCATTGGTTGGACAATAGGTTCGCTTTTCTCAAAATATAGTAAGGAAAAAACCAAGGCAAAACAATTGGCTATAAATCCAAAGGAACAACCTGAGGATCTCAATGTGATGGTAAAAACGGCCTGGCAAATGGTTGTAGCAGGGGTCACTTTTACAACAGTTGCTTTAATAAATGGGGAATATGCTCGATTTGATATTGCTTCTGTTACGCCAGAATATTGGGGAGCTATGATTTATCTGGCCTTAATGGGGTCGATTCTTGCCTTTAGTTGTTATATCTACTTACTACAGGTTCGCCCCGCGACTGAGGTTAGTACCTATGCTTACGTAAATCCAATTGTTGCTTTAATTCTCGTACATTTCTTTACGGAGAACGAAGTGACCAAAATGCAGATTATAGGTTTAGCAGTCGTGCTTTTCAGTGTGCTCCTAATGAACTGGAACCTTTATGTAGAAAGTGATCTTGTGCGCAAGTTTAAACGTCGCAGAAAGATTCGTAAAATGCGCCACATGGCACCTAAGAGTAGTATCCCACGTATTATTGAAGTAGCTGAGTACATTCAGAAAACCCCAAATAAAAAGAAGCTAAAAGGTGATAACAACGAAGAGACGCCCGGTGAAATGAATGATGAAGAGGAATAATAATTGGGATTAAAGATTAAGTAAATAGAATCTTAAGGAAGAATTATCCTTTCAGATACCAGAATAAAAGAACAAAGGGTTGAAGCATGTGCTCCAACCCTTTTCCTTTACATCTAAATTTTATCCTTAGTAACCAATTGCATCAATCTCAGCTAAGTGGGTTGACATTTGTTTATTAAAGTTATCCTTCATTACAATCTTAATTTTGCTTAAGTATTGAGGTTGAATAGGGAATTTTTGCATATCAAGCTCTGTTTGTACCATTGTTTGATCTTGTAACAAGGTTATCCATGTTGTTCCATCTTTAGAACCAAGAACATCAAAGGTTTTGAAGCCATTCGCATTGTTTTGACGACGAGTCAAGCCAATTTGGGTAACATAAAGCTCTTTACCGAAATTCACTTCAGCCCAATGTGGGAAAGGTAAATTTGCCGGACTCCATGTAGATGACCAGAAGGAATTCACATTGTTGTCAATTAAAGCAGTTGCTACGCCATTACCATTACCTTCAGACGCCTGGTCTGAAGATACAGTCGCTGACCATCCAGTTTTATTATGAGCTTTTTCAATTACGGCTGCATAATAAAGAAGAGTTGATGCCCCTGGACGGAAATTATATCCTTGACCGTTGGTAGCTTTAATAGCTAATAGATATTGCTCATCAAGGTCAAATTTTGTAGGATTATACGTAAGGGAGATATTTTCTGAACTAATATTTCCAGCTTGTATAGTACCAGTAGTTTTATCAAGCGTATAACTACCTGCAGGGAAAGGTTTCAAAGCAGGCTGTCCTAAAGTTTCGCGAACACGGTTCACACTATCAAAAGCAGCTTGATCTACTGTAAAATCTACACTAATATTACTTGCTGGAAGACCTAATCCACCATAATTTACAGTGAAAATGTCCTTACGTTCCTCCACCTGAGGGAAGATTGTTAAGCTCTGCATTCCATTTACGGCCTTTTGCACACTTAACCAAGCTCCTTCACGCGTATCGGAAGTTTGCTCATAGGTTGGGATATCTTTTTTACACGAGGTAAAAGTCACCAAACCTACAGCTATTGCGATTAAAGTTTTATTTAATTTATTCATAACTTATTCAATGATTAAAAACCTGGAGCCTGAACTAATTGTTTATTACGATCAATTTCTGCTTGAGACCAAGGCATGAAATAGTACTTATTATTCCATCTTGCACGGTTAAGAACTGGCGTACGTTTGTGGAAAGCTGGATCGCTTAGTGAGGTTCCCCTATTCATATCCATACCATAATATACACCACCTTGAACATATCCTGGTTTATCTGCAACTTTCCATCTTCTTACGTCGAAGAAACGCTTACCTTCAAATACTAATTCTATACGTCTTTCTCTACGGATAGCCTCACGAACCTGATCTTGAGATAATCCTGTTGTTAATGCCGGAATACCACCACGCGTACGAACAGCATTTAAGTATTTCAAGACATCCGGATTGTTAGGTTGTGATTCATTTAATGCTTCAGCGTAATTTAAGTAAAGCTCAGAAAGACGAATTAACATCGCAGACCTGTTGACTACCACTGAAGGGCTCATACTATAAGTCGGATTGATATTCTTTCTAGCTGTATATCCTGTTTTAGGCCAGTCACGAGGTGAACCGTTTTTACCAGAGTTACCAGTAGGATAGAATTCAACACGAGTCATACCTGATTTAGGAGCTCCAATTATTTTAGAACCATTGAATGTGATATAAGAATAAAATCTTGGCTCTCTTTTGGTATACATATTATTGGTTCCAGCCACATAATAATCGTTTCCAGCAGCTGCATATGTTGTTTCACTATAACCTGGGAATTGATTTGGATCAAGTCCATCCTGCATACGGAAATCATCCACTAATTCTTGAATAACACCCATACCGTTGTAAGGAGTACCCGTTACAGCACGTGGCGCAGAGTGACTTTCCCATTGGGTACGGTTGGTATAAGGGCGAATCCAAACACCTTCAGTCGTATAACCTGCTTGATCCCAGAACACATCACGTGTAGAAAGGAAGGCTGTTTCGAAATCATTAGCTCCTTTTTTCACATAAAGTTTCTTGCCATTCGCTTCTGCAAGATCAATTGCTGTTTTAGCCTGAGAGGCAGCAGTCGCCCATTTGTTGTTATCCTTAGATTGGGAAATTAATTGTTTACCATCAAGGTTCTTCCAATTGGCCAAATCAGTATTTCCATTGTATAAAGGACTAGCAGAGAACAAAGTGATTTCAGATTTAACAGCTTCTACGATCATTTTATTGATACGACCGATTTGTGTACCGTTAATCGTAGTTGTTCCTTCCTGATAAAATTCATCTGGCATATCTGCTGCAGCTTCGTTCATTTGGTCAATGACAAACTTCACACTCTCGTCCCAAGAACTTCTAGGAATCTGATAATTGTTACCAGCTGCCTCATCAGAATCAAGCGGCATGATCACAACTGGACCATGTAATTTCATTAAATGCCAATAATAAAAAGCTCTCAAAAATTTAGCTTCCGCTTTATACTGCTTGATTAAAGTTGGACCATTTTCCGCCTCTAAAAGCTCCTGACATTTATCAACATTGTTTATGAAAATACCACACTGTCTGATTTTATTGTACATATTCACATACGGCGTTGAAACATTGTCCGCAGTAACTGCCCCACTATTTAAAGGGAATTCTTGCCAATTGGAAATATCCACCTCATCAGTAGTAGCAGAGAATGTATAGTTGTATGGTTGATCCCAAATATCAGGAATCTGTGCATATAAACCTCCCCAGTAGTTTTCTGTTTGTGCACGATTGGAGAAGATAGTTTCGATATTCAACAAGTTATCTGGTTGAGCATCAAAGAACGAATCGTTACAGCTATTTAAGGTCACCGCTGCCATTGCAACTATTAAAGCAACCTTGATTTTTCTATATTTAAATTTCATTGTTATTCTTATTTAAAGTTCAACCTTAAACCCACGTTGTAAACGCGAAGGTTAGGATATACTATACCACGACCATCACCAATTTCTGGATCCCAGAAATCCCATTTCGATACAGTGAATAAGTTAGTACCATTCACGTATAATCTCAATTTGCTCATTCCCACACGGTCCAACCAAGGTTTATCGGTGAAATTATATCCCAATTCAGCTTGTTTCAAACGGATGTAGTCAGAGCGTTTAACCCACCAAGAACTGGTGTAGTAGTTCGTAGTAACAGTTTCGTTAGTTGATAAACGAGGATATAAGGTTTCTTTATCAGGGTTTTCAGGATCCCAACGATCTAAAACATTGGTATACATGTTTCCATAAGTCGCCCCTTGTGAGAAAGGCGTTACAGCAAAACCAGATTGATAATTTAAATCAACAAGTCCTGCACCCTGGAAGAATAAACTTAAATCAAAACCTTTATAGCCACCACCCAAAGTCAAACCATAAGTGATTAAAGGTGTAGCACCATAGCCAATAGCTGTTTGGTCATTCGAGTTGATTACTCCATCACCATTCAAATCTTTATAACGAATATCACCAACACGAACATCACCAACTTGAGTTGCTGCATTTGCAATTTCATCATCCGTTTTAAATAATCCAGTAGCGATATAACCCATACGTTGAGAAATACGTTGTCCTTCGTAATTTCTATATTCGTAAGCCCAAGGCGGTAAGTTATCAGCAACAATTTTATTGGAGTTGTAGTTCATGGTTCCACGAGCCATGAAAAATCCATTTTCCATATTCTTGTTGTATTCAAGGGTTAAATCCATACCTTTATTTTTGGTAGCACCCATATTTTTGAAAGGCACGTTGGATGAATTAAATCCAGATACATAAGGAATATCTAAACCTTGCAATAAGATACCTTCGCGGTTTTCACTGAACAATTCAGCAATAAATTGTAATTCGTTATTGAAGAAGTTCATCTCAATACCTACGTTATGACGGTAGGAAGTTTCCCAAGTAACATTACCTCGCATTAATGATTCCAGATACCCTGTATAAGTTCTCTGCGAACCAGGTAATCCAAAAGAATAAGAACCACCACCGGAAGCAAACTGTGTAAGGTACATGAAACGTTTGTTTCCATCTAATACACTTGCATTACCCGATGAACCGTATGAATAACGTAATTTGAAGTGATTCATCACGTCTTTTACTGGTTCAAAGAATTTCTCATTGGAAACAACCCATCCTAAACCTACAGAGGAGAATAAACCATAACGGTTATCTGGTGTGAAGTTATCAGAACCAGAATAAGAGAAGTTGGTTTCGAACAAATATTTACGATCGTAAGCATAAGTTGCACGACCCACTACATTTCTTTGACGGAATGGAATAGCTTTCTTATAAGAATCTACATTGGTATTTGCATCCGAATAATCAGATTGATTAAACAAGATCAAACCACCAACATCATGCAAGCCGAAAGCACGGTTGTAATTTAAGGAAGCTTCTGAGTACAACCTTCTTGAAGTACCGCGGGATAATGCAAAATCTAAGTCTGGTGATCCTGTTTGGGTATTAGTCATGATTAATTCACCTTGTGCGTCACGACCCTCAGCAAAATAAGAAGGAAGCGTTCTTACACGATATAAACCTGAATATATGGTTGCATCAAAAGCAAATAAACCAGATAATTTAAGCCCTTCCGTAATAAGACCTAAATCTTGAGTCAAACGTAAGTTTGAACGTAAGACATTATTATAGGTATTGTTCGTACCTGTTTGGGTCATAGCCTTATAAGGGTTTTCTGTTGTACCCTTAACCATAGGCCATAAACCATTCGAGTATTGAACTGGAATAACGTGTGGTGAAGCTTGGGAAGCCAATTGGAAGATGATGTTTTTTCCTAATGCAGGCTCATTATAGTTCTTCAAGTAACCGTTAAGACCAAAGTCGATTTTCGTCTTAGGTGATATATTAATTGTCAAATTACTGGTGAAATTGAAACGATCTTCTTTCAGTTCTGAATTATAAGATTGAATTCATCTGTTTTAAATTGACCAGTTTCACGATAATATCCTAATGAAAGGTAGTATTGGGCAATATCCGCACCACCAGTAATGTTTAGGTTCGCACGGTTAGAGTTAGCATAATCCTTAAATAAGGCATCATACCAGTTTACGTTTGGATAAAGATCTGGATCTTCTCCTGTACGATGTTTCTCAATACGTTCTGGCGTGTAAAATGCTTGCTTACCACGCATGGTTAAACCTTCATTAAATAACTCCATGAAAGTAGGCCCGTCAATGAATTTTGGTAAATAAGTAAAACCTGTAAAACCATTTTGCAATTCTGC
Source organism: Sphingobacterium kyonggiense (assembly GCF_039536825.1). Classification (NCBI taxonomy): domain Bacteria; kingdom Pseudomonadati; phylum Bacteroidota; class Sphingobacteriia; order Sphingobacteriales; family Sphingobacteriaceae; genus Sphingobacterium; species Sphingobacterium kyonggiense. Next base: position 45,500 of record NZ_BAAAZI010000001.1, read on the forward strand.
AGAAATGGTAGGTTTACCAGCTTTACCTTTACGGGTATTGATGATAATTACACCATTTGCACCACGGGTACCATAAACGGCAGTAGCAGTAGCATCTTTAAGGATGGTAAAGCTTTCTACATCTTCCGGATCGATATTATTAATATCACGATCTGGCACACCATCCACAATTAATAATGGCGATTGTGGTGAGCTTGCAAAGGTGGCAACCCCACGAACAAATAAATTGGCACCATCTGAGCCAGGACCGCCGGAACGTTGTGTTGCTACAACCCCAGCTAAACGACCTGCAATGGCAGTAGAAAGATTGGCAACAGGAACTTTCAACTCTTCACGTTTGATCGTGGCTTGAGAACCTACGTTACTTTCTTTCTTTTGGGTACCAAAACCAACAACAACTACCTCATCGATACCTTCAAGGTCCTCTTTTAAAGTAATTGAAATGTCCTTTTGATTTGCTTCAACTGGTAATTCTACCGTTTGAAAACCCATTAAGCTAATTTTTAAGGTCGCATTGGAAGGTACTTCCAAAACAAACCTACCATTAGCATCTGTCGTCGTTGCAATCTTCGACTGATTTTTAACCGCAACTGTTACACCTTGCAAAACATTTCCTGCTTCATCCTTTACAACCCCAGTAATAATGGAGTTCTGTTGGAAATAAGCATAATTTGCAGCTTTTGGTGAAAAAGTGGCGGCATTCAAAATGCCTGTGTTTCCATTCGGAAACATCTGACATAGCAATAAAGCAACGATGGAGGTTTTCCCCAACCTTGGTGAATTTTTTGAAAGAAATTCCCAAGTGTTTCTAATTGGCTGTCTTTTTTTCATGCTGATAATTAGTGGTTATTCTTTGATTATTTTGGTAAGTATAAGCATGAAATATTTAATAAAAAACTGCAATCGTTTGCGCAATTTTAACAAAATTTTAATATTTCATTACATAATTTAATGAAAACAGAAGCGTTTATATAGATACGTCAATTTAAAGTAAAACTATTTAATCCTAATAAGAAAACTATTAACCTGATAGCGCAAAAAAATTAAACAATCAAATACTTTTGTTAAATATTTAGTTTTTGCGCATGCTAAAACCATTGCGCAAAAAAAATCCGAAGGTTTTATTTTGACCTCCGGATTTATTGAGTTTTATAACAAGGAAAATTTAAAATCCTATCGTTCTTCCATGTTGAATAACGGCATTTTTCTTAACGACTACTATTCCATCTCGGATAGTATATTCATCAAACTCGCCATCTGGAAGATGTCTTCCACCTTTAATTCGTACATCATTACCAATACGGCAATTTTTATCTAAGATTGCATTTTCAATATAGCAGCGCTCTCCTACTCCGATTGGCGGTGGCTGTTGACTACTTGCCAATTCGACAACTTCATTTAGGTCTTCGTAATAATCAGAACCCATCATATAGGTAAGCTTAATTACGGTACCTGAACCTACTCTAGATCGAATACCAATAACCGATTGTTGTATCTTTTCAGCCAGAATGATACATCCATCAGCAATAATAGTATGATTTAATGTAGTTCCTGATAATTTAGATGGAGGCAGCATGCGAGCTCTCGTGTAGACCGTTTCTCCAAATAAATTAAAGGAAGGTATGTCCTCCGTTAAACCGATATTAGCTTCAAAGAAAGAAGCAATTGTACCGATATCGGTCCAATAACCATCAAATTGATAGCTCAATACTTTGGATTCACCAATCGCATCTGGAATAATCTCTTTACCAAAGTCCATTCCCTTATTTTCCTCAAGCAATCTACGGATCACATTTTTTGAAAAAACATAGATTCCCATAGATGCTAGATAATTTCTACCTTGTTTATCTAATTCCTCAGGAACTTCTGAAGTCCATTCAGACAAGATATCTTTACCAGGCTTTTCAATAAAGGATACGACTTCATTTTCCTCATTGGATTTAAGAATTCCGAAGCCTGTTGCTTCTTTTTTAGTTACAGGAATGGTTGCAATCGTAATTTCCCCACCATTCTTCACATGGAAATCAACCATGGCCGAATAATCCATTTGATACAATTGATCACCAGAAAGGATTAGCACATAATCGTAATCCACATTCACTAGATTCTTTTGGGTTCTTCTAACCGCATCTGCAGTACCTTCAAACCAAGAATCACCTTCACTCGTTTGCTCTGCAGCCAAGATATCTACAAATCCTTTACTAAAAATGGAGAAATTGTAGGAGTTCTTGATATGTTTATTCAAGGATGCTGAATTGAACTGGGTCAATACAAAGATCTTATTGTATCCCGAGTTCAAACAGTTAGAGATAGGAATATCTACTAACCTGTACTTCCCTGCAATAGGTACCGCTGGTTTTGATCGTTGGTCGGTCAATGGGTACAATCGGGTGCCTCTTCCGCCTCCCAGGACAATAGAAACTACTTTGTGCGACATATTATTTAAGTAAATGGTTATATAACTCGATGTATTTTCCTGCTGATTTCCCCCAAGAGAAATCTAAATTCATTGCCCTTTCTCTTAATTGACTCAGGTTCTCTGAATTACTAATATAGCTTAATGCCCGATCAACTGCTTCAACTGCTTGAGCGGCATCTACTTCTTCAAATTTAAAACCGTATCCTCCTTCCTCCACATCAATAACCGTATCTTTCAATCCTCCGATATTACGGACCACTGGAATAGTTCCATATTTTAAGGCATAAAGCTGATTTAAGCCACATGGTTCTACTCGAGAGGGCATAATAAGTAAATCTGAAGCGGCATAAACTTGATGTGCCAATTCTTCATTGTAACCCAAATAAACAGCAAGACCTTGTTCAAATCGATCGGATAATTCTGCAATATGAGCTTGAATTTCAGGATCGCCAGACCCCAAAATGAAAATATTTAGTTTTCCTGATTGTTCAGGTATTAACTCTTCTACAATTTCCGGTAGAATATCTGCTCCTTTTTCACCAGCAAACCTACCTATAAAGCTTAATAAAGGAAGTGTTGGGTCTAAGCCATATCTGGAGCATAACATTTCCTTATTCTTCATTTTGCCATCTTCTACAGAGGCTATTTCATAATTTGCTTTGATTTGTGCATCAATCGCAGGATCCCAATAAGCTGTATCTATTCCATTCACTATGCCAGTTGCTTTCTGACGTTCATCATAGAATAGGTTTTGTAATCCATTAGCGTCTTGAAATAATTCAGTTAAATAGCCTTCAGAAACGGTGGTATAAGCATCACAACACTTGATGGCAGTAGCGAGTGGATTGATCAATCCATCCCAATCTAATAAACCCCACTTCCAAGTATCAAAGGCAGGCAGGATAATACCTTTATTCCAATTCATCCAACCTTGATATTGACCATTATGTACCGTAAATACGGTCTTCACTTTATCAAACACCTTAAAGTCTATACTGTGTCGAGTTAAAAAAGGTATTAAACCAACATGATGGTCATGACAATGGATAATATCTGGAAAAATAGAATTTGATTTGATATAATGAAGAAATGCGTGTTGAAAAGCGATCCATTGATCGGCCTCATCCGCATAACAATACACTTCTTCTCGATCCAGTAAACCTGGTATCCGTATTAAATACAAAGGAAATCCTAAGGTGTCCTGCTTCTCTTTAAGCACTTCATAATTCAGCAATATGGATCCTTGATAAAAATCACCTTTTGCAATTATATCAAAATCATGATCTCTAACGAATTTCCTCTGGAAATAAGGCATGATGACGGCAGCATCTATACCCATTTCCCGTTGATATTTCGGCAATGCTCCGACAACATCAGCTAAGCCACCTACTTTGGCGACTGGAAAACATTCTACGCTTAGATGGAAAACTTTCATTACTTCATTTTTCTTTTAAAAATTAATCCAGCTAAAGGAGGCAAGTCTAAGGATATAGATTGTTTTTGGTTCATCCAAAATACAGGATCAGCATTAACTGATTTTTTCACAGCAATACCACATCCATTGTAGGTTTGGTCATCTGAATTTAATAAGAGTTCCCATTCTCCTGGATGAGGAACACCTAATCGGAAGTTTCTACGGACTATCGGTGTTAAATTCAAAACAACGACTAAATCATTTTCTAAATCATGCCCTCTTCGGCAATAGGCAAACACACTATTTGCGCGATCTTCTAATTCGATCCAAAAGAAGCCCTCAGGACTAAAAGCCTTCTCATAAAGCGCAGGGTATGCCTGATAGAGCTCATTCATCTTACTAACAAACTTTTTAATAGATAAATGAGGTTTAAATTGTAATAAGTGCCAATCTAAGGATTGGTTAACATTCCATTCGGAAGTCTGTCCAAATTCTCCTCCCATAAACAAAAGTTTTGTTCCAGAGAAGGTGTACATAAATAAATAAAGGGCTCTCAAATTGGCGAACTTCTGCCATTCATCACCCGGCATCTTATAAATTAAAGATTGTTTCCCATATACTACTTCATCATGAGACAATGGTAACATAAAGTTCTCTGTATAGGCATACACAGCACTAAAGGTTAATTTATCGTGATGATGAGCACGGTTAATGGGATCTTCTTTGAAATATGATAAAGTATCATGCATCCATCCCATCATCCATTTCATTCCAAAACCTAATCCATTATCAAAAGTAGCTCTACTTACACCCGGCCAAGAGGTAGACTCCTCAGCAATAGTTTGAACGTGTGGAAAATATTTAGATACAGCTTCATTCAGTTCCTTTAAGAACGAAACGGCTTCCAGGTTTTCATTTCCTCCTAATTCATTAGGATCCCATTCACCTTCTTTACGTGAATAATCCAAGTATAACATGGAGGCAACTGCATCTACACGCAGACCATCAATATGATATCGATCTAACCAGAAAAAAGCATTACTAATTAAGAATGAACGAATCTCATTTCGTCCATAATTGAAGATATAAGATTGCCAATCGGGATGAAAGCCCTTCTTAGGATCAGCATGTTCAAAAAGATGTGTTCCATCAAACTTGTACAGACCATGGCTATCACCTGGGAAATGCGATGGCACCCAATCCAAAATAACGCCAATATTATGCTTATGAAGTTCCTCAATTAAGAACATAAGATCTTGAGGACCACCATAACGAGAAGTAGCTGCAAAATAACCCGTTATCTGATATCCCCAAGAAGGATAATACGGGTGCTCCATGACCGGCATAAATTCTACATGTGTATAATTCATCTCAAGTAGATATGGAACCAGTCTTTCAGCAATTTCACGATAACTTAAAAACTTCTCTGGAGATTTAGGATCTCTCATCCAAGAACCAAGGTGCATTTCATAAACAGAGAATGGTCTATCTAATGCATTTCTTTCCCTTCGGTTATACATCCACTCCGAATCTTCCCAATCATACCAAGTTGTGGAAACAATGGAAGCTGTTTTAGGTGGTACTTCAGCATGTAGAGCAAATGGATCTGCCTTTTCCAAATGTTCACCCGTATTGGAATGAATGTGGTATTTATAAACCTCTCCATTTTTCAATGTAGGAATAAATCCTTCCCATATACCACTGCTATCCCAACGGACCTGCAATTTATGCGAATATGGATTCCAACCATTGAAATCTCCGATTACAGAAACTTCCAAAGCATTCGGTGCCCATACGGCAAAGTAGACGCCAGGAACACCATCAACGGTAATTTCCTTTGAACCTAATTTCTCATAAAGTTTATAATGTCTTCCCGCTCGAAAAAGGAAAACATCGAATTCGGATAATAAAGTATGCGATACTACAGCGTCTGGCATAAATTGGTCTATAAAAGTGTTTTTCAATGGTTAATGTATTGTGATTTTCTTGAAATCTCGTTCTATTTTAATAAATGTATTGCCTTCAGCATCTTTTTCCAAATTTACTTGTAAACCATCTACTTTAACGGTTTTTGGCACAAACGGTAATCCGATTAAATATAGTTTAAAATCGCTATAATAAGGTGTATAAATTCCTTGCTCTCCCTGCATAATGCTTACCGAGCTAAGAGTACAATCTGCAATAAAGTGTTTTTCTACATAAACCCCTTGTTCATATGCAAAAGTCTCACCATGATCCGAATAAAGCGTAGATTCATGCTGCCCTAATGCAAAGTAAAAGTTCAACTGCAAAGATTCTACTTTCTTTTCTCCAGTAAACTGCATTACTGGATATTCAGGAATAATAGATCCTCCACGAACAAAAAATGGCATTTCATCAAGTGGAGTGGCAATGCTATGTTCCTTTCCTCCTTCATAAGTATTATTATCAAAATAATAATACCAAGTACCTTCAGGTAGATATACAATTTTCTCTAATTGACCTGGGTGTAGTACTGGGGAAACCAATAATTGGCTTCCAAATGTAAATTCCTCTTCACGTTGTAAATTTTTAGCGAGGTGTTGTTCAATTAAGGCAATTGGTCTTAATATCGGTTCGCCATATTTATGCTGCAACCAAAAGCTAGTATAAATATACGGAAGAAGTTTATAACGTAATTCAATAAATTTCTTACAGATTTTTTCCCAATCAGGGCCGAAACTCCAAGGTTCTCTATCACGGGTATCACCAGCAGAGTGCACACGCATAAAAGGTGAGAAAACACCGAATTGCATCCAACGAGTATATAATTCACCATCAGGTTCACCTGTAAATCCACCGATATCGGTTCCACAGAAAGATAAACCAGAAACGGACAATCGCTGTAATTGCAAGGTTCCTATACGCAGGTGCTCCCATGTAGCAATGTTATCACCAGTCCAAACGGAAGAATAACGCTGTGTTCCTGAATATGCAGCTCGAGAAATAGTAAAAGGACGTTTATTTTTATAAAGTTTTTTCAGACCATCATAGGTCGCACGGACCATTTGCATACCGTAGATATTGTGTGCCTTCCGGTGCGAACCTCTATGTCCTTCAAATTGATGTCTAACATCATCTGGAAAAGTACCACGACCAAAAACTGCTGGCTCATTCATGTCATTCCAAAACCCTGCAACCCCGTCTTCTACTAGACCCTTGTAAAGAGTCCCCCACCATTGTCTAACTTCTGGATTTGTAAAATCGGGGAATTGACATCTACCTGGCCAGACAAAGCCCTCCATAAAATAATCATCACCTCTCCTACAGAAATAATTATTCTGATGCCCTTGTTTAAATACCCAATAACTATCATCGACTTTGATTCCTGGATCGATCATTACAACAGTTTTAAATCCGTTTGCAGATAGATCAGCAATCATTTTCTTTGGATCTGGAAAATAACGTTTGTTCCAAGTAAAACAACGGTACCCATCCATATAGTCAATGTCGAGATAAATGGCATCGCAAGGGATTTCACGCTTACGAAATTCGTAGGCTGTCTCGCGAACTTTGTTTTCAGGGTAATAACTCCAACGGCATTGATGGTAGCCCAAAGCCCAAAGTGCTGGCATATAATGCGTCCCAGTTAAACTGTGATAACGTTTAACTACATCCATCATTTGAGGACCATGGATATAATAATATTGTAATTCTCCTCCCTCAGACCAAAATGATGTTTGGTTTTGATTCTCTGAAGCAAAATCAAAAAAAGTCTTAAACGTATTATCAAAGAAAATTCCATAAGCTTTTCCTTTGGTAATTCCGATATAGAATGGAATGGTTTTATATAATGGATCTTGGTTGAAAGCATAGGAATAGGTGTCAGAATTCCAATTCTTTACCCGTCTTCCACGTAAATTCAAATTTGAAGCCTTATCTCCTAATCCAAAGAAAACTTCATCCGATTGAGCTTCCTTGGTACAATACACATAATATCCACCATAGTCTTGGTTTTCCTCCCAATGCATAGCAGAAAAATCGTTATTCAGTACTTCACCATCTTCCTCGGAAAAACTGATAAAAAAATTACTTTTTTTAACGGAACATGTAACTGTGTTTGTTTTTACATGGTAATGCGTTTCAGTATCCTCCAATTCATAAGACACATAGTTATCTTCTTTAAAACTGATGGCATAAGAGAAATCCTCTAAGAAGGATCCTTCAGGGGCCAATCGTACTCGGATAATATCTTCAGAAAATACTTTTACCTCTACTTTCGAACGACCGTCCGTAAAGTAGAAAGAATTTCTTTCTTGAGTATATCCGGTAACCTGAGAAAGGTACTGTTTTTCGATACGTGGTAAATCCAAAACTGGATTATTCACGTGGTGCATTTCTTCTAAAGTATCTTGTATTGGAAATAGGTCATTCGCAAAATCTTCTTTTCTTGTAGTATCTGCCATAAAAGTTAGTTCTGTAGAATTTATAATAGCCTGTGAAAGCTCGTTTTAAATTACAATATATTTTAATGAAATCAATATTAATTAAAAATTTATTGGTTTTTCTGTTATGTTTTTAAATCACCATTTACAAATAACGAACATTTTCTTGCTTAGTTTGTATAAAGTATTGTGACTTAATAATTATTTAATTTTTCGTACTTTTGTATGCCTTTTTAAATTCTAGCCCCAGTAAGGCTAGAGGGCAAATTTTGACGCATTTATATAAAATGAAATTATCTCAATTTAACTTCAATCTGCCAGAGTCTTTATTGGCTTCTGAACCTTCTGAACAAAGAGACGAATCTCGTTTAATGGTTTTACACCGTGATTCAGGTAAAATAGAACACAAAATCTTTAAAGATGTGCTTGACTACTTCGATGATAAAGATGTAATGATCTTAAACAACACCAAAGTTTTCCCAGCCCGTATGTATGGTAACAAAGAGAAAACTGGTGCTACTATTGAAGTATTTCTTTTAAGAGAATTAAACAAAGAATTACGTTTATGGGATGTGCTGGTTGATCCGGCACGTAAAATCCGCGTAGGCAATAAATTATATTTTGGTGATGACGATTTATTAGTTGCAGAAGTTGTTGACAACACAACATCTCGTGGTCGTACAATTCGATTTTTATTTGACGGTACTGATGAGGAATTCCGTAAGAATATTGAAATTCTTGGTGAAACTCCCCTTCCTAAATATATCAAACGTAAAGCAACTCCTGAGGATAAATTCCGCTACCAAACAATCTATGCAAAAAATGAAGGTGCAGTTGCTGCTCCTACTGCTGGACTTCACTTCTCTAGAGAATTGATGAAACGCCTAGAATTAAAAGGAGTAGATTTTGCTGAGGTAACTTTACATGTAGGTTTAGGAACTTTCCGTACTGTTGAGGTAGAAGATTTGACCAAACATAAAATGGACTCAGAACAGTTTATTATCACTAATGAGGCCGCTAGCGTAGTGAATAAAGCTATTGATACCAAGCGTCGTATTTGTGCTGTAGGAACTACATCCATGCGTGCTATTGAATCCTCAGTGTCTGCTGATAAACACTTGAAAGCAGCAAACGATTGGACGAGCAAATTCATCTATCCGCCATACGATTTCAGTATTGCAAACTCGATGATTACTAATTTTCACACACCGCAATCTACCTTATTGGTAATGATTGCCGCGTTTGCAGGATATGAAAATGTCATGAATGCTTACGAAGTCGCTGTAAAAGAAAAATATCGTTTCTACAGCTATGGTGATGCGATGTTGATTATATAATTTCAACACAAAATATGGATAGGCAGGTTAGTCAACCTGCCTTTTTTGTTATAAATTCAAAGTATATTGTATACTACTATCTAAACTATAATTCATGGAAAACAGATATGTAATTATTGTTGCAGCAGGAACAGGATCTCGAATTGGCGGGAATTTGCCAAAGCAGTATGTTCCAATAAATGGGAAACCTATACTGATGCATACCATCGAAAAGTTTTATCATTCTGAAACTAAACCAGAAATTGTAGTCGTAATTGCAAAAGAGATGGAAAATCTTTGGAGTGAACTTTGTCAAAAACATGGATTTCAAATTCCTCATCATCTTTGTTTTGGTGGCGAATCACGCTTCCAAAGTGTAAAAAATGGCATTGATTATATCCACTATGAAATATCTGCACAATCTACCGAAGGTGTCATTGCTATCCATGATGCTGCAAGACCATTTCTTTCATCCAAATTGATTGATGCATTATTTCTTGAAGTAGAAAAAGGAAATAAAGCTGTGATACCAGCAATTAAAAGTAGTAGCTCAGTCCGTATAGGGACAAGGAACGTAAATTCCGCCATGGACCGAGAAAGTGTATGGTTAATTCAAACTCCTCAAGTGTTTGATGCTTTTATCTTAAAGGCAGCCTATAAGCAACAAGAAAATCCAGAGTTTACTGATGATGCATCAGTAGTAGAAAAAATGAGCAATAACATTCTCATTTTACCAGGCGAACATGAAAACATGAAAATCACCTTTGAATCTGATTTAGCTATTGCTCAGTTATTATTAATGTAATAAACTCTAGGTTTTAGGCGTTGCCTCGAATTACTCTAAGTAATACAACAATAATTGCAATCACCAATAAAATGTGGATAATACCACCACTTGCATAACCTCCGAAGAAGCTAATAGCCCAAATAATTACTAGAATTACTGCGATTAAATACAAAATATTTCCCATAATAGATCAAATTTTAATGTTTAACAATTAATTTATACCAATAAATGTGATTTCATTAAGTTGAACAAGGGAACTTAAAATTTGTTTGATTCTGTCAATTATTTTTTATTAAAATTCGACAAGTAACTGGTCATAAGACAGAAATATTCCTGATGGCAGTAGTCTTTCAATATCTTTATGTTTACCAAATCGGTGGCTAATATGGGTCAAAAAGGTCTTTTCCGGTTGGATTCTATTAGAAACTTCAATAGCCTCCTCAAGTGTAAGATGGGAAATATGAGGCTCTTGCTGTAAGGCATTTAGTACAAGTACCTTTACTCCTTTTAGCAATTCATAGGACTCCTCTGAAATGGTTTTGGCATCCGTAATGTAAGCAAAATCATCAATCCGAAAACCTAAAACAGGCATTTTATAGTGAAGTACTTCAATAGGCAAGATGTTTTTCCCGTATAGTTCAAAGGCTTGACCTGGGAATATTTCTTCTAATTCAAGCTGAGGGACACCCGGATATTTAAAATCTGAAAAAGCATAATAAAATTCCTTTTTTAAAGCTTCGTGCGTTGCTTTATTAGAATAGATGGGGATAGATTGCTGTTGCTGGTAATTAAAGGCTCTTACGTCATCTAAACCTGCAACATGGTCTTTGTGCGAGTGGGTCATCAAGACCGCATCAAGACGTAAAACTTTTTCCCTAAGCATTTGATAACGAAAATCAGGTCCAGTATCGACAACCACTGAATGTCCATTGTACTCCAAAAGAATAGATGAGCGCAGTCTTTTATCATGCTTATCTTCGGATTGGCAGACAGCACATTGGCAAGCTATTACGGGCACACCTTGCGAAGTTCCTGTTCCTAAAAATGTTACTCTCAAATCGTTAATTTCGTTTGTTTTATCTGTTGGTAAAAGGATTTCAATTTCTCTCCTACTAATTGTTCATCTATAGGAATAGACTGCAGGATTTGAATAAGAGATTGAACCTTCATATCTACACTTGAAAATTTATTAACCACAATAACTTTTGAATTTTGAAGCATGCAGGCTCCAGTTCTAAAAGACCCTTTCTCAAATCTTAATCTATATCCTTGCTCTTTAAATAAGAGCTCCAATTTATCCAAACTAGTTTGTGTCAATGCGACCATGATCTCAAATTACAATTTACAAAAGCTAATTAAATTTATCAAGAACCCTTACTTTCGAGGATATAGTTTACTTATTGTATATTCACTAAGAAAACCAGAACCATAAGCAATCAGTTGTGTATATGCCGCAATAACCGCTAGGATTGCCACCTTCAAACTCTTACATGTAATTAGTGCATGAATGAACAACATAAATGTATATAACAACAGCAGAAAATTTCCTAAAGTGCCCAATAAGCTCAAGAAATAAATTCCATTCATTGTCAATAAATTAATTGCATTGATCATCAAGAGTACGACTAATCCTATCACAAATACTGCAGGTAGTGCATGCACTGGCTTTAATTCTGATGGATATCGTTTAAAAATATCTATCCTCCCCTTTCCAAAACTATTGGTCTGTTTATAGAACTGTTGGAAACTCGTTCTTCTTTTATGGTAAACAAAGGCTTCAGGTATCAATCCTACCTTGAAGCCAGAATTGATCATTCGAATACTAAACTCAATGTCTTCAGAACGTCTTGAAAGTTTAAAACCACCGGTTTCTTCCCAGACTTTTCTAGATATTCCAAGATTAAAACTACGAGGATGAAACTGTCCTACATGCTTTTTATTTCCACGAATTCCACCAGTAGTAAAAGGGCTAGTCATTGAATAACTAATGGCTTTCTGAATTGGCGTAAAAGATGCATGTGCAGCATCAGGTCCACCAAAAGCATCTAGTTGATCACGTTCAATTCCATCTATTACTTTTAATAAATAATCTGGGGGTACTATGATATCGGAATCAAAAACGATAAAGAAATCACCTTTGGCCTGCTCAAAACCATAATTTCGAGCAAACCCTTGACCTTCGTTATCTTTAAAAAAATAACGAACATTCAATTTATCACTAAATTGCTCAACAATATGATCGGCCTTATTTATAGATCCATCCTCAACAATAATTATTTCAAAATCCTTATAGCTTTGATCCAAAAGAGAATTTAGTAATTCCTTTATTTCTACTGGTCTGTTATAAAGTGGAATAATTATAGAAAAGAACATCTTAGATGACTTGGTCAATATGGTATTTATTTCTATCGCTGCCGTTTCTTGAAATTAATTCTGCAACAAAACCTGTTAAAAACAATTGAGATCCTATTAAAATTGCTACCAGAGAAAGATAGAATAAAGGTTGATCAGTAACATTTCGGTATTCAGTTCCATTAGCAATACTCATCAATTTCTCGATGATCAAATAAATGGTAATGAATATCCCCAATAAAAAGCTGATTACTCCTAATGGTCCGAAAAAGTGCATTGGACGTTTAGCAAACTTTCCAACAAAGAAGATGGACATTAAGTCTAGAAATCCTTTTACAAATCGCCCAGGACCAAATTTGGTGGTTCCATATTTTCGAGGATAGTGTTGAACTACTTGTTCCTGAATATTGTTAAATCCTGCCCATTTCGCTAATACAGGAATATATCGGTGCATTTCTCCATAAACTTCGATACTCTTCACCACATCCTTCTTATAGGCTTTTAAACCACAATTGAAATCATGGAGGTTATCAATACCTGACATGCTACGGGTGGCAGAGTTAAAAAGTTTTGTAGGAATAGTTTTCGTTAATGGATCATAACGCTTCTTTTTCCATCCGGAGACTAAATCTGCGCCTTGGTTCTTAATGCGGTCATAGAGTTCTGGAATTTCATCTGGGCTATCCTGTAAATCAGCATCCATAGTAATCACAACATCACCTTGAGCTGCAGCAAAACCCACATTTAAGGCAGCGGATTTACCATAGTTTCTACGGAATCGAATTCCTGTGATCTGTTCATTATTAGCCTTAAGAGCTTGAACAACTTGCCAAGACTTATCCTTACTTCCATCATCAACCAATACAATCTCATAAGTGAAATTATTCTCATCCATGACACGTTTGATCCATGCACATAATTCCGGAAGCGACTCCTCTTCGTTGTATAAAGGTACTACTACTGATATATCCATATTAAATAATGAACAAAGGTATCATTTTTAGATGATACCTTTTATTTCACAAAAAGATTCTCTTTTAAATTATACTTGTTGATTTGTATCATTCTGCCAAGGATGAGCAGCATCATCATTTTCAACACGCTTGAAAATTGGTGCTTCTTTCTTGAAAATAGCAGCCAAAATCAACGCAAAAACAAAGTAAACTAAAAAATAAATAAATAACCCGAAGATATTTTGACCAATAGACAAGGAACCTAAAGCTTCTTGTTGTTGATCCAATTTAGCCATGATATCATCAATTTGCTCATCAGTAGCATTTGCTGATTCATAGAATTCTAAGGTCATATTTTTAGTGTTTTCTAAAACTGCATCTTGAAAACCTGGCATTTGCCAATTCAACAACATCGTACCGATAGTACCAATTGTTGCAGTAATGGCAAGCATAATGAAAATATTTTTTAATGCTGTAGTAAAGCTCCAATAACCGCCATTTGCAGTTCTTAGAGAGCGACAAAAAATTACGACTAAAATTAAAAATGGGACATAATTAATCGCTCCTGCATAAATTGCAGAAGTCATTAAACTGGTTCCATTCTTAGTTACATACATAGATGCTAGAGCTAAAATAAAGGATACCACCCCTAGGATAATACCATAGGTAATTACTTTTTTCTTAAGGATCGGATTTTCTGCTGTTAATTCCATAATTATTGGTTGTAGTTTTGCATTAGTTCATATAATGCTAAAGATAGGGATTTATTTGCAGCATGTTTTTTAAAATCTTCAACTTGAGCTTCATTTGGTTTTTGTTCATTGAAAAATGAAATCAATGGATAAAACAATTCCGATAATTCTTCCTCTTCATCAAGAGTATTTGCCACTTTAGCAATTTCGGCGTATGAACTATCAACTAATATTTGATTCGCTATTACAGGCTCATAGATTGAATATTCATCTTGAAACTCATCTTCTTCCACCAAAAGAAATTCTTTAAGGAAATCATCTAAAGACGGTTCGATTTCATCGTCAGCACACTCTTTAAGGTACAAAAGAATATTTAACAATTCAGAGCCTCTATCGATTGTTTCATCCTCAATCGCTTCCCATTCTTCAGATTCCAAATAATCCTCTTCTAGTTTCTGTACATCCTCCGAGAAGAAATTAATCATTAATAGGTCGAAATAATATTCACGCAATTCTTCAAAGCGCTGGTGATCATCGAATACTGAATCTAGATCTGCTACCTTATCCATGAATGGTTTGTCAGCATCAAATACTGCCACCAAAGCAGCACGAAACTCTGCTGCATCTATGTTCTCATTCTTAGCATATGCTTCTAAACTAGCATCAAATGCTTTCAATACGTTTGCTTCCATATTAATTATTTTTTATTACCTGGTTATTGTTCAAAACAGCTATTACTTTTCCAGTCACTTCCTGTCCGAACCATGGTGAATTTGAAGACTTGGATTTATTTGATTTAGTATCCAAAGTCCATTTTTTGTCTGTACTGAACAATACAAGATTTGCTTCATTTCCAACTTCTATTTTTGGAACTGGCAAATTCAATATATTTCTAGGGTTTACCGCTAATTTTTCAACGATTTGCTCAACATTCAATCCTGCTTTTAACAGCATAGGTAATACAGTTTGTGAAGCTATAATCCCATCCTTTGCAATTTGGAATTCTACATCCTTAAACTCAATTTCTTGAGGTGTATGTTGTGAAACTATTGCATCAATCACTCCATCCTTTAATCCTTTTAACAAGGCTTTTACATCCTTTTTAGTTCGCAATGGGGGACTAACTTTATAATGGCTATCAAAGGATTTAACATCCTCATCCGTGAACAACAAATTATGAGCTGCTACATCACAAGTTACTTTGATGCCTTTAGCTTTCGCCTTTTTGATTAAGTCGACTGATTCTTCTGTTGAAATGGTACTGAAATGAATTTTAGATTCATTGTACTCGGCAAGAAACAAATCCCTTGAAATCATAATTGATTCGGCCAAATTAGGAATCCCTTTCATACCCAAATAGGTACTAACTTCTCCTTCATTCATTTTATTATCTCCCGCAATTGATTCATCTTGTGCAAAAGATAGAATTAACCCATCAAATCCTTTCGCATATAATAAAGCACGACCCATTAGACCTGCCTGCTGAACACTGCGGGTCCCATCTGTAAAAGCAACAGCACCAGTAATCTTCATGTCATATAACTCAGCTAGCTCATTTCCTTCACGTTTCTTACTCAATGCCCCAACCGGGAAAACATCAACCAGATTTCCTTTTGCTGAATTTACAATCAATGCCACTTCTGAACGTGAATGAATTGGAGGATTAGTATTAGGATGCACAGCAACTCCTGTGAAACCTCCAGCTGCCGATGCTGCAGTACCTGTTTGAATATCTTCCTTAGTTTCATACCCTGGCTCACCAAAATTAACGTTGAGGTCAAAGAAACCAATTGATAAATAACTTCCCTTCCCATCTATCTCTTCGAATTTACCCTCAGCTTTAACCTTCTTTCCGACCTGTTCGATCTTGCCATTTTTTACCAATACATCTACCGATGTCATATGCAGTGGATGTCCAGCTGAAACCAATGTTGCAGAAGTGATTAATATTGTTGCCATGAATATTGTTGAAAAATCAAAAAATTAGTATTGCTTGTTTTGCTTAATTTGATGAAACTTAGGGCAGATAGAAAAGATTCTTTCAAATGAGCATTCTCAAAAACCTTTCTTTGCAATCGACTTGCCTTTAATGAAGTAATAAACCCTTGTTTCATTAAAAAACAAAAATACAAAAACGTTTCTATTTAACGGATAAAATTATCGTAAAAACTATTTACCCCAACGGTATGTATCTAAATCTAATCCAATCATATCCAAAACCCGATCAATCACAGTAGCAGCTAATTCCTCAAAAGTGGAAGGTCTACTATAAAATGAAGGCGATGCTGGACATATCACCCCTCCTGCAAGCGTAATTGCTTGCATATTCTGAATATGAATTAAATTCAATGGAGTTTCCCGGGTTATTAAAATCAACTTTCTACGCTCCTTCAGAATAACATCGGCAGCTCGTGTCGTCAAATCTGAAGAAGTACCCTGTGCAATTCTAGCCATTGTCCCCATAGAACATGGTACAACGATCATGGAGTCAAACTTTGCTGATCCAGACGCAAATGGAGCCATAAAATCATTCTTCTGGTAAAACTTAAAATTATAGTCTGAATAACTTTGATTACCTAATTCGAATCGCCAAACATCTTTTGCATTATCTGACATAACAACACCCACCTCTTCAATCTGATCTTGTAATAATTGCAATTTATCTAATAAGACTTTTGCATAAATTGATCCTGATGCACCAGTTATAGCAACAACGATTTTCTTCTTTGGATTCATACCTGTAAAGTTAAACATAAAAGCTATCTGCAATCTATTTTATAAGCATTTCTTTTCGCTTGAGAACAACATAAAGACGATTAAGTAAAATTTAAAAACACCAATCATTATAGTTGAATTTATAACCTAGTTGTAAAATATTCCTTAGGATGCTTATAAAGGAATAATTATAGGATTTTTTACAACTCTCATATACAGGATATAAATTAAAATTTTTAGAAAAGTCTGTTCTTATTGGGTTTAAAGCAAAATTTCATCTACCTTGGATGAAGGTGAGAAAGCACCGAAAAATAAAAAAGGGTCGAATTTGACTAATTCGACCCTACATCTACCTATGAAAAACATGCCCTTGGGGAGGGCATTACAAAAGTAATTATAACTCTAAAAAATTAATAGAAATTATATTCTTAAATCACTTTTTGTAGACGATTAGCTACAAAAATTAAATGATGTTCGTTAACGTTAAAAAATATTAATATAGATACAGTAAATTTTGCATAAAGTCTAGGGACCTAAACTCCATATTTTCTTGAATTGACAATACGAAATTAACTTTTTTTTATTTATTTCGTAATAAAATGTCACTTTATGAGCTTATCGGTATTGGAAGAATATATTGAAACTGGAAACCATCAAGATTTAGATCTTTTATTAAGTAGAAATCCTGCATTAGTAAGAGAAAATACAAGTCACGATATTTCACCATTACTCCTAGCATGTTATTATCAAAAAACGCATATAGTACAAACCATCCTAAAGTACATTACTAGTATTTCCATTCATGAAGCATGTGCTGCAGGTTTGACGGAACATGTACAATTTATGGTTGAACAAAAACCAGAAGTTATAAACGAACTCTCCTCACATGGTTTCTATCCATTAGGTATTGCAGCTCATTTTGGAAAAGAAGATATCATTAGGATCTTACTTAGAAATGGTGCAAATCCAAATGCTCCATCGCAAAATGGCTATATGGTCTATCCAATTCATGCAGCATTATCAAATCAACATGACATGATTGCAAAAATGCTAATCGAAGCTGGTGCAGAAGTCAATGTTCTTCAACAATCAAGAATTTCCCCTTTACATTTGGCTGCCCAACAAGGTAACATCGAAATGATTATTATCTTATTGGAAAATGGAGCAGATATCGGTATCCGAACTGATTTCGGATTAACTGCTTCTGATTTAGCTCAGGAAAAAGGTTTCCATGAAATTGCCGCTATATTAAAAGCTTAGTGGCTGTTGCAATATATAAGCACCGATTGGACAGCTTAAACAACGTTTTACATCACAATAATTTGATTGTAAATGTATTAAACCTTGACTTTCCATGGCACTGTAGCTAGGCAACCCGGCCTTTCTGTAGTTTCTGCTTATTACATTATCCTCTGCGGCAATCCTTTCCAGCCACTCCATAGCTTTGTCCATATAATTAGCTTGGCGAATATGTTTTCCATAAGCGAACAGCAACGGTGCAAAACAATTAATAGCTAAAATATCCAAAAATGCTTCGGTTAAAGCAGTGTTATGATCATCTGTACATTTCTCAAAGTGATAATGTCTTCGCCAAAATGTAGGAATTACAATATCTCTAATTTCTTGTTTCAAATCTTCGATTGCATATACATTTAAAATCCTAGAGAACCAATTAATATGCAACGAATATAAACCTGCTAATTGCGCCATTTTTAAGGTAGGAAAGTTATAAGGACGCATCCGTAAGAATTTCCATTGAAAGGAAGTCATTTCAGAAAGTCCATTAGAATGTTTTAAAAAATGGTATTCATTTTTTAAATTCAACACGGAACTATCCTTACCTTTATAGGCATTCAAATAACCGGCTTGACCAAAAAACATGGCCTGTATTTGCAGAGGCTTATCACTTATCTTGCTTAAAATCCGCAGAGAAATAAGCTCACTCCAATCTAAAAAAGCTTGTTTATTAACCTTAAAACCAAAAGAACCAGCAATTAAACTCAAAGTGACCCGCTCCCAATCTCCATTATACCGTTCAAGCAATGTCATGATTTGCATTGTTTTAGATTCTAGTCGTTCAACCGCCGAACGTTGTATGGCTTGCAACTTGACATGCATCGGGATATGCTTCATCCTATAAGCACATGCTAACCAATTGCCATTATGCAAAAGATCCATTGCCTTACCCAGTAACCCCTCTTCTACTTGATTATTTAAAATCAAATTTGGAATCCAGGTTCCATCCGATAAATAACAAGAAGAATCTCCCGTCCATACAACATGTAAGATGACCGAATTATAAGCAGGATCTTGATGATGTCGATGTAGCATCCATTCCTTTGATTCCACATGTAATTCAACATGACCATACCAGCGTTGTTTGTCTATTAGCAATTCAGAAAATAGAAAATCTGGACCAGCATCTACATTATATCTACCTGGAGATATAACCTCAACTGATTTTCCGCAACTTGTTTGTAAGTGAAAAGGTCTAAATAGCTGAAACCGCCAAATGAAATGCAATAGCTCTTCTGGAATTCTCATCCCTAAAGCTAACAATCATAAAAAAATAAATTATAAACTGATTATTAAGCTTTTATAAAAAACAACAATGAATCCGTACCCACTTTTATATGATCGATCATTTTACCTGAAATCTTTGGAGATACCATCCCCTCTCCCCATTTTTCATTCGACCGAAACACTCTAGCTTCATCCCATAACCCAGCATCAATGAACATATCCAATGTCTTTTTCCCACCTTCAATGATAATAGATTGTACATCCATTAAATATAATTGATATAGAATTTGCTGAGGTAGATATAAGTCAAAATTCTCTAAAGCTATTAGTTTAATATTCGCTCTCCAATCCGTAACTTCTGCATTAAATATTAAAGTTTCAGCTTCTGTATTATAAAGATTAAAATCGTTTGTGATCTCCAGATTTTTATCAATTAAAATCCTTTTCGGATTTCTGCCTTCCCATTCACGAACAGTTAAAGATGGATTATCAGCCTTAGCCGTCCCCTTGCCTACTAAAACAGCATCTTCCTCCGCACGCCATTTATGAACTAGCTGTTTACTTGCCTTGTTACTAATCCAACGCTGAACATTACTAAGAGGAGCAAAATAACCATCAGCAGTCTCCGCCCATTTAAGAATCACATAGGGTCTAAATTCTTTCAATCGTGTAAAAAAACGTCGATTTACCCATTTTGCTTTTTCCTCTAAAATGCCTAATTCCACTTCGATTCCAGCATCTTTCAATTTCTGAATCCCCAAACCATTAACTTTAGCATAAGGATCTTGACAAGCAATCACAGCTCTTTCAAACCCTTTAGAAACAATTAAATCCGCACATGGAGGAGTTTTTCCAAAATGAGCACAAGGCTCTAATGAAACATAGATAGTACTTTCTTTAAAAAGTACTTTAGAGTTTTCTCCATAACGATCAATAACAGATTGTATAGCATTTACTTCCGCATGCGGGCCACCATATGGAGAAGTATACCCTTCTCCGATTATCTTATCATTATTTACAATTACTGCTCCAACCATCGGATTTGGACTTGTCTTGCCTGCACCCAGGACGGCCAAATCCAAACAACGTTGCATCCAAAGTTCATCTTTGCTCATGAAACAAAACTATTAATTATCTTCTACAAAATGCAGAATGCCCCATTTTTTGTAGGTTTGCTTTATGCAAACTCTTGGTCATATTAGAAAACAGTTTATTCAAGATTTAATAGAACTCTACTCGGAAGATGAAATTAAATCTATCTTCCAAATTGCCGCTTTGGAATACCTCGAAATCCCCAAAAGTAATTTTCTATTTGCCTTGAATGAGCCTCTTTCCTCAGCTCATGAGGAAATTTTATCTAAAGCACTTAAGCTATTGCTTTCTGGAAAACCAATTCAGCAAATCATAGCTAAAGCCCCATTTTATGGCCTTATGTTTAATGTGACAGAAGATACCCTTATTCCAAGACCGGAAACCGAAGAACTTGTCGATTTAATTATTAAAGAACAAAAGCCTCAAAACCATACAATTCAAATAATTGATATTGGTACAGGTAGCGGATGTATTGCTATTAGTTTAAAGAAAAATCTACCTAACTCTTTAGTAACCGCAGTAGATATTTCGGCACAAGCATTGGCAGTAGCCAAACAAAATGCGGTAATTAATTCGACTAATATCGAGTTCC
Source organism: Sphingobacterium kyonggiense (assembly GCF_039536825.1). Taxonomy (NCBI): domain Bacteria; kingdom Pseudomonadati; phylum Bacteroidota; class Sphingobacteriia; order Sphingobacteriales; family Sphingobacteriaceae; genus Sphingobacterium; species Sphingobacterium kyonggiense. The sequence goes on from NZ_BAAAZI010000001.1 coordinate 66,758, forward strand.
GTTGTATTGACATATTGGAATGGGAATTTGTATTCCAAGAAGAACAATTTGATGTGATTGTTAGCAACCCACCTTACATCACACAAAATGAAGCAAACACAATGCATCAAAATGTACTGCGTTTCGAGCCGCACACCGCACTATTTGTTGAAAACGACGCTCCATTACTCTTTTACGATTATATTGCCTCATTTGCCTTAAAACACCTAAAAAAGGACGGGACATTGTACTTTGAGATTAATCAATACCTTTCGGTAGAGACAAAAGATCTTTTAATCAAAAAAGGGTTTACGAAAGTGGAAGTATTGAGAGATCTAAATCAAGTTCCAAGAATGATTAAAGCCCAATTTTAAATAAAAACCTTACTGGTTGCATTATTTTGGAAAAACAAACCTTATCAAGCTTGTTCAAACACAAATTTTTCAAACTGAGAAACAGTAAGTTATTTATTAATCTTAAAATTTAAATACAATTCATTTGGCACATATCAGGCTTTTTTCTACCTTTGCATCACTTCAAACAACGAAGTAGTTCTTAACATAAGAAATCAGATTCCGTAGCTCAGCTGGTAGAGCAATACACTTTTAATGTATGGGTCCTGGGTTCGAATCCCAGCGGGATCACAAAAAAAGCTTCAATCATAGATTGAGGCTTTTTTTGTATCCAGTGGGTTCAAACGTTGAGTAGCCGGTTCGGCAAGCTAGGTGCCTTATGATAAGCGTGCGGGAATCGAGCGACTGAGGCAACTTTCTCGTTCAAAACTCTTATAGTTCGGTCATTAATAGTTCGTATTTCGTGACTAAATTACCTAAGCCTATTTGTGATACTCTTTGAAAATGTACTTTAAGACCTCACTATTTTGTTTTTTTAAAATTTCGATTTCTCTTTTGGGTTTCTATGTCTATTCTGCCTTCTCTTTTGTGTGGATATTTGCCATGAGACTTTCAAGGTACCTAATACCTATCATCAAATAAATTCTTGAATAATCTAATGTAACATCATTCAAAATTAATCCAACTTGTGATGATTTCAGAAACTGAAGGCGTAACGAAAATCTCATCATAATTATCACCACCTGTTTCCTCTGCTATGGACAATAAGCATATAATTCGCTCACCTGGTATAAAAGTCGAAAAATCCGGATTAAAAAAATAAAATGTACCATAGTTTCCAAAACCCAAACTTACTTTCTTGTCTAAATTGTTGCTAACAAAAGCAGGTTCGTTAGTTCCTTTTTTTACTAGATCAAATGTATAATGCTCTGACTCGCCAACAGGAGGCAGTTCCATTGTTACAAAAGACTGATTTGCTGGAACTGTGAACCGAAATTCAGGGTTTAATTTTTTAACTTCCATTGTATTCATATTCCGAACATATGCGACAAAATCCATATCACCGGCAACAAACTTTGTTTCAACAGCTGTTGCGTTTATACGTAACTTAAAGGTAACAGACATCCATTTTGTGTTTTTTAATGTTGGGATAGTTAGGTTTTCAATTAATTCTTTGCCTTCAAGAAAAAATTTCAATGTTGTATTGGTGTCAGCATCAGTAATTGTTTTTGTCAACAAAACTTCATCTTCTCCTATTCTCTTTACCACAAGCTTCCGGTTTTGTTCTTTATTAATAGGTATGGTAAGGGTTTCAGTAATAGCACCCTCTTATGGATTCTGATAGATAATTTGATCATCCAGATAAAAATCCAATCCGCCGTCTTTAGCTAAAATTTGCAATTTATAATTTATCCCTACATCATAAATCACTCCATTATCATAAAAAATTCCCAATTCCTGCGTAAAGTTTTCAGCATTTATATCATAACTTTTCAGCGTCGTTGTCTTTCCTTTTTCACGAACAAATAACTTTTCACCTCCTTTTGCAATATTTAGTCTAAATGGAATCGGCATTGTATTGAATATCCCTCGAGTACTATCAACAACAGCATTATTGTATACAATTTCCAATGGAATAGTACTAGAACCACTAAAAGCGATTTCTACAATCTTAGGCGAACTGGTATCAAATAACTCACCTTTCTTACAGCTAAGCATCAAAGAAGTAGAAACTACCAGCAAACTCATGAATTTAAATATAGATTTTTTCATAATCTTTTTTGAAAACCTAAATTGACTATATAGTTAATCTAGGAATAGTTTAAAAATAATTTTTATTTAATATTTAATATTTACCCAAGGGTTATGGTGAAATGCTAAAAGTTATTAAAGTCTTCCACTTTACCCTCCTTTCCTTATAAGATTTATGGTTTTTAAAATTTGTATGTTACGGTTGCCCCTAAAGTACGTCCGAATCGCTGTCTTAACATAACACGATCCCCTTCATCAAAATCATTACTAAACCCATCTTTTAATCTCTGACTATTTATGTAATCCCCTGCTGCTGCATCTGGATTGTTCTCATAACTGTTATAATTATTATAAAACACAGATACAGCATCTAGAATATTACCAGCATTGATTTTCATTTCAAGATTTTTTTTAAAAAATTTATAACCCACCTGTGCATCCAATTGATTTCGTGGCATCTCATATTCCGTTTCTTGTGGTGTAGTAGTCACGAAAGAGGTCTTTCTTCCTGAACGATTAAAAACAAAATTTAATCCCAACCGATCACCAGCATATTGTAATCCGATATTGATCAAATAAGGGCTCTGACCGTACATCGATCGTGACTGTTTGGATTCGAAACGTTGATATTCATTTGTTTCCTGATCTTGTATATCCACATAGGCAACTACTTCACCTTTTTGCAAGGTCAGGTTTCCATAAACCGCTATATTTCGAAACATAAAATGATCGTAAATGAAACCGAGATTTTTTCTTAGATCAAATTCTAATCCATATACTTTGGCCAGAGAAGAGTTAGTCAGTGTATATTGCCAATCATAAGTTCCCGTCGCCTGTGCATAGATTTCAGTGGGCTTATCAAAATGCTTATAAAATCCACCCAATGATAGAATTTCACCTAATCCTGGAAACCACTCTCCTTTCAGATCCCAACTGGTAATACCTGTACTACTAATTCCTGAACTGCCAAACACGCCTTCAAAAGTTGGATTATACCGTAAAAACTGACTGTTTTCAAGCATTTCAGGACGAATAACCGTTTTACCATACGCCAGTCTAATATTTAAAGTATTAATTGGTGAATAGGTCAAATTAGCAGATGGCATCCAACGAATACTCTTTTCTTCAGGTAATTGAAAAGTAACAAAGGAGCCGTCACTTTTGGGATTTTGGATTTCCGTATACTTGTAAGCATCCGCCCGAAGACCCCAAACTAAACGTAATTTATCAGAATACTTATGATCAAACATGAGGTATCCTGAGTGATTTTGACTTTTACCTTGATAGTTATCCAAATCCCACCCATCCATTTCATACATAAAACCATGCGCACCTATATTTTCCGGTTTAAAACGATCACCAATAGAAATGTATCTTAAACTCTGGTCAAAGGTTTTGTTATCTACAACCATAGCGGCAATTTCATACCGAAATGTTGCATTACGTTGTAAACCAAAATATCCTAGCTTTGTCGTACTTTTCATATTCCTAAAAATGAATGGGTACATCGCTGATGCTCCCCAGGAATAATGTGTTTCTCTATTGGAGTAGTTATGCCGCGAGGCTGGCTGGCTTCTACCTTCTACCAATTGTGAATATTCATATAAAAAGAGACGTTCACCATTAATTGCTTCGGAAGTCAAACTCTGGCTTAATATTCCCATATCCTTATCATCGCGCCTGGTTCCAGATCGAGCGAATTCCCAATCTAATTTTAGATCGTGAAACTGATGTTGTCCTGTTAGTTTATTTTGCAGGAGTGTAGTAAAAGTTGGGATTGTAGTTTCTCGTATCCGATCTGGCATTCCTTCTGGATCACCATCTGCATCAATTCCGATTACTCGAGTTAAACTACTGTTGAATACCCGAGTCAATGTATTTCGAAAAGAAAAACGATGTTGATCAATCTGTAAACCCAAATTTAACAAACCACCCCAAGTTGTATTAAACTCGTAAATCGTTCCCGTATTCTTATCTGGAAACTCGTCGTACCATGACCCTCGTTTGGTATCCTCTATATTTGTAATGTCCTGTCGATTGCGATAATTAAGCGCTCCTACAAAACCAAATTTCCGGACGCTTCCCCCCCTTAAGTTATAGAGACGACCAATTGTAAATTGATAATTTTGTGATGGTAAAGTTTTATATTTATATAGGGTAAAATTATCCGTTGTAAAACGCTTACTTTGCGAAACAACCTCCTCAATTGGAGATATTGCTGATGCGATATATAAATCTTTTGGAAATAACCTTCTTCCATCATCAAAACCAAGATAGTCGTATTTCCCTCGTTGCGGGCTCAGGAAGTCTTTTCCTATGGATTGTCCGTTTATTGAAGTTCCTGCACCTAAGGAAATAAAGTTTTCATTGGGAATATCCTTAGTATTAATCTGGATAAGCCCGCCACCAAAACTAACATTCATATCCGGTGTGATAGATTTCGCCACCACAACATTGTCTATTATAGCCGTGGGAATAATATCGAAAGAAAAGCTTCGACTTTGAGCCTCGGTACTTGGCAATGTAGTGCCATCCAATGTTGCTGAGTTATATCGCTCTCCTATCCCCCTAACGATTACGAACTTATCATTGATTGTAGAAACACCAGAAATACGTTTCAAACTCTCACCCACATTGCGATCGGGTGTCTGTGCAATCTGTTCTGCCGAGATACCATTACTAATCTCCGAAGCATTCTTTTGCCGCGCCAATAGTCCTGAGATGCTAGCTACTTTATAAGAAGATGTCACAATCACCTGACTTATCGTATTTGCACTTGCTTTCATGGCAATATTTAGAGGAGTACTCTGACCATCAATAATTTTTATATCTGTAATCCGCTGGCTTTCGTATGAAATATAAGTTATATCAATGGTATAAGTCCCTGCTTTTAATTCAATATTAAAATTCCCCTTGTTATCGGTCATAGCAGACCGCCCTACTCCCTGTACTAATACCGAAGCACCGACCAATGGTTCACCGCTCCCGTCAACAACACTCCCTATAATCCGCCCTAGGTTAGCCGGAGTTGGTAATTTATATAACACAACAGTATTGCTGCCTGCTGTTTTAAAACCAACATTGCTACTTGCTAATAGTTGTTTTAATATTGTTTCGGTAGTGTGATTTTGTACATCTAAACTGACTTTAGTCTGAGCGGAAAATATATTACCATCATAATTTATCAGCAATCCAGATGCCGACTGCAATTCTCGTAGGGCAATGGTTATGGGTACTGATTTAACGGTTAAGCTCACTTTTTTCTGAAGTCCCTGTGCCCTAGCATTATTGAAAACCACAGGAATAAAAAACAGTAATATAACGAAGCAGATTAATAATATTACCTGATTCCAAGATTTCGAATATTTTCTTTTGTTTTGAGAATATATGTTTATATTCATAGAATTCAATGATTTTAGTTATTCAATTGATTAAAATTTTGTTTCTCGAACCGTTCTGTTGGACCAGAACGGTTCTATTTTCCTTTTTTGTTTCTCGTTTTTTGTGTTAGCGTGATCCGCTGCTTTACTGTGATTACATCATGGGCATTCCTTCCTCCATATGGTTATTGAATTTTCGCTATTGATCCGATAGTTAAGTCTACCTCCTCTCATGATTACTAACTGCTCCATAATCTTTCCGATAGGTTGGTTGTCAAAACTGGCGTTAATGCGATAATTATCAAATTTGCACGAACCCTTGACCTCAAAATCAATATTATAATACCTGCTTAATTTGGTTGTTATTTCTTCGATATTGGCATTTCGAAAACTAAGACGGTTTTCTATCCAACTATTAAATGAAGAGGAATCCTGATCTTTTTCTACACTGTAATCCATTGTCTGCTGGTCATAGGTCAAACTCATTCCAGCAGTCAAATCCGCAAATTTTTTCGAATGGCGCGCTCCTGTACTACTCACACGAACCTTTCCACTACGCACAGAGACAATCTGACTTCTATCCTTTGGATAAGCATTTATGTTAAAGGAAGTGCCCAAAACCAAGGTACTCATTTGCTCAGTATGAACAACAAATGGACTATTTGTATCTCGTTTAACCTCAAAAAATGCCTCCCCTGTAAGTATAACTTCTCGTTTCTGTCCTTTTTGAAATTGGTCAGGCCATCGTAAAGTACTTCCACCCGCTAAATAAACAATACTACTGTCACTTAATCTTATTTTCACTTTCTGTCCATCACGAGTAGTTTTACTTGACCATACTATGCTTGTGGGTTGCACAGCGTATTCTGATTTCTGAAAATAAAACCACGTCGAAAAAATTGAAAAGATTAATATTAATGCAGCCGCATAATACCAAAACTGTACTATTCTGATGGGCTTTCTCTTCTTATCATTTGGAATTCTTAACAAGATTTTATCAAACTCTGCCTTCGTCTCTTTGGACTCCTCCCGATGAAGAGGTTCGCCTTTCCAAAGTTCAAACATCAACTCTTTTAAGAGTTCCATATGCTCTTCTTCCTGAACTATTTCCAAATAATGCAGGAGGATCCTTTTCTCCGCCGAGCTTGCTTGCCCTCGTCGGAAAAGTTCCATAATGCTTTGGATATAATCTTTTTCTTGCACTTCTTTTACTTATTTATCTATAGAAAGATTGGCAAGGAAAGAACGGCTACTCGAAAGAAAAAAATAAATAATTGGTATAAAAAAATTGACGCTTAAATAAAGGCCAAAACCAAGCAGAGAATACAGTTAATTGCTTCTGGATAGCTATTATTAAAGTAGGTACGTATCTGGCGCATAGATTTTTTGATATGGTTACTCACTGTATTGGTAGAAATCTGTAGTTGATCAGCGATTTCCTGATGAGTCAGCCCTTCCTCCCGACTCAAACGATACACCTTCCGTGCCTGCTGAGGCAGACTCTCAATAGAACGGATTAACACTTCATAGCATTCTTGATAGTCAATATATTGCGAAGTGGAATCCTGATGCTGCTCAATTCGACTTTGCGTTTCGAGAAAATCATCGTGACGCAACTTTCTTTTCCAAGCATCAAGTATACTGTATCGAACCATGACAAATAAAAGGCTCTCTATATTTTTGTTGGAGTCGATTTTTTCTCGATGTTCCCAAAGTTTAACAAATACCTCCTGAGTTAATTCCTTTGCATCTTCCTGAGAGTGCAAAAACTTGTAAGAAAAACCGACAACTTTACTACGCATGCGAAAATACAATTCCTGAAATGCAGCGGTATCCCCTTGCCGTATTTTTTCCAATAACTGTTCATTGATTTCGGTTGCGTTGCTTTTCATTACAAGTAAATTGAAGGTAATCTCCCAAAGTTAATCAGCTACTATTAACCTACAGTTATCCCTACTTTAAGTATGTGTTAGAAAAGTGTTAATTATTTATATGTAAGATCCACTGATTGGCTTGTTGTAATTTAATAGCTATCATAATCCGAAACATACTTAAAGATGATCTTTTACCAGCTCCACGTTTTTCTAGACTCTTGCCTCCTTCAACAATTGTCAAAGTTTGTTGAATCCAAGAATCATCTAGAGATGACCGATTTTTTAATGGTAATGAGTCTGACTCGTTGACATAATGTTGCGGCACTATTCCCGAAGCTAAATATCCCGTTCCTAGGTTATTGGACAACTTGTAAAATGGGGTCATCAGCAGACAGGATTATGTAGGAGGGATAGAATACTCAGGTTCAAACGTAATTGAACAAATAGCTACAAAGGAACTCAGGTCTGCAGCATCCTTAGAACTTTTTAAGAACACCTTTTCATTTAATAATGACTCCTTGTCAATTATAGTATTTTAGATTTAAGTAAATAAAAATGCGAAGTCCAATGAACTCCGTATTTTTACAACTTACACATTTTAAGAGAAAGTGTCTATATTAATGAATTTTTGTAATCAATTCGTTTTATAAATTCATATATCTATCAATTAAGACTATTAACTTAAGTTCTGGCACTGTATTATAAAATGAGTAAATAAATTATATGGACTCCGTATTTTTTATTTACACAGTATTCGAGACACTTCTAGCATAAATTTCAAATTACAACTTTTCCATTTTTGATATCTCCCTTAAAGATCTCTAAATTATATTTTAATAAAGCCACTTATCCTAATGCCACTGAGCCTAACCCCATAGTTGAAATAATTCCAACTGCTTTCCAATCCTCAATCTCTTCACTGTTATTCAATAGTTGATTTAATTCGGCGCCTCCAATTTGCTTGACTAACTGCCTTTGAATATCTGCTACTACTAATAGATATATTGTTTTGACTAATCCCTTTATATTTTTGCTGATGTCAAAACATTTGGGAAGTATACTTTCTGCTAAATTTGGGTCTTTGAAATACAAAACGGCAAAAAAAAGGCAAAACATAAACACCTATAGCATGCATTTTTTAGGTTAAGCTATAACAATCTAATTTTCTTAACTCTTGTGTTATCCTCTTATCACTGAAATACCAGCATCTACTGTCAATTCAGTGCCGTGAATATATGAAGCTTCATCCGAAGCTAAAAATAAAACCGAATTTGCAATTTCTATAGGTTCTCCTAATCTTTTGAATGGAATTGTAGGGATAATCCCCTCAAGAGCGGCCTTAATTTGATCCGCATTTAATCCAGTATTGTTGAAAATATTAGTTTTGATATGTCCCGAACTGATACCATTTACACGAATACCTTTTTCTGTCAGCTCGGATGCAAATGTTTTAATAAATGATTTCACTGCTGATTTAGCTGCTGAATATACAGAAAAATTGGCTGTTCCAATTTCAGTTACAAAGGATGTATTTAAAACAATTGAACTACCATTTTTCATAATTGGTAAAATTTGCTGAACAGTAAAAAACGTTCCTTTTACCAACATATTGAATAATTCATCAAAATGGTTTTCGTTTGCATCTTCAATAGAGGAAAAACGTCCGTAGCCTGCATTCACAAATAAGAAATCTATCGTATCTATATATTGTTTTACTTGCTCCTGCAACTTAAAAATATCATGCATACTTCCTGCATTTGACACAATTCCATGTGAATTTTCACCTAATTTTTCTACAGCTTTGCTTACTGTTTCATCACTTCGTCCGGTAATTACTACTTTGCCACCTTCATTGATGAATTGTTGGGCTGTGGCAAATCCCATTCCGTTTGTTCCACCTGTAATAATTGCGTACTTGTTTTTAAATCTTTGCATAATTGTTCTGTTTAACTTTCATAACAAAGATTGGAATATATGCATTGCCAGAAAATCCGAAACTTGCTATGTTTACAAAACATCAATAATAAATGATAAGAACACAAAAACCAGGACAAGGAGTAATTTTCCAGTGTCTCTCCTCTGACATCTATCACAACAAAAAACGGGCGGACATTCCGTTCGTAATCGTCGGGGATCCCCCCCTTCCCTCAAACTCACTCAGTACCACTCCTACCTAATGTGCTATCTAGACAGTTTGTTAATAGGAGACCGCTTCGCTGTTAGATATTAGGGGTGATAAATAACGTTCCTTACAACTCAGAGCGAAGCGTAGAGTCTCAAATTCCCACCCACAAGATCGGGTCATCCCGAATCGAAGATGAGGGAACAATAAACCATATACTCAAAGACAACAGACCTAAAAAAATCTGTTGTCTATTTTAATGGCTTTTTCTAAGTGTTTTAATGGTTTTAATTTATGAAGTCGAAGCATGCTTCGACCCTACAGTTTTGGTGATTAGAGATATTAAAATCATGATTGTTTGTAGAGGCAATGCATGCTTCAACCGCATAACACCTAACATCTTTCTTTTCCCTTATCTTCTCCTTCCTTCATTCTACTTCCTCCTTTTTCCTTTATACCTTACTGTCTCCTATCTAATAGCGTAGCGGTCTCATATCTCATATCTATTACAATGGTTTTCTTTGTGTTTCCTTAGGGTTTAACAGGGGTTTCCTAGGGGTTTGCTCCGAGACTCCTTCGGATCTCCTTCGGAACTTGTTCGGATCTCCTTCGGATCTCGTTCGGTTAGAAGCGAACGAGATCCGAAGGAGATCCCTATCAGATCCAAGGAAATCCCCTAAGCGTCTCGAAGCAATATCAAGCTTGATTACTAGCAATCCTATACTAAACCCAATAGAAATACAATTCAAATTAGCTAGGGTCTTAGATAAATCATTTCATATTAAATCCAATAACACCCATGTTATTTATACGGGATTTACAACAGGAAAAAGCAAGTCATTCAGACAAAAAACAACAACGAATTACTTTAGGATAATCTGACAGCCAAGAAAGAAGAATTTAAGGAAGTCTTGAAAAATTTTAACGAAATATTTAGAAATGATGATTACCCATAAATAGCAAGAAAAGGGTGCGAGTTTTGTACCAGCGGTTTCACAACACAAAACTTTAATCACCTTTTGTATCCACTGAATTAAAATGTCATAATGCAAGGATATGCATACGGCAGTACCAACCAAACTCTAACATCCAGAAATAGCTAACTAATTTTTTGCTTAACCTCTTTGGGAGAATATCCAAAATACTTACTGAAAGCAACGGAAAAATGTTGCGGATAACTGTAGCCCATTAATTGCGCAATCTCATTAATGGAATAACCTTGCTCCTTAATAAGCCTCTTTGCACTTTCCATTTGCACCTTCTTAATATACTGTGCTACGCTGCAGTCATAGTATTTTTGAAAACCACGATTAATAACCTTCTGTGATAAACCGAAATGGTCAACAAGCTCCTGAACAGATATTAATCGAATACCTCTTTGCGCAATCCATTCAGAAATCTGTAAAACTTTTTCATTCTCGGCCAAAGAAAGGTCTGACTGGCCTTTCCCTTCTTGCATGGCCAATTTTGAAAATATTAATACCAACAATTCCTGAATCTTCAACCTATTATATGTCGCTTGAAGGTTGTGTGGTAGCCTGCTTTCCAATATCTGATGAATTACTGTAAGCATCTCTATAGTAATCCTTGGCGATTGATCAAACAGCTTACAAGCGTTGTTATCCAATAGCTGCTTCAGAAACACCGACGATTGCGGAATAAGCCTAGATACATCGCGTTCAAACATCTCCTTATCGAACATAACATCAACACATACACGTGATTTACGATATTGCAATGCACCATGAACCTTCGGAAGAAAAAACAAATTAAAGTGCTGCTCAGGAATTTCAATATCCAAATCAGAAGAACAAAAAGAAGAATAACCCTCTAACTCAAATTGCATCTTAAATACTCCATCCGCCAAAAATATGGGGACAGTCACCGGACTATCAATTGTGGATTCTGAATAAATTACAATGAAAGAATCATCCACAATGAATTTCTCCCGAACCGGAATATTGTAAAATGATGTTTTAAAAAACAGTTCTCTATACCCCTCCTTGTCCAAGGCGATATTACGCTTATTACGGTTAAACTTTAGTTGAAAACGCTCTTTAAGTGGTTTCATATAATAATTAGCGATGGCAAAAACTCGTACTTTTTACGTCTTAAAATCGTAAAAATCATGCGAAAATTACAAATATTTTTGTCCAAATTAGAATTAATCTTAATAAAGATGAAAAAACACTTATATGCTTTCTGCATTATTTCTTGCTTATGCATCGAACTGCTTATAGCTCAAACAAAATCTACTAGCATTCGAATTTTAGATTTCAATTATCAGCCTATCGAAGCAGCTAAACTAAAAGTCCTAGAATCTGCTGAGGTATTTATAACTGACAAACAAGGAAAGGTTTTCTTAGACCTAGACCCTAATAAGATTTACACTTTCCAAATCGAATATCAAGGAGAGCAATACCAAGAGCAAATCAAGAATGCTGAACGTAATCTCTATACCTTCTACATTGGAACAAAACAAAACCAGATTGATGAGGTCGTCGTATCTGCTGCAAGAAAATTCGCTGAAAAGAAAACAGAGACGGTCGGTAAAATGCCGCAGGAAAACCTCGAAAGCTCCCAATCATACAATATAATACCCCAAGAACTGTTGAAAGAACGTTCAGTAACCGACATGAAGTCAGCACTACTTGCCGCTCCAGGAATTGCTAATATAACCAACGGATTAGGTGCTGGAGGATTTACAGTCATCGCAAAAATGCGCGGCTTCTCCACAGGATCTGGTTCTCTCAAAAACGGCTACAGAACATCTCAAACGACTATGTCAGATCTTGCAAATATTGAAGCAATCGAAATAATTAAAGGGCCTGCAGGAACACTATACGGTACATCCAACGAAATATCATATGGGGGTATCATAAATATTGTTACTAAAAAGCCAAAACCATATAGCTTTGGCGAAGCAAGCTACAGTTATGGCGCTTATGACCTAAGCCGACTTACGCTTGATTTCAATACCCCAATCAATGAAAGTAAAACCGTATTATTCCGTTTTAATACGGCTCTGCAACGAGGACGAACCTTCCAAGACTTCGGAAAAGACAATACTATATTTTTCGCACCTGCATTTCGATTCTTAGTCAATGATCGATTAACATTAAACATTGAAGCTGAATACTCGAAAGCTGAGAAAAATATGATCGCCGTAGGTTACCTCCCAAAAGGATTTAATGAGTTGGCTGCTTTCGATTGGAATGTAAAACAATCGTTTTCCTCGAATGATCTAACCATGAAATCGGATGTACTAAACGTCATGACAAGTGCCGACTACCGTATTTCTAACCGTTGGACATCAAAAACGATCTTCTCATCTGCAAATACAAATAACCATTCAAATTATCTATTCGCAGTACCACTCACCCGTGATACCATAGGTAGACGAATCATGCGGATTCCAAGTGAGTTCATAACAACAAGTATTCAGCAGAATTTCGTAGGCGTATATGGAAATGAAAAATGGACTAATAAACTTTTAATTGGTGTAGATTATAACGACGACAAATACTATACCCAACGTAAAATGCTAAACTACTATGACAAAGTAAATCGCTTTCAAAATGTGCCAGCAATTAACATGGCAAAAGTAGATCAACTCTTTGCCAATGCGCAAGAAAGTGCCATCAACACCCTGAACCGAACAATGGGTATTTACCTATCAGATGTATTTAGTCTCAACAATCGTCTACACATCAATGCCGGGCTACGGATGGATCGCTATAAAGACCTTGTAACCGACTTCGAAGAAACCTATTTCTCCCCAAAATTTGGTGCTGTTTATGAAGTTATTGACAATCAGGTCTCCTTATTCGGAAACTATACGAATGGATTTACAAACGGAAGAATGGTTCTGGAAAATGTACAGTTTAATGCAGCAACCATAAAACCGCAAGAAGCTGCTCAGTATGAGTTTGGTGTAAAGTATGAACTCTTCGACAAAAAACTACATGGAAATGCATCGTATTATAACATCGATGTAACCAATGTACCTTTTACTATTCTTGAGGAAACTGGAAAATCTACAACGGTACAAAACGGACGTCAAAGAAGCCGTGGATTTGAATTTGACTTGACGACCAAGCCTTTTCCTGGAATGCACCTCATCATAGGATATGGCTATAACGATTCTCGATTCACAAAAGGAGATGAGAAAACATTAGGAAAAAAACCGCAAGGAACGCCTTATCATGTCGGAAACTTCTGGGCGAGCTATAGTCTACTCGAAGGAAAACTTCAAGGCCTTGGTTTAGGATTTGGAGGAAACTATTCCGACGATTTCTATGGCGATGACTATAATACTTTCAAAATGCCTGGTTACTTCTTATTGGATGCCAGCGTTTTCTATGAACGTGATCGCTTTAGAGTCAGCGTAAAAGGAAATAACCTAACAAATAAACAGTATTTGACCACTAACTTTTGGCTGTATGCACAACCAACAAGAACGGTATTAGGAACGATATCCTATAGATTCTAAATATCTATTGCATGAGTAATAATCGTAAGACAAAAAAGGGTAAATCTTTCATGCTAAACTTGGTCAGCTGGTTACACCTCTGGCCAAGTTTAGTATCAGGAATCATCTTGATATTTGTATGCCTCAGCGGGACAATCATTGTTTATTCGGACGAAATTGTGGAATGGACAGCAGGCGATGCAAAATACATTGAACCTGGAAATAAAAAGTTACCCTTAGAGATCCTAATGAATATCCAAAAAAAGGAATTTCCTGGACTTCTCCCTTCTTATGTTTTATATTACAAGGATCCTAATCGAGCCCTTGTAATTAACACCTTTGATCCTAAGAAGATTGCCCTTTCTATGGTCTATATCGACCCCTACACTGGCAAAATATTGAAACACGATAAAACTATCCATTTCTTCTTTATCATGGCGCATCTTCATGCCCATTTTAAAATTGGAACAGTCGGTGGATGGATCATCGCCATCGCAACGGTTATCTTTGTAATTAGTACCATTACAGGACTAGTACTCTGGTGGCCAAAACGATGGACAAAAAACAAGGTAAAGGCGAGCTTTACCGTACGCTGGAAAGCAAGATTTAAGCGCCTGAACTATGATTTCCACAATGTATATGGTTTCTATTCCCTAATTATTTGCTTTATCCTTGGATTATCCGGCCTAATACTTTTCTTCCAGCCGTTGATGAACATAAGTATGAAAGCCTTCGGAGGCACAACGATTGACTGGCACAAGCAGCTCCCTAAAGCAATTCCAGATAAAGAATTTATCGATTCCTTCCCTCTTATGGATCATTTATTTGCGGAGCAACCCACAAAAAAAGTAATCAAATATTGGGTTTATGATTACCAAAAGTCGGGTGTATTTTCATTTAATCTTGCTGACAGGGCTGGCATAAAGAGCGACGAAAACAACCATACCTTTTATTTCGATAAATACACTGGAAATCCATACCCTATTCAGAAACAGCAGCATATGCATAATAAAGTAGAAATTTGGATATGGCAGCTACATATGGGACAATGGTGGGGACAATTTGGCAAACTAAGCACCTTCCTTGCAGGAATAATCTCTACTACATTACCCATAACAGGCTTCCTTATTTGGTGGGGACGACGAAAGAAAAAAAAGAAGAAAACGAAAACCCAAAATCCTATTTTTCAAACTGAAGGAACTTAATGGTTCGACTAATTAGGGGCACCAGGCTCTTATAGGTTCCAAAAGAGCACTTATATTTTTTCGGCGAGGCCAATTAAGAGTCGCTCTGGCCCTCGAATATAACACAGACGATAAACATCCTCATATTGCACGATCTCTCCTTCCAATGTGGCACCATTACGAACTAATCGAGTCACTAATTCGTCCAAATGATCCACTCGAAACATAACCCGTAAATAACCTAATGAATTTACTGGAGCATTTCTATGATCTGATATTGGCTCTGGCCTAATAAATCTAGATAATTCCAATCGACTATGCCCATCAGGCGTCACCATCATCGCAACCTCTACTTGTTGGTCAAGTAGGCCAGTCACACGACCTGCCCACTCCCCTTCAACAATACCTTTACCCTCAAGAGTCAAACCTATTTCACGAAAGAATGAAATGGCATCATCTAAATTCTCAACAACAATCCCTACATTGTTCATTTCAATCAAACTACTTCGTTCCATATTTTTAGTTTTTAAGGAAAAGGGTAGATTAATAATACACGCTAACCTAATAATTAGTTTGTAGGCAATTTTGAAAAATCCATAAAGAAGAATTCCCAAGTATTTCCATCGGGATCCTCAATCGTTCTTTGTTGCATAAACCCATAATCTCTTGGTTCATTTGGCTCAAATCCTCCTGCTGCTAATCCTTTTTCCATAATGCCATTCATAGCATCAACAGAATCAACAGACATCGAGTAAATGCCTCCAATGCTTCTCTTCGAATCAGCCAACGGTTTATTAGTAAATGAAGAAAATTTCTCATGACCCAAAATCATCACAAAAATATGATCACTCCAAACCATACATTTTCCGGTATCATCTGAAAACTGTGGGTTAATTGTAAAGCCTAATGCTTCATAAAACGTAATTGACTTGTTCAGATCCTTGACCGGAAAATTAATGAATACTTGCTTTGACATCGTTCTAATTTTTAATTAATATGTGTTACGAATTTAAGAACTGAATTGTTCTTTAAACTTGTCTTATGGCAAGAAAAATTACAGCATAACCCATGATCAAGATCGTACTTATCAATTAAATAGCAAATAACAAACACTTAAATACTTGTTTTTGATTAAATTCTTTAACAAAATCCATATATTTAACCTAACTATCAATTAATATTCACTAACACGATTATTGTGGAACGTCAAGACTTAAAACAATACCTTTCCGAAGCTCATATATTATTGAGTAATTTTTCAGCAATACAAGAAAAAATAGACAATGAAAAATATAGAATCATGTTTTATAGTAGAAAGCGACTCTTTTTTTTCTTTGGAGTCTTAGCTGGTATAATTCTTTATAACCTGAATAGATTATTACTTACTGCTGAAGGACAAAAACCCATGAACATTTTATTTTTCCTAATCTTTGGTGTGATTGTAGTACGTTTTATTTTATGTCCAATTCTTGATGATCTAAAGCGAAAGAAAATGAAAAAAGAGGCATCTATTCGTTTCGCTCCATTAGTTGAAGAAATGTCTCAAATTGCTTATAGATTAGCAGAAGATGATATCCTTCCTGAAAAATACAGAACATTTCACGCAGTCTCTCACTTATTGTCCTATATGAATAATAAACGAACAGATAGTCTTAAGGAGGGTTTGAATTTATACGAAACAGAATTGAGTACAAACGTAAATCAGGCGCAAATGAAAGAAATAATTGGTCAAAATAACACAATGATCAAACAAAACTTTAAAAGGATTAGGCAACAGGCACAAATGATTCGAGCGATCAATGTAACCAATGTTTTAATATGGTTTAAATAAGCTGCTATTTTCAAATGACAATTAATACCCCAAGCCTATTGAATATTTTTTATAATCAGTTACTCATATACCCCCCGATTCACAAGGGGCAAATAAATCACCTTACATTCAATTTTTGTAGATCATAATCCCGAAATATTTGATCTTTGATATTTCAACTATACTCCTTTCTTCCTCCTATTTAGGACTAAGTACACATCCATTTACTAATTCTACAGATAATACCAAAACCCCTTTAATTCAATAACTAATATTAATTGACCACAATATATTTGTCACCATTTCTTGTAACCAATTGCCAGCTGAATCACCCTATATCTGTAAAAGCAATAAAAAAACAAGAAAATGGAAAATACAATCAAAAACCAGGAAATCAGCAAAGTAGTCAATGTATTAAAATACCTCTTTGTGATAGTTCCCATTGTGGCAGGTGCCGACAAATTCACTAACTTGCTTTGCAATTGGGAGCAATATTTAAATCCGACCATGGCTGACATTTTACCCTTTTCAGGTGCAGTCTTTATGAAAATAGTAGGTGTTATTGAAATTGTCGCAGGACTTATTGTATTGAAAAAACCAATTATTGGCGGATATATTGTATCGGCATGGTTAGCATTAATAGCCATCAGTCTATTAACAAGTTTGAATTACTTAGATGTTGCCGTCAGAGATTTAGTAATGGCGATATCTGCTCTTTCAATGGCTAAGCTTAGCAATATTCTGAAATAAGTAGAAATCAAATGATGGAACCACTCCCAGAAACCGAAATAATTAAGAGAGTCTTAGAAGGACAGAAACCGCTTTACGAACTTATTGTAAGGCGGTTTAATGCCCAACTGTATAAAATTGGACGTGCCTATAACTTTAACCATGAAGATACACAAGACCTCATGCAAGATACCTATGTCGATGCCTACAAGTGCTTAGCCCAATTCGAAACGCGTGCTAGTTTTAAGACCTGGCTTATGCGAATCATGCTCAATCACTGCTACCATAAAAAACAGAAGTTCAGCTTCAAAAATGAAACCGCTATGGACTCTATTCAAGAAAACCTTAACCCGATGTTCTCCACATCATCAAATGATGGGCAGAAAACAATTCAAAGTCATGAGTTAGGACAGATTATTGAATATTCTCTTTCAAAAATCCCAGAGTCCTATAGAATGGTCTTTGCCCTTAGAGAAATCAATGGCTTAAATCTCGCTGAAACCGCCAGCTTATTGGAAATCACAGAAAGCAATGTAAAGGTTCGTCTTAATAGAGCCAAAGCTATGCTAAGAAAAGAAATCGAAAAATCCTATTCTAACGAAGAGTTATTCGAATTTAACCTCCGTTATTGCGATCCATTTACAGAACGGACAATGCAAATAATTTACGATCTTTAATGCTGAATATCTGTAAAAATGAAAATCTACCATAATCCAAATTGCAGCAAAAGTAACTGTGCTCTTGATCTTATAAAACAGCAGGGTTTTGAAACGGAAATAATTAATTATGTCAATAATCCGCCTAGTAAAGCGGAATTGACTCATATTCTAAAATTACTTAACAAAAGCCCTAAAGAAATTATTCGCCAAAACGAGGTGCTTTTTAAACAGAACTTTGAAAACAAGGATTTCAATGATGAGGAATGGATAGATATTCTGGTAAAGAACCCTATCTTAATTGAGCGACCAATAGTCTTACACCATGGTAAAGCAGTAATTGCTCGACCAGCAGAAAAAATAATGGAACTAATCAAATAACTTCCAAAACATCAAATACCGCAGTCCATTAAAGTCTATAGAATACGTTTATTCTACATCCATGTTTTTAATGATGACCTTTCCGTTTTCTGAAACGACTACTTGATACCTGCGGTCTTCTTTTGCCGCATTCATTACGATTCCAGAAGCTCCAGCATTATTTAGAAAGAGATAGGCAGAATTGCCCTTTGGATGATCAAATCTAATATGTGTCCCTTTATCATCTACTTCTAAAATCGTTGAAGGTAATTCAGGATTGGGGTTTACCAGTTTAATAGCGGCTAAACCATCTTGATCCAATGTAATAGACATGCCAGGCTTTCCCTCCTTTTGATTAAATTGTATAGTAGCTATATCATCCTTAACTGCCAATACTATTTTCGAATTGCCTTTACTATCTGTAATGTGTAATTCTTCGGTTTTAATATTTTTCTCTGACATATAAATTTCTTATTTATTTGAATCTAAAATCTGTTGGAAATTCTCTTGAAAATTTAATCCCTTCTCTTCAAAATTCTGATAACCTGCATCAAAAACCCATTTTTTTAAAGAAGGTGCTTGAACCAAACCCAACTGAAATAATTCATGTTGTTTTCTGATAGTGCTGATCAATGCTGCAAGCATTTCCTTTGAAAAATAAGTTTTTGGTTTTATACCTGTATCCAAAATCCCAGGAGCAATAGCCACGCTTTCTACCTGTAACTGGTAGGCAGTATGAACCGCCTTTTCGATGGCTATCGCGCTTTCTTCCGATGTCCAGTCCAACGGAGATCCCATACCTATGATCAATAAATTCTGTGCAGGAATAGCCTCTTTTAGCGAATCAAGCAATAAAAGCTCAGATTTAAAACCATTAAACAAACCTTGCTTTCTTAAAGAAAATAAGCGCCCATCGAGCGCATCATTTAAATGTTTAAGACCACCAATTGGCTCATCCATACCCACTTCCTCTGAAAACATACAGGCACAGGATAAATCAACTTCTGCCATTCCAGCATCCCAAGTGTGCAACTCAATTTCTACTCCTTTATAATTGCCAATCTTTATTCGCTTTATTTCTTGTGTTGCCATCTCTTTTCTTCTCTTATTTCATCTTATATGAATAATAGTACTTTGATACACTTCCCTTTTTATCCTAGTACGTTTGTTGACTTTTAATTATTTCTTAGTTTTTCCACAGATTTATCTATCAACAAATAGAGTATTCCTTGAATAATTATAGAAAATAATAACAGTATAAATATAAAAGGCACCCCAAAAGAAACTGGAAATATCAACGTTAAAAGATAACTATACCCAGTAATTAAGATGATAAAAAGATTAATTACAGAATATACTAATGTTGATTTTAATAAAAACAACGGCTTATTATAAAGATAGTTATCCTTAATAAATTGAAGCAAGATCAACGATAATAACAGTACGGATGAATAAAGAAAGAATCCATTATAAATTCTACTTAAAAAGGAAATCAAATCTGGATATCTATTATTATAATTGTCTATATAATCATGATAATAGATGTTGTCCCAATAATCATATATATAGATAATTGGAAACAATATATATGTTACTGCTAAATTGGAAACGATTTTTTTTAATATCAATTTGCAAATTTTTCAGGACATTCTTTACTTATTAACCCAATAAACACATTTTTGCTTATTCTATTTTCAAAAAAAGTGTATCCTGCCTACCTTCTACAAATGCATAATTTACCTGTTCTCCAGCACTAGTTCGAACGACCTGAATAGAATCTAAAATAAGAGTATCCTTTTTTACCATTAAGAAATTAGATATCACATTTATAGGTTTTTTTAGTTGAAAATAACCTGATTGATCCGTGAACACTTTATTTTCAGGTCTATCTCCTTCATAAACCATGATATTGGAAATAGCTTGTTTTTGTTGATTAAAAATATACCCTTCGTAATAGTTTACCTCCCTATGTACGGTACAATTCCATAGGATAAAACAAAGTGGTAATGCCAAAAAAAGCATTATTCTCATTTTAAAATTTATCATTACATTCTGCATAATCAATCTTTTAAACCCTGAACAAAACCTATTTATTGCTATCATATGACCTAATAGCAGTCAGTATCAGTGAAAAATTTACTGAAAAATTGACTTCTATTTTTCGCGTAAATAAGACAAAAATAGTACCATGGAGATTTTTCCGTTTGATGATTCCAATTTTATACTATTCCCAAAGAAACTACATAAAAAAGTAGTCTGATTTTTGAATGTTATATGAAAAATCAATCTTAAGACTAACCTGCAGGTTTCGCTTCAGTCTTTGTTTCTACTTTCGGAGGTGGCACTGGTTTTCTATATCTGTTTTCTACAAATATTTGTTCCCCATCCGGATAAGTTATAATGATATCATTAAATCGTCCGCGAGTTCGAATATTTGTGCTTTTACCATTTCCATCTTGCACTGTAAAACTCTGTTGGCTTTGAAGAACCAAGGTCTTTAACAAACTATCACCATAATATAATTTCTTTATCCCGGAGCGGTTATAAATTATCGTCATTTTTCGCCCCTCATTATCGGTAATATTATAATTGCCATTCAATTTTCCTTTGACTGTTATTTGGTATCCATTATGACATTTAATCTCCTGCTTCCCACCTAAACTAAACTTAAAAGTCATGGTATATTCCTGGCCTTTATCGTTAGAAAAATAAGCTTTATTAAAACCATTGTTACTTTGTTTAACCCATATCCCTGAATTCGTTTCTAATGAGTAATTTTTAAGTACATCCGGAGCAACAGATAAAAAATTATTCTCATCATCGTAAATTTCAAATCCTCCAGATCGATTATTCTCCATAATAAAATAATCACTATTACTAAAAGAGGCAAAAGCATTTTGACCAAAAACATTCAACCATTGAACATTACTTCCGATTTCTACTCCAAAAATTTCATTATATATGACTTCATAAAGTTGATTCTCTGCAATCATCATCAGTAATTCCTCATTTTCATTTATGGTGGAATCAACTTTGGATTTGTTAATTACGGGGATAACAGTAGTTTCTGATTTCGAACTGAACGGCAACAGGAATAAACCTGATAATAGTAGGACTGCGATTTTCATATAGTTACGTGTAATTTATTAAATGTAAATTCAGATTTTAAGTGCGCATTAATTATTAATCCTATTATGTTTTTAGCAATGAAATTTTAAAAACATATAAACAGATTTTTGAATATAGACTTGCAAAACTCTTCGAGGATTAACCTCTAAAGAAATTTTTTACTCAAGGTATGAAATTTAAAGAAAACGACTATCACAATCTAAAAAGTAAAATTTAAAAAATATCACAGAAAAGCTAAAATATTAACTACACAAACACTTGAACTCAATAACTAGTTGTTTATAAATAAAGGTATTATGGTCAAATAAAACCTTGGCGAGCTCATATATCATATGAAATAAGTTGTAGAAAATTGCTGATTTTAATTGAAATCTAATGGGACATCATTTGTTCTTTTCTATTTATTTAACATGATATTCTTCGTGTGTTATTTGTGTTTCCTAGGGGTTTTCTAGGAGTTTGCTTTGAGACTCTTTCGGATCTCCTTCGGAACTCGTTCGGAACTCCTTCGGATCTCGTTCGGTTCCGACCGAACGAGATCCGAACAAGATCCATACAAGATACGAGACAATACCGTTAGAATCCCGAAGCAAACTCATACTAAATTGCCTGAAAACTTAAATGAAATTCAATTCATAATACTAAATAATTTCTTAAAAATCTAAGGACAAGAATACCGATCTGTTTCTAATCGGTATGGATAAAATAATAACTGAGGTATTATACTATTTGTTAAAAATAAATACTTGAATAAGTCCAAAAACTAAAAGTTAGAAACCAGTTACCCCTTGAGGACCTTTTACATATTTTCTTATGGCAGAATAATCACCTTCGTACTTCGCATTCAATACGACTTCATTTTCAATCGTGAAAGTTACTATACAGAAGTCGTTTTCTTGACCTGATTGATACTCATAATCATAGGATACTAATTTCTTACCATCCTTTAAAGTTTGAGAACGCATTGGAGGGCCATAAACCAAATAAACATCATCCTCAGGCTTATCCTTCCAAAGAAGCATATTGTTGTCGAAGCGATCATTATAAACTGCACATGAAGAAACCATCATAAGACAAGCCAATGAGAATAGATAAATCCTGATCTTTTTCATAATTATAGAGTTAACTTTTCCCATTAGAGCGTATAAACAACATAAAAGTTTAAAAAAATATTATATATTTTAAAATTAAATTTCCGATAACAAACAACATTATTCTTAATCGATAGTAATTAAAAGTGGAAATTAAATAAGAATTAAGTACGTATAGTATTTAAACTGTCTTTTTATTTTGCTATAAACTAGACTCATATAATCATTTTTACATCCTTATCAATAATGTAAAGAGCGATTTTTCATTAAATATTCATAATTAAGATAGCTGTAGCTATAAAAAGAATAATCTATAATTTGATGTTGGAAAAGGAGCTTTGGAAGTGTAATACTCATTCGTCATTTCAAGGTAATCCTATTATCTATTTTCGGTAAAAAAAATTCAGTAAACATAGCTATACCCTATTTCCAGGTATTTATTAGCCATTCTTTAAACAGGCTTTGGAAAGAAGATTTGAATCATATTTGATTACCTAGTTATTGATTAATTTAACCTGTATTAAATACAGTTAAATAATCAGCTATGAGAAAACTAATTATTATTGGCCTTTTGGCTACACTGGCATGGGGATGCCAACAAAAAACAGAAAAACAAGTTCCAACTACCGAACCTGAAAAACCAAAACATGAACACGTATCGATTGATGAGGCAAGCCAAGAATTGTCCTTGAACAATGGTGATAAATGGCTAGTCAATGAGGAAATGAGACCTTTTGTGCAGAAAGGATCTGATTTGCTTACTGACTTTGATAAAGAAAGTAATAAGGACCCAAAAGCGTTAGCTTCACTTTTGACAGAACAGAATGATCAAATCGTCAAGAGTTGTACCATGACGGGTAAAGGACACGAAGAATTACATAAATGGTTATTACCTCATATGGAATTAGTGAAGTCATTAGGCAATAGCACCGATTCTGTAGAGACAGCAAATCTTATCGGTCAACTACAACAATCCTATAGTTTATATAATCAATATTTCAAATAAATCTAATGATTAAATAAAATGAATCCTAATCGAAAATTTACAGCCATACACCGGCTTTTGCATTGGATAATGGCCATTGCCATGCCGGTCTTATTCATTACTGGATTTCTACGTATGTATTGGATGAGTAAGAATAGTATTATCACAGCAGTAGAACAAAACGCTCCTGGTTTAAACAAAGACCAACTTTCCAATATAGTGAAGCTCATAAGAGAGCCGATGTGGGAATGGCATGAATTGTTTGCCCATGTGATCATATTTTCCTTTATTGCACGTATCATTTACATGCTTGTCCAAGGAATTCGCTTTCCAAATCCTTTCCTTAAAAACCAGTCGTTAAAGGAACGACTTCAAGGATTGACTTATGTATATTTCTATTTCTTTTTGGCTATTTCAGCAGCAACAGGTATCTGCATTGAAAAAGGATTTTTTACTGATTCTAAGGAAAGCATCGAAACTGTCCATAAATGGGGCGTTTATTGGTTCCCAATCTTTATAGTATTGCACATTGGCGGAATATTCCTTGCAGAACGAGGCATGAAAAGAGGAATGAGCTCTAAAATGATTGGAGGTGATTAAATTGAGCAATGACAAACATTCTGAAGTAATAAGCTAGTTTGGATTAATAGGTTACTATTTTGTTAGATAATATGCAACAAATACATTCGTTGTTGGTTTATATTTACGCTTATTACCTAACTCAATAACATGGATAACCAGAACAAAGACCAAAATCAAGAGAATATATTACCAAGTCCTTTTGCCCAAACTTATTTCCATGGAACCAAGGCAGATTTACAAATCGGAGACTTCATAAAAATTGGATATACTTCTAATTTTATTGATAAAAAATTAAAACATGTGTATGTTTCTGCAACACTTCACGCAGCTATTTTAGCGGCAGAACTCGCTCAAGGAGAAGGTAAAGAACGTATCTACTTGGTAGAGCCTACAGGTGAGTTGGAAGATGATCCTAACGTTACGGATAAAAAATTCCCAGGTAATCCCACAAAGTCCTACCGATCAATTCATCCTTTTAAAGTAATTGCTGAAGTAAGTAATTGGAATGGTCATAGTGAAGAGTTTATCAATGAATTTAAAACCGGATTAGCAAAATTAACGGAACAAGGGATCAATGTCATCATTGATTAATAAAAACAGCGTATTTCGAAGATGGAAATACGCTGTTTATATAAATACTTATAAATTTCTTATTTTTTGAGATTAAACTCCTTATACATCTTCTCAAACCAGATTTTCTGTGTTTCAAATGTGCTTAGTAAACCAGCTTCGGAATGTTCTTCCAAAGATTTTAGAATCGGGGCATAATGTTTAAGTTCAATTTTCTTGGCTATATGTTCAATATCTTCTTCTTCCACCTCATTCTCCCACCAAAACGTCAGCTCTTCCAAAAGAACACCATCCCAAGTATAACAAGTTAAATCTTCTAAGCCTTGCTCAACATCGTATTTGATATACCCATCTCGACCCGCATCATAGGCAATGATTTGTGTATTATTAAGTGACAATAGTGGAATATACTTATCTACCTGATATTCTTGCTGAACTTCGGCAGGAAGTTCCAAAATGGAATATGGCTTACTCCAACTATATCCCAATTCTTCTGCTATTACCTCATCCGAAATATGTTCATCAAATATTTCTATAATAGTATCGGTTAAACCAAGTTTAATAATCAGATTTCGAATGTAATTTTCGTTTAGTTTTTCCATAGTATTTTCTCAGTGTATTGTGTGAAGCGTTTTGGGCTTCTTTCAAGATAGAGAAAAATTTTCAATTACAAGAGTAAAATGGTTTTGAAGTGACTTAGTGTAAATTGTATGAATAGTTGATATGCCACCAACAATTCTTTCCTGCTTTTTATTCCAACTATTTAATTTTTTGCCTTACTTTGTCTATTGATTGTTCCAACTAGGACAATAATTGGTAACCAAAATATAGATCCATTAATCATTTAATATATTGTTAATATTAGATTTTTAATTTTGGCTTCGACTTAACAGCAGTTGAATCACTAAATCTACCATGAAGATAGACATGCAAATATTCAAGAACTTGAAGAATGGCGACATTAACGCCTTTCAAATGGTATTTGATTGCTATGGACAGTCTATTTTCAACACTGCATTCAAAATTCTTAAAAGCAAAGAACAAGCTGAAGAAATAGTACAAGAGACCTTCTTAAAGACTTGGTTGAACAGAAGCGAAATTGATGAGACTAAGGATATCTGGCCATATATCTATGTAATTGCAAAAAGGTTATGTTTCAATCAGCTTCGATCGATGAAGTATGATATGATAGCTCAACAAGAACTTCTTCGGAACATGAATGAGAATGTTGAAGACTCTAAAATTCAACTTTTGGATATACAACATTTACTTGACGAATCAGTAAAAGCCTTACCAGGCAGACAACGCCAAGTATGGATCATGAGTAGAGAAGAAGGAAAAAGCCATAAAGAAATAGCTGAAGAACTTGGTATTTCTCCAAATACTGTAAAAAACTGTTTGGTTCAAACCTTAAAAACCTTACGTCACACCTTCAAACAGGCAGATTATTTATATTTATTACTTTTTTTCTTTCTGCAATAGTCCTATCCCCTCTCTTGTGTGTACTCTATATAGTTAAACCCTAAAAAGTGCACAAAGAACGTTTTAAATATCTTAACCAAAAATTCTTAAACAATAACATTTCGGAATCGGAGCTAACAGATTATTTCAATCTATTAGAGCAGCATGAAGACTTGTTTTATGAATCATTGGACCAACTCCCCAACATTGATCAAGATGCTGAATTCGATAATGAGCAAGTCTTTCTAAAAATCATACAGCATGAAGAGTTTCAAGACCATGCAAAAACCAAAAGACTTAAACCCTATAAGTGGATTGCGGTTGCTTGCTCCATAGCATTTGTATTAGGATTTATTTTTTATCCAAAAGACAAAGCCAAAGAAGAGCTTGTACATGAAACCCCAACTGTTCAACAAGAATCTACAAAATCCAGCATTAATAGTACTAATACTGCTATTCAACTAGCAGACGGCACCAGATTAGATATTAATGACATAGACAAACAAGAAGTAAGCTATCATGGTGTAGTTCTTTCTAAGATCAATAAGGATTTAATTCGTGTCCGAATGGATGAACAGCATATAGCAGATCCAATAGCATTTCATGAGTTCAATACCCCAAAGGGTACTAGCTACAGTTTGGAATTACCGGATGGTAGTACTGTTCAATTAAACTCAGGCTCAAGCTTAAAACTAAAATCTGACTTCAATAAAAAATCCCGTGAAGTTAATCTTAGTGGAGAGGCTTATTTCGATGTAGCACACAACAAAAACAAACCTTTCAAGGTACAAACAAAGGATTACCAAATTCAGGTTTTAGGAACACAATTCAACGTTAAATCCTATCCACAATTGACTCAAACCAAAACAAGCTTAGTAAAAGGTTCTGTGGAAGTCAATACTGCTGCCAAGGCATTGAAGTTAGTTCCAGGAGAACAAGCCAAAGCAGGTAAAAGCATTCAACTAAGCAAGGGTAAAGCTAATTTCCGTGAAGACTTAGCTTGGAGAGATGGTTATTTCCGATTTAATAATGCAAGTATAAAAGATATAATGAGTGATATCAGTACCTGGTATAATATCACCGACATCCGCTATGAATTAAATACCGATGAACGCTTTACAGGTTCTATCGTTAGAAGTAGAAGTTTAAAAGAAGTATTAACAGCTATGGAAAAAATTGCCAATCTAAAATTCGATATGAAAGAAGGGAGGGTTATCGTAAGAAATTAACCTATGTAAAATAACGGAAGCGCGGCCACGCTTCCGCTTAAATCGTATGGGATAAAGTCCTTATTAACATTGAATTATTTACCCAATACTAATCAAATGTATTATTTTTTTACTAGAAATCCCTACCCTAAGCTGGTGGGGTTAAGAAAACTACTGTTAATTATGAAACTGGTTTCGTTGTTGTTACTTGGAACCATGCTACATGTTAGTGCATCTACCTTTGGACAGAAAGTTTCTGTTCATGCCAAGCAAGCAACATTACAAGAAATATTGCAGGATATCCAAAATCAAACAAACTACGATTTTCTATATAGCAATACCCAGATTAAACACGTGGATAAGATTGATGTTTCCATGAAGAACAAAGACCTTCGGGAGGTTCTTCAAAAAGTGTTGACACCACAAGGTTTGGTATTCTTTGTAGAGAACAATATGGTGCTAATTAAGTCGCGTACGGAGTTAGCGACTAGTCCAGAATTGGTTCAACGTGTGATTGAAGGATATGTAAAGGATGCACAGAACCAACCTATCTCCGGTGTTTCTGTTTCCCTTCAAAACAGCAATCTGGCTACCGCAACAGATGAAAAAGGATATTTCAGATTACAAAGTCCTACTGCGCAAGCTACAATTTCTGTTAGTGCGATGGGTTATTCAACACAGGTAATCCCGGTTACTGGATCTGCACCATTACAAATCGTTTTAAAAGAAGCTGTTTCTGATTTGGATGAAGTAGTTGTTGTTGGATATGGTGTTCAAAAGAAAGCCAATTTAACGGGTGCTGTTTCTCAAGTCAATGCCGAAGATATCGCATTACGTCCGGATGCCAACATTGCAACCACCTTACAAGGCCTTATGCCTGGATTAAACATTCAAATGAATGATGGTGATCCATCGGCAACTCCAGACATCAATGTCCGTGGATTCAACTCCATCAATGGAGGAAGTCCTTTGGTATTAATCGATGGTATTGAAGGTAATATCACGCGTGTTAATCCGAATGACATTGAAAGTGTAACGGTGTTAAAAGATGCTTCCTCTGCTTCAATTTATGGTGCCCGTGGTGCTTTTGGGGTTATATTAATCACCACTAAAACCGGAAAAGCAGGAACAACTTCCATTGCCTATACCAACAACTTTGGTTGGACCACACCTACCGCTCGAACCGATTATATTTCTGACCCTTACATCTACGGAAAAACAGTCGATGCTGCATTGTATGGTTACAATGGAACTTCTTATACCAACTACAATGACATGGACTGGGAAACCATTAAAATGGTTGCTAATGGAGAAATCGAACCTTTCCATGAACTGCAAAACAATGGATCTTACAAGTTTTTCTACAAGTCAAATTGGTGGGATCACCTATTTAAAAAACAACAAGCTTCAAACTTTCATAACATCTCCATTTCTGGAGGTACTGATAAGTTAAAAGGATATTTATCGGGACGTGTCTTCAAAAGAGAAAGCATCAATAACATTAATGAAGATGCAGACATGGATCGTCAAAACTTAAAAGCAAACTTAGTTTTTACACCAAACTCTTGGTTAGAAATCTCCAATAATACGCAGTTCATCAACGAAAAAGATAAAGATTATGGTGGTTACACCAATGGTTTTGGAGGTCTTTGGAGTACGACGACTTGGTACAATCTAATGGCCTTCTACCCGATTATGGTAGATGGAATTCCTACGGATATCGGCACAGGTACTGGTGGTCAGGGTGGTAATGCTGGTCTTCATTCTGGTAAGACTTGGCGCTTATTCAATAACGAAGAATTCACCAATACCTTCCGTGCAGTAGCAAAACCAGTTAAAGGTTTACAAATCAACTTTGACTACAGCAATCGTATAGAAAACACAGCTCGTACCTTCCGTTTAAACCCATTTGAATACCTAGCTGGAAATAAATTAGATCACCGTATTGTAGGTTTAAACCGGCTAACAGAATACCGTTGGAAGGATAAATACAATGCAATCAATTTATTTGCTACTTATGAAAACAGATTTGCTGATAAACACAATCTAAAATTATTAGCTGGTTACAACCAAGAGCAATTTGATAGAGATCGTATTGCTACAACAGCAGATGATTTATTGATTGAAGATCTATCCAATCTTTCATTGGCTACTGTCATGAACAGTATCTCTGGATCAGCCACCAATTGGGCGATTCAAGGATTCTTTGGTCGATTAAACTACGACTATGAGAACAAATACCTATTGGAAATCAATGCGCGTTATGATGGATCTTCAAGATTCCCTGAAAATAGCCGTTGGGGTTTGTTCCCTTCTGTTTCCTTGGGATGGCAGGTTGATCGTGAAGCATTCTGGGAGCCTATCAAACCTTATGTATCTTCTTTAAAAATCAGAGGTTCATATGGAAAACTTGGTAACCAAACTGTGGATGTCAATACCTTCAAAGAACTGATGAGCGTTGGTAAGTCGGATTGGTTGAATGGTGGAAACCGTTTAGTATTTGCTACTATGCCGGGCCCACTTCCTAATGTCGTTACTTGGGAATCTACTAAGTCGACGAACATTGGTGCTGATATCGGATTCCTAGAAAATAAATTGTTATTCAATGTAGACTGGTTCCGTAAGAATGTAGAAGGTATGTACCTTCCAGGAGAACCACTTCCTGCTGTATTCGGTGCAAGTGAGCCTAGAGAAAATTATGCTGCTTTAATGAATAAAGGATTTGAAGTAGGTGTTTCCTATCAGAATAAATTCGATGTTGCAGGATCACCATTAAACTTCAATGTATCAGCTAACGTTTCTAACTTCATCGGTACAATCACACGCTATAATAACCCGAAAGGTTTATTAAGCTCCTACTATGAAGGAAAACGTTTAGGAGAGATTTGGGGATATCATATCGATGGACAATTCCAATCGGATGAAGAAGCATTAGCTTACCAAAACTCTTTCACCAACCCAGCAAATAGTCTATCACAAGTTTATAATGACGTCTTAAACGTGACGCAGAACAGTGAATGGAATCATTTACGTGGTGGAGATATTCGCTATGTTGATGTGAATGGCGATGGACGAATTGACAAGGGTGAAAACACCTTAGACAATCATGGTGACTTACAACGTATTGGTAATTCCATGCCACAATTCCCATTCGGCTTAAACTTAAATATGCGTTGGAAAAACATTGACATGTCCGTAGCATTAGCAGGTGTTGCACGTCAAGATTGGTATCCTACTGGTGATCTTTTCTGGGGTCCATACCAAAGACCATACTTATCCTTTATCCGTAAAGACTTAATTGATAATGCATGGAGACCAGATGAAACAGGAAATAAGTATCCACAGATTTACCGTGGTTACTCTTCTCTTCAATCTGGAAGATCACTATATGAGTTAAACGATTATTACCTACAAAACTTAGGTTATTTACGTGTGAAAAACTTCAGCGTTGGTTACACGCTTCCTCAACAATGGACACAGCGTGTGAAAGTTGATAAATTCCGTGTATTCTTTAGTGGAGAAAACATCCTGACTTGGAGCTTCGGCGGATTAACTAAATACCTTGACCCAGAGCAAGCCGGTGCTGCCGTAAATTACTCTGCCCCTGCTACTGCAGATGACAGAGGTGACTTAAGGACCTATCCTATGGGTAAAACCTTCTCTTTTGGTGTCATGTTAAATCTTTAATCTCAGCGAATCATGAAAAAATTAAAATATACCAGCATCATACTTGCCAGTTCTGCAGTATTCATGTTTGGTTCTTGTAGTAAAGACTTTTTAAATCAGCCTGCAGAAGATCAGGTGGAGGCTCCATATTTCTTTAACACCGAAAAAGATTTAGAAGTAGCTACCAATGATTTCTACAGCATGTTGGCAACCATGGAAGTTTACACCAATGACGCCAACTCCGATAATCTTATGCCCTTAAACCCGGCAAACCAAATCAAAGGAAATCGTATAGTTCCAGTAGCTTCTGGTAGCGGAGGTTGGTCTTGGGGGAATCTTCGTAAGATCAATTACTTCTTGGAAAACTACCACAAGGTTGGAAGCCAAGCTGCAAAAGATAAATACAGCGGTATTGCCCGCTTCTTCCGTGCTTATTTCTATTACGATAAGGTTAAAACCTTTGGTGATGTGCCTTGGTATGGTAAGGTGTTATCAGGAAAAGATCCTGACTTATACAAGCCTAGAGATTCAAGACAATTGGTCATGGACTCTGTACTAGCTGATTTGGATTATGCTATTAAAAATATCCCAGCTGAAAAACAATTGAACCTTGTCACAAAGTATACGGCTCTATTATTAAAAGCACGTATATCCTTATTTGAAGGTACTTTCCGTAAATACCATAAAATAGAGGGTTCTGAAAAGTTTCTTACCGAAGCTGCCAATGCGGCTCAAGAACTGATGCAAGCCAACGCATATACCCTGTATACTGAAGGTGGACCGCAGGCGGCATATAGAAACTTGTTTGGACGTGATAAACAAGATAATATTGAAACCATACTTGCAGCAGACTATGAGTTAGGTTTAAAGGTGCATAACCTAGGATACTTGTTCACTTCAGCTACTTCAGGTTCTTATGGACTCATGAAGGATGCTATTGACAGCTACCTGATGAATGATGGGTCTCGCTTTACAGATAAGGCAAACTATAAAACAACCTCTTATTTCCAGGAGATGCAAAATCGCGATCCAAGGCTTATTCAAACTACTGCAGGTCCTGATTTTAGAGTAAACGGTGAGTCTAAAAACGAACCTGTCACTTTAAATATCACCACCACTGGATATCGCTTAATCAAAGCCTTGCCTAATCGCTCCCAATGGGCTACCAGTGCTTCCGTATTTGATCTTATTTTATTCCGCTATGCAGAAGCCTTATTGGTTTTCGCTGAAGCAAAAGCAGAATTAGGAACACTTACCCAAGCAGATCTGGATCTGTCCATCAATAAACTAAGAGCAAGAGCAGGTATGCCTAATCTAAACCTAGCGCAAGCGAATGCTAACCCTGACCCCTACTTGGCAGATATGTATCCAAATGTGTCCAATACGGCAAACAAAGGTGTTATCCTTGAAATCCGTAGAGAACGTCGTATTGAACTATTCAATGAAGGTCAACGTTGGGACGATTTAATGCGTTGGAAGGAAGGTAAAAAAGTAACCAAACCTATGGTTGGTGTATACTTCTCAGGCGTTGGTGGCCATGACTTTACGGGGGATGGCAATGTAGATGTATTCTTGCATACTGGAAGTACAACTGGTGCACCTTCTACTGTAACTTCAATGATTAATATCAATCAGCGTACTTTAAGGAACCCGATTACAGGTCAACAGAAAGCAACTTCAGGAAATCTTGACCCATTCCCTCAAGGTGGTGTATTTGACGAAGAAAGAGATTACTTCTTCCCTATTCCATCAGAGGATCTGAAGCTTAATGAAAACCTGAAACAAAACCCAGGATGGAAATAAGATGAAAAATCTATTGATTACGCTTTTCCTGCTTCTAGGAAGTTTTTCAGGAAATCAAATTCAAGCGAAGGACAAGAAATTCCCTATTGGTTATGCTTTAGACATCAAAAAAATAACCGATGAAAAAATCAAGTATATCAAAGGATTGGGAATTGATTACATCGAACTTGCCGGAATAGGCGCTATGTTGGAAAAGAACTTACAAGAAACTACGGTAGATGCCAAATGGAATGTTCGCATGCAAGAAATTGCAGATATTCTTAAGCGTCACAAAGTCAAAGTATGGTCTGTACACATGCCATTCAGCAAACACCTTGATATTTCCAGATTGGATGAAGAAGGTCGACTTCGAGTTTTGGAAGCACAGAATAATGTATTGAAGGTATTAAAACCTGTCAAACCACAGATTATTCTGTTCCACCCTTCTTTTTACCTGGAAAATAATGTCCGTGATCAACGCGCTATGCAATTGAAGAAATCGGTTGAGTCATTAAACAAATCGGTGAAGGGCTTACGTGCAACTATGGTTGTAGAAAACATGTTGGGTCCAGAACTGACAGTTGGTGATCGTGAAAGGCCTTTGATGCGTACCGTTGAAGAAGCCTTGATGCTCTTTAAAACATTCCCTAAAGATGTAGGAATAGCTGTAGACTTCTGCCATATTGCTCATCCAGAAAATCTGCTTGCAGCTTTTGGTTCAAGAGTTAAAACCTTGCATGTTTCCAATGGAAATGGAAAGGCGGAAGATCACCTTCTTCCTTGCGACCCTCGTGGTTCAAATGATTGGAACGCTATTTTCGCAACCCTAGAACGCATAAAATACAAGGGTGTATATATGCATGAATGCAAGTTTAACGATGAGAAGGAAATCGTAGATTGTTATAATACGCTTTGGAATAATTACCAAACTAGTAAAAAAACTAAGCATTAATCGAATGAAATACCTATTTGCAAACATATTTATCCTCCTACTTATAGTCAATATGAGTAGCTGTAAAAAGGATAATAAATCCTTTGAGGAAAAACTCCTATCCACTACCGAATTAATTGAGGTAGGTAGCAAAACTGGGACATACCAATTTGGTGTCTTGTCCAATCAGAACATGCTATTAGAAACAGATGTGGATTGGATTACCTTAGACACCACCGAATTAGCGAAAGGCAAACGCCAAGTAAGTTTTCAAGTTGCCGATAATAAAGAGGATGAGCGTTCTGGGATAATCACTGTTAAAGTCAATGAAAACTTAAGTACACAAGTATTGGTGAGCCAAGAATCGGGCAAAGTACCTGTATTCTATGTGAGTCCTGAGGGCAATGGTGATGGCTCTTCTTGGTCCTCTCCTACAGCGTTCCATACGGCTATGGAAAAAGCTACTAGCGGAAGTACCATACATTTAATGGAAGGTGTTTATAAACCCGTTAAAACCATTCGTAATGGTGATGCATCCGTGGAATCCGATAAAACCTTTGAAGTATCTAAAAACATTTCCATCATTGGTGGATATGCTAAAGATGCCATGATTGGAGCAAAACCAAATGCCAGTTTATATAAAACGGTATTGGATGGGAACTTAGCTTCTGGTAAGCAGGCATTCCATACAGTGACCATTACGGCAATTAAAGAAGCAGAGAGTAGAGTTTACCTAGAAGGTCTACAGATTACTGGTGGTAATGCGACAGACCGTAGTACAAACATTAGCATCAATGGCTTGAACTTTAGCCGTGGTCAAGGTGGCGGCGTGGCTGTTGGTGGATCTGAAGTTCACATGAAAAATGTAGAGATCATCAATAATAAAGCTACAGCTGATAAGGGTACAGTTGGTTTTGCAGCAGGGCTTTATGGTTTTGGTTCGGCCAATGTAACTATGGAAAATTGTAAGGTCAATGACAACGAAAACACCGGTAACAATGGTGGTGGTGTCTGGATGCATACATCCAATCTAACAGCCTACAATTCTCAATTCAACAGAAACTATGCGAAAGGTACTGCAGGTGGTGTTCATGGTTACCCGAATGCCAATATCACGCTTTACAATTCCGAAGTAAGCTACAATAGCAACACCTCTTATGGAGCTGGCTTATATTTAAGAGAGAACTCCAAAGCCATTATTGTCAACTGTTTAATGGTGGAAAACACCAGTACATCTAAGAACGGTGGTGGTGCAGTCATGCTTTATGATGCAAGTTCAGTAGACATCATCAGTTCTACCATTACCGGAAATAAAGTGGCTGGTCCAGGTGCGGGTGTTTATCGTCGTTCTAAAGTCAATAACTTAACGGTCATTAACTCCATAATTTCAGGTAATATTCAAGACAATGCATCAACCGACGTAGATGCTTATTCGGATAATGCAGGTATTCCAGCAGTTCTAAAAAGCTCAGTTATTGCCTCACAAGTTTACGGTGAAGCAGGTACATTGGTTTCAGGTGCTTCTTTCAATCCAGGAACGATGTTGAGTGCACAATATATACCTATTGGAAGCAGCAACCCAGCATTAACATACGGATTAACAGGCTCCTCCTTGTCTAATGTGGGACAGACCTACAAACCAGCATTGGATGATCGAATCAAATCCGATAAAAACGCGAATGAAAGAACGCAAACCGTGATGGGTGCATTAATTAAATAAGCATGAAAAAACACATTTTAGTTTTATTCTTCGCATGCCTTTCCTTGTCCTCTTGGGGACAAGGAAAAAAGGTCATGCTGGTTCTTGGATCAGATAATAAGGAAATCTTGTTGGATCGTGTAAATATTGCCCTTCGCTTATATAAGTCACAGCCATTTGATGATATTATTGTTTCCGGCGGGTGTGCTGCCCATGGATCTGTAATTTGTGAAGCCAGCCTGATGTTTGAAACCTTGAACAAAGGTGGTGTGCCAGCGGCTAAAATCCATAAAGAAGAGAATGCTAAAACAACCGTTCAAAATTATGTTTTCAGTAGAGAGCTTAAAGATGAACTGGGAAAAAGGATCATTCAACCCGGAGATACGGTATATGTGGTTTCCAACCATTGGCATGCTATTTCGGTTGCAGCCCGATTACAAAAATACGATCAGGTCTATGCGAAGTTTCATATTGAAGGTCAAGTTGAACCTAAGGCAACCGATAAATTGGACTATGTCAATATTTTCAACGGAGAAACAGATTCCGAAAAATTTATTAGCAAAGGCAAATGGTTAACCCCTAATGCTGTATGGTTTATGCCTGATAGTATCCGTTATTTCATGGATAATAAGTTGTACAGCAGTGATAAGGTGCACAATACATACAATTCCTCAGCCGTAGGACAATTCTTTCCTTTCATTCCAGAACTCGCCAACCAAGAAGCCCTGCGCTTCATTGATGCTGGTGACCATGGTTATTTTCTAGTTGGATCGCAATTGTTTCAGATTGATAAGGAAAAGAAAAAAATAAGCAAGAAAATTGACTTAAGTGCTTTCATTCCTAATCTACCTGAACAATGGAAAATCCATGCTAAAACAGGCTTTATCAAAGATGATCAGCTATTTCTATTTAAAGATGATGGCTTGTTGATTGCAAAGAAAAAAGGAAAAACGTATTCCATTATCCAGGAAACCACGGCCAATCAATATTTCAAGAACTGGCCATTTAGCTGGGGCAAAGGAAATGTATCTGCCGCAGCTATTGATCCTAACACTAAGCAAATCATCTTGTATAGAAATCAAGAACAGTTGCTCTTAAATCAAGAATTGACCGAGGTAAGTGAAGTAAAACCACTAAAACTAAAATGGTAAAATAAAACCCTAAAAAACAAGACAATGAAAAAGTCAACTTTATTATATTATTTCCTCTTTATATTTCTCTTCATTTCCTGTTCAAAGGAAGATGAAGGAAGGCAATTGCCTTATGACTATTCCCAGGAACAAGCGGTCGGCTTAGATGAGCTCCTGGCGAAAACCGAATGGAAAACAAAGCAAATTAAGGATGGAATCGTGTGGAAATATTTTCATTTCCCTCAGCTTTTCGAATCCAAGCAATACATCAATATTTTTGAGATCGACTTAACAAAATCACCTTCAATTGATATTCCGTATGTGAAATCTGGGTTCCTAAAAACCAGTGCTGCTGCTGTTCAAGCAAATGCTATGGTGGCCATCAATGGTTCGTATTTTAATACCAGCAAAGGTGGATCTACAGTATTCTTTAAATACGCAGGGAACATTATGAATCAAACAGTCAATGGTTTCGATTTACATCGCGAAAATGCAGCACTTATAGTTGATGCTGCTGGAAAACCTAAGATCATTCAGAAGCCAAGTTCAGGTTGGTCATCTGTAGCAGAACCTTTTGCATTAGCAGGTGGTCCCTTGATGATTGTCAATGGCGAGGAACAAAAACAACTAAACGTAGACTTCAACACCGCGAGACACCCAAGAACGGCTGTCGGCATCACTGCTGATCAAAAAATGATCTTATTAGTTGTAGATGGTCGTTCATCTCAATCGCAAGGATTGAATATTATGCAATTATCTTCCCTAATGAAAGCTTTAGGATGTACTTCAGCCGCTAATTTTGATGGCGGAGGTTCTAGTACCGCTTGGGCTAAAGATGAAGGGATTGTCAACTTCCCTTCCGATAATGGAAAGTTTGACCACGAAGGCGAAAGAGCTGTAGCAACGGTAATCACCATTAAATAAACCAACAAAAAAAGGCAGTGAATCTTGATGATCACTGCCTTTTATCTTAAAAAGGAGGCTTCATGGTATTCTATGTTTATCCACTTAGCTCATCAATTATCAATTATTACTATGTCTAATAATCTATTAACTGTTTGAATTTACAACTAATACGAATTCAGAAACTTTTATAGTAATTTTGAAGAAATAAAGAGCATAAAAAATGAGTGATCCAAACAGCAGAGTGAACATTAAACCAGGGATTTTGGTGAATATCATCCTTAAAAAAGACCAAAGATCTGGAAACTTAACCGAAGGAATTGTGAAAGATATACTGACCTCTGCCCCATACCACAGCCGAGGTATTAAAGTACGCCTTACGGATGGTCAAATTGGCCGTGTAGCAGAAATTATTGACGAAGATTAATGGGTAAGACAATAATACCATGCCCCCAATAGCTCGCCGCCTTTAAGGGCCAAAAAGACAAGTATAATGGCAAATATAGCTATAAAGTAATACTTGTTTTCCTTACTAATCTTAATATTCATATTGCTTTATTTTGGGTTAATAATTTATTCTAAATTATTAAAAAAAAATTAAATAGCCAATCTAGTTGCACGTTTTATAACGGGTTTAAAGAAGAATAAAAGCAATGCAATGGAGGAAATACAAAATATATAAGATTGCGATAAAGCATATTGATCTTGTATGTATAGTAAATTGGCTATAGCATAGCTTAACATGAGGAAAATGAAATATCATGCCCCGAAATACCTAAGCTATTTTATACTTGTATAAATTCTTGTATCGCCAAATCTGCATTGACTGCTGCCCCTGCCATACCTCCGCTAGCTACTGCCTGTGCCAATGAACGAACGTGATTTGTATTGTCACCACAAGCAAATACACCTTCTACGCTTGTCGCTTGCATGGCATTGACGCTTATTAGCCCTTTTTCATTCATCGAACAACCTAATTGCTCTGCCAAGGTAGATTGTTGCTTAAAGGGTATTCCAGCATACATCGCATTGGCAAGAATCTGATTCCCATTTTCCAGAATTACACCTTTCATCATTCCATCTTCATGAATGATGGCCTTTAATGTACCCGGGTATATGCGTATGTCCTTTTGCTCAAAGCTTGCTAACTCATTTGGTTCATAGGAATCATAATCTCTGCTCAATAGGACCAGATTTTTGGTTAAATTGTGTACCAAAGCAGCTATGTGAAGTGCATGATCCTTTCCAACCATGATAATAGTCGGTTGATCACGAAATTCATAGCCATGACAATAAGGACAATGAATAACCGACTTACCCCAACACTCCTCAAAGCCAGGAACAGCAGGGAATTCATCTATTAATCCTGTTGCTAGAATAATGCGCTTGGCCGTATAATTCCCTGAATTTGCTAATTGAATTTCAAATCCACCCTTAATCGTTTTTGCTTTAAGCACCTCATCTGATAAGCTTTGAACACTTGGGTAAGCAAGCACTTGTTTCCTTGCTTTCTTCGCTACATCCCCCGGTAATTCACCATCAAACCCAATAAAGTTATGCGAATGAGGTGTATAACGATTACAAGGCTTTCCGGCATCAACAATCAATACCTTCCTAATGCCATAGCCGCAGACAAACCCGCAAAGCTACCGCCGATAATTATGACATCAAATTCTTTATTCTTCTCCATTTTCCTTCCTATTAAACCTGCACTACTAAATAAAATCAATCTCCAATTTAAAGATTCACTGGAAATGGATCGTTAATAAGTATGTTATTTTTATATAAATAATCTTCGGATTCCTGCAATAAACAGGATTCCAGTTCCGCAATCATCTTCTCTTGGTCTATACCTTGACCTATGAATACCAACTCATTCTTTCGGTCGCCCCAATCCCTGTCCCATTTAGATTCAATGAGATCTTGGTGTGTCACAAAACTTGGATATGCCAGTCGCTCCTTTAAGGGCATGCTACTCCACCAAACTCCTGCTCGCTCTAACCGGGAAGACCCACCTGCTTGCGAAAAATTCAAGGCATCATTCGGTCTGGAAGCTAACCAAAACAAGCCCTTGGCACGAATGACTGTATTTGGATAAGACTCGTGTAGATAATCCCAAAAGCGCTCCGGATGAAAGGGTCTTGAGGAACGAAATACAAATGACCCTATTCCATATTCATCTGTTTCTGGAACATGCTCCTCTTTCTCCAATTCCTTGATCCATCCTGCCGATTGCTCCGCTTCCTCATAATCGAATAAACCAGTATGGATAATCTCTTTTAAAGGAACCTGACCAAAACTTGTCTCCACTATTTTTGCTACCGAATTAAGGGTTTTTATAGCGGCATGTAATAAGGCCACTGATTCACCATCCACCAAATCCGTTTTATTTAATACAATAACATTGGCAAATTCTATTTGATCACAGAGCAGATTGACAATGGTTCGATAATCACCTTCCATATCGGTTAATTCCCGATCAACTAATAGCTCATCGCTCGAAAAATCCTTCATGAAATTATAACAGTCCACTACAGTCAACATGGTATCAATGTAACTGTAAGCGGATAGATCAATTCCATTTTCTTCATCAACAAATGAAAAGGTCTGCGCAACAGGAATGGGTTCACTGATGCCCGTGCTTTCAATTAATAAATAATCAAAACGTTCTTCTTTTGCCAACTTCTCCACTTCCTCCATCAAATCCGCCCTAAGCGTACAACAAATACAGCCATTGCTCAATTCCACTAATTTCTCCTCTGTTCTTGAAAGCGTATTTTCTTGTTCAATCAATCGAGCATCAATATTAACCTCACTCATATCATTGACTATTACAGCTACTCTTAGCCCCTCCTTATTGTGCAAAACATGATTAAGTAAGGTTGTTTTTCCTGCTCCTAAAAATCCGCTGAGAACAGTTACAGGCAATTTCTTTTTCATAGACAAGCTTGTTTAAACCAAGTGATAATATTATTTAAATGTGATTCTCCATATAGTCGGATAAAGCGCATCCGCTCCTCATTTTCTACATCTTCATAAACTTGAAGACGTTCTTGGGCAAAAGCAAAAGTCAATGGAATCTGACATTGTATCTCAATACAATCCTTCCATTCTTCGTAAGTACTCGGCAATTTAACTTTCATGCTCTTAGAATTTAATTTGTTGATTATATGTTATTTAATTGCTGTTATAACAGGATTCTAAAAATCCTTTTCAGACCAACTGCCATTCAATTTCAGAACAAATATAATTATAAAATTATCAATTGCAACATTGTTGCATATAATAAATATATTGGATAGGGTTTAAGAAAACTATTTGGTCAGTTAGGTTCAATATCAAAAATGGCCGCAAAAAACTTGCAGCCATTTGGAAGTAAGTATTAGCCTAAAAACCCCTTATATATATGGATTATGAAGCCAACATTAATTTTACAATTAGCACTAACTAATGCATATTTTTAAAACTATTAGAAGATATCGATTAGTTCTTTTTCACGGAGATCAATAGCATCATCGGTCTGCGTAGCTCTACTCTCCATGCAGGATCCTTGGCTAGTTTTTCCTTACTTGGCGTAGGTTCTTGAATTTCCAACAATTCAAAACCGAGCTTTAATAAGGTTTGAACATAAGTACTCAAAGTACGGTGGTATTTTACCAATTCTATATCTAAAAATTTCGGATGCCTTTGCCCTTCTTTGAAGTATTGATCAACTGGCCAATGAAGTAAATTACCAGCCTCATCTTTAAACCATTCCTGAGAACCTTCCGCAGTAAAAATGGGGTGCTCAACAGAAAAAACAAACCTACAACCTGGCTTTAACCAATCGTAGACAGATGCCATAAACCCTTCATAATCCATAAGATAATGCAAGGTCAAAGAACTGAATATAAAATCAAAACTATGGGCAGAAAATTGTAAATCCTCCAATGCTGATTGCATATACTCAACCTCTTTAATACCATTAATTTCTTTTGCCTTTTCAAGCATTTTCTCTGAAATATCAACTCCAACCACCGAGTTTGCACCTTTTTCTATGATATAACGGCAATGCCAACCATAGCCACATCCCAAATCCAATACATGCATACCCAATACATCTGGAAACATACTGCGTAATACCGGCCATTCTCCTGCCCCTTCCAATCCCTCTAAAGAACGTTGGATTTTTCCATAAGCTTGGAAAAATTGGGGATCATCATATTTATTCTCTTTCATAAGTAAATCCTTAAAAACTTTTTATCCTTACTTGAATTATCACTTGCCAAGGGCTTCTGTATCGTTGATTAAACCCTTCAGAATGTCCTTCGTGGAAAGATCAGCATAAGCGGAAATGGATTGTCCCAGCCATATATTGACAAACTCAGCATTATTTT
The DNA here is from genome assembly GCF_039536825.1 of Sphingobacterium kyonggiense. Lineage (NCBI taxonomy): Bacteria > Pseudomonadati > Bacteroidota > Sphingobacteriia > Sphingobacteriales > Sphingobacteriaceae > Sphingobacterium > Sphingobacterium kyonggiense. The sequence goes on from NZ_BAAAZI010000001.1 coordinate 108,941, forward strand.
GTTCTTTGGCAGCCTTTCTTAGGGCAGCAGTCAATTTATTCTGATATGGATAAGGTAATATAGCCCCTGCACTTTCTACTTCCTCTATGAAGGTATTTTTTATTCCACGTGCATATCGTCCAGAAAAACTTCGAGTAAGAACAATGTCCTTCTCCTTTACTTTTCTGAGCCTATTCTTTTCGAACGCTTGTAATGCACTTTCCTTCGACCCCAATAATATGCTCCCTACCTGCACTCCAGCTGCACCTAATTCTCTACTCGCCAAAACCGTTCTGCCATTATAAACCCCACCAGCATAGATCAAAGGTAAATGGACAGCATCCTTAACTTGAGCTAACAGAGAAAACCCGCCAATCCTCGGCAATTCCTCTTCTAAAAAAGACCCACGATGTCCCCCTGCTTCCCAACCTTGTACACAAATAACATCTACTCCAGTTTCTTCTAATACTAAAGCCTCCTCAACCGATGTACAGGTTCCTATCAATTTTGTTCCAACAGCTTTGAATTTCTGAACGGACACTGCATCCAAATTCCCAAAAGTATAACTTACTATGGGGCATCTTTCCTCAACCAGTGCATCAACCTGTTCCTGATAAGGTGTTAAATTGATCGATGCGATTTCCGGAAAATCTACTTCTAAACCATTATTAAGGGCTAATTCCTTTAAATTTTTTTTTACTACTTCATATTTGCGATCCAGTTCAACTGTTCTTGCTGGTATTTGATGGGTAAAAATATTGACAGCAAAAGGTTTATTTGTCAAGCTCTTTGCCTTTTGTATCAATTCGATGGATTGCTCCGGACTAAGGTCAGCTAATGCCAAGGAGCCCAAACATCCTGCATCATTAGCGGAAACAAGCATATCAACTGTACTAACACCAAACATCGGAGCCTGTACGATGGGGTAATCCAAATCAAATAATTCCGTTATTTCTGTATTCCAATTCATCTCCAAATATTAATTTTAGCATAAACCTAAGGATAGCTCGGTGAAATAGCAATATAAAGACCGATTATGACAAGAATTGAACATACCTGATAGTGGTTGAAAATGAGTGATATATGACGTATTCCAGGACTTGATATTTAGGATAAATTATTGACCTTCTGCTCCAATTATCCTTGAATTTTACAGGGGTTTCTTAGGAGTTTCCTAGGAGTTTTCTTCGACACACTTTCGGAGCTTGTTCGGATCTCGTTCGGATCTCGTTCGGTTAGAAGCGAACAAGATCCGAACAAGATCCAACTAAGATCCAAAGAAATTCCGAAGCGTTCTAAAAGGAAACCTTATTCAAATACGTGTTTAAATGGTCTCAAACCTATTTTTAACCTGATAGAAGGAAAAAGTAATACGAATAGAAAATAGCTTAGAAATCTATTCTACAACACAGGTGTAAAACATAAGGTCATAAAGGAAAAAGTAGTATAGAATTTTATCCTTTTTAGGTAGGAAAAAAGAAAAACAGGAAAAAAATTCGAGGTTTTGCCTAGTGTTAACAAAAAGAGAGGGCACCACCCCTCTCTTTATAATCACAATTTACCAATAATCACATTAAAAAATGTTTCTTTACCAATCCTTAGCGAATTTCTTCGATGAGTCGAAAACGAGTTCATCGTCGAATAATATTTTTGCAATATTCTCAAGAGCAGGTTTTTGTCTTGAAGTAAAGTTTGATCGATTAGGATCAAATGCGAAGATCATATGGGCACCATAACCGCCGGTACGAATATTTCTCAATGCGTTGGTGCTTGGGAATCTTCCTTGTGCATACTCACCTGAAGACATTCCCCAACCTGTTCTGGCAAGACCAGGGTAATAGTTTGTCAAGCTGTAGGATCCTAAATAATCGTGCAATGCGTAATCCACATAATCACCGGCTGGAGCTTCTGAAATGGCATTATTACCACCGAAGTTACCTGTCCTGGAATATACATATACCATGATCAATTTATCAGGCATGGCTTTTTTTGTTTCATAACAAAGCTTGGCTGCTGCTTTAGCAGAAGGGTAAACAAAACCAGCTGGTATGTCGTAATACGAATACGATGAATATTCATCATCAAAAAATACCCCATCCAAATCATAAGCTTTACATGTTGCCGCAATTTCCTGCGCAAAAGCCTTTGCAGCTTCCCCATCCAAATTGGCAACACCTGATTTATCATGGTTTCCTAGAATACTTAATATCACTTTAATACCACGATCCCTTAGCGGTTTCAAGTATTTGTCTTTGTTCTCCAAGATGTGCGTTACATTCGGGTTATGCGTGATCATAACCTTTCCCAATTGTTCGTTGTAGTTGATGTTAGAAGAGAATAAAATAACCATATCCACAAGCGGTTTACCACTATTTTTCAAGGTAATGGATAAGTTGTTTAGCGGGTTTGTATCATTAACTTCCATACAAGAGATAATCTTGATGCCTGTACTTTTATCGGCATTAGGTAATTTGGAAACATCCTTTACCAATAATAAGTAATCGATGGATTGACCATCTGCAAGTTTGGTCCTTAAGGGTATAGCAAATGTTTCTGCCTCGGAAAGTTGCTGATTACTTGTTAAGCGAATCTTTATTTCTGAAGACTTTTTATCATTGGCATTAATGCTAAACTTGCCTTGATCCACTAAACTGATTAATTCCTTAGGAAACATTTTGAAGGATGTTTCATTCTTGCTGTTGTAAGCTTGAAGTACTTCTTCATTAATAGCCACGGAATTATTGACAGCAGCAGCACTAGGCTTAGTCAATTCTACATACAGACCAAATTCACCTGCGGTTTTAAATTCAAATAAGGATTGATCAGACTTTCCATTTTGACCAATCAAGGTAGCTAGTGCATTCGGATTGGTTTCATAAGAAGCTTCCTTTTCTTCCCCTACCTTCACTACTTCCTCTTTACAAGAGTTGAAGGCGAAAAGAGCCATTACCCCTAAGAAAAGGGGAATGGATTTTCTATATATTTTAGTTACTTTTTTCATGTCATTAGGTTTTATTATTTCGTACCAACTGTTTTTTCAGGTAATGCGACATTCACCCAGTTAATGGCCGATTTAGCTATCATGTGGTTTTGATTTGCCGTATGATCTTTAATCAAATTACCTTCGCCTTCATTACATTTCCAGTAAGAAACTAGCCCTTCACTGTCTACTGGTACCTCATAGAAATTACCTGCGATTTCATCTTTGCTACGTTCCTTGTTCCATATTCTAACTTCAGAGAATTCACCATTAAAATAGCGTGCATCCTCATAGGAACGACCAATTTGAAAACCATTGATCCCTGCTATTCCAAAGTTGACAGCACCTAAACTAGGTTTTAACACCTCTGCCTGTAACGCACCGTCAATATATAATTTGATACTTCCGGTTGTTCCATTGACTGCTACAGCAATATGTGTCCATTTATTGGCTGTTAAACCTTTGTTCGGATCTGCTCCAGGCATATTTCCAGCAGTAGTGGCAACTTGGACCTGGTTACTTGGAAATCCTGCATCCCCAATACGGATTAGAAATTTGCCTTCAATACCCATAATGGTACTGATGAAATTCTTGAAGTCCTTAGCGCGTACCAAAGCTTCCAGTGTAAATGATCGAAGGTTATTTACAACTGCCGGGTTCTTCCAGCTGTCGAAATAAAGGTAGTTCTTCTCTAAACCGGCAACTTTATTGATCAAATCGCCTCCCTTGAAACAGAAATAGCTAATGGACTCTGAATTCAAAACCGATAAACTACTGCTATTTAGACTAATAGGAAGTACATATACCTTACTTTTATCCAATGCATTTACATTTTTGAAAGTGATGTTTAAGGATTCAGATTTTACACTTCCTGCCGTAATTTTTAAATCCGCATTTGGCAGATCATAGAATTCCTTAGTTAATAATTCAGCCTTTTCTTCAAAGGCTTGATTGAATCGGGCAACTTGGTTTTCATCTACACTTACCTTTGCCAGAATTTCAGCATCCTGTGGTTTGGCAATTGCAACTTGAATTTGTTTTTCCACATTTATCACTGAAGGTTTTATCAAAATGGTCTCTAACTTTGGAGACAATAAAAATAGTTTATTCTCAAAGTTTTCATCGTCCTGTTTACAGGATTGAAAGATGAAAAGCATGCTGAAGAGAAATAAAATTGACTTATTAATTCGCATATTCATAACCCTTATTTCTTATTGGTTGGATTTAATATTCCAATTACCTCTCTTGATTTCCCATAAGATTTCAAGATGTTATAGTAATCGTATTGAAGGTTCAAAAGGCCTACGCCATGGATTTCTTGATTTCCAGTTGTGCTTTTCACAAACTCTGCTGTTCCTACTCCTGCCAATGATTTATCTTGGAAATAACCCAAGGCACTTTCATCAGGCTTTAAAGACGGTAAGTATGCCATGAGAATGATTTTCCATTTTGGATCAGCTGCAGCCATTGCCTCATTATATTGCAAGGCTAGATTACTTTTACTTAGAGCAGTTTGTGTTGGAAGAATCACATATGAAGATTGATCTAAATACTTTTCTGTAGAGACGAAATATGGAACTCCCTTATAAATAAACTCCTTGTCAGTATGTTTTGATTTCCATTCATTTACCGCATCAAACACCGTTTTCTCTAAGGCAATTTGCGCTGTCTGCTCATCTGCACTCAAATGAAGTTTGGCCTTGCTTTGGAATGATAGCACTATTCCTTGATAAGCAAATTCGGTGGAATATGACAGTGCAACCGACAAAGTATCGACTAAGAATGCTTGGAAAGTTTTTGGCTTAGCATCCCCTACCTTACGGTCATAAACTCCTTTCATGAAATCCACATTAATTTCATAAAGCGATTTAATACCCTTCTCCTCCAAGATCTGTTTCATCTCTGCCTGTTCTCGGTCAAGGAGATATTTTGGTTGTTCAAGGACAACATAGTCTAAGCTATCTGGAATGCCATTAATATGATCTGCCTGACCAACAGTATTTTTGACAGCATTATTGTACCAAGCTATACTGATTTTATGTGGAGCAGCCTTAAATGCCTTCAAATCGGCAAGGTAAGCGGCATAAAGAGCAGGATTTTTCTCCTTTACTGTAGCTTGCTCTATTTTTAAGGATTCTACATCTGTCCAGTCTTTACATGAATTTAAGATGCTGATGACACCTAATGGTAGGCATAACAACGCAATCCATTTTATCGTTAATTTCTTCATCATTGTCTATTATTTTTTAGCCCACCATACATCAGTACCCATATTATCGGCACCCTTTAACATATTAGTTACTGCATCATTTACGTTTTTGCTATTCTCCGTGTATTCTTCCTGAGGATATGCTAATCGTCTTGCCATACGACTAGTGCTCACAAGACCACCACTGTTGTTCTGCATCACCTCCATTAATTTAGGATAGCCTGTACGCCTGTATTCAGACCAAGCCTCAATACCTAATGGAAAATTAGCAATCCATTTTTGGGTAATGATACGTTCCATTTTCTCGGCTTGCGTAGCTGCTTCACTCCAGTTGATGGTAATACGACTCGGTGTGCCGGTATAACTGAATTGTCCCATAGGATCCACATAGCTATCCGGACGGTTGCTTGTGTTCGCTAGATAAGATTCAGCACCAGATGCCCCCCATTGTTCAAAGGATAATTTAATCCCTTCTTCATAGTTGGATTGGGCAGTACCACCTACACCTTGCCAGCCACGTAAGGCAGCCTCTGATTTTAAGAAAGCAACTTCTGCAGCATTCATCCATAAGATGTCATCCGACTCGTCCACTTTCATATTGGTATACAGCTTAATGTTATTACCACTAGGGATCTGAATACCCGAACGTAGGCCGAAGAATCCATTTGTGCCCGTTGTAAAAGCAGAAGGGGTAAAGTATTTCTCACGTCTTGGATCTGCATAACCATTCATAAAAGAGGTAATATCAGCAGATACACGGGAGTCACCATTATTGTATTCATACATAATTACCCGAAATGGATTTCTATTGATCGGTTTAACAAATGCATTGTCCGCATTCGCCACGATCAACCCAGTACTTTGTTGTAAAGCCTGTTCGCCCATTTCTTTAGCCTTTTGCGGACTAACATTAGAAATACGCATTGCCAAGCGTAGTTTTAAGGAATTAGCCAGCTTAAGCCATTTAACAACATTTCCTGCATACACATTATCCGCCTTTGGTGAGAAGTTCTGTTGCAGATTCTCTGAAAGCACTTTAATGGCAGCATTTAATTCTTCAAAAAGTTTATTATAAACCTCCTCTTGGGAATCATAAGGAGCTTCAAGTGCCCCGTTCTCTCCTATTTTAGAATATGGAATAGGGCCATAAATATCCGTCACCCTTGAAATAGCCATGACTTTGATAACATCGGCTACAGCAATAGGCACAGGTTCATTTGTTACCGATTTCACTTTTTTATGACGGATGATAATATTGGGGATGATATCATTAAATGCTACCCTTGCCCAGCCATTTTCCGGATTATAGGAAGCAAAATTCTTCCCGTTAAAACCATTATTGGAATCGGCTAAATAACCTGAAAAGGAACCGCCTAATAAACATTCTACAAACTGATTGGTATTGACATCCAATGGAACAACCCATGCTTGTAGCCCTGTTAATGCAGAAGTTAAAATATAGCCATCACGCTGCACCTCTTCTGGTGTGGCGCCCCTACCATCGGTATTATAGTCTAAGAAGTTTTTTGTACATGATTGCTGAAGCACCCCTGCCAATACAGCCATGGAAAAAACCAATGATTTATATCGTTTCATAATTTTTAAAATTTAAGCCTAACATTGAATCCTAAGTTTCTCGTGTTTGGTACCATGAAGTAGTCAATACCTTGGTAATAATTCCCGGTGCTAGCCGTTGATTCCGGATCAAAAGGAGCCTTCTTGTAAAGCATCAACAGGTTTCTACCAATTAATGACACGCTTAATTGTCCCTTCTCTTTCAATAAGGATTTCGGGAAAGTATAACCTAATGACACTTCTTGTAAACGAACATTGCTGGCACTGTAGGCATAATATTGTGGGATACCGCTTTTATTACCGACTACATTATAATACGACTCGGCATTGATATAGTCTGTTCCATTGATTAAGACACCACCTTGATCACGAGCTAAAGCTGAATTTTCTGAAACTCCATAGTAGTCCAAGAATGCTTGCGTAGCAGAATAAACCACACCACCTAAGCGAGCAGCAAACATAAAGTCAAAGTTGAATCCTTTATAATCCAGACTATTGCGCCATGCCATATTGGCCTTTGGCAATACACTACCGATAAAAATATCACCCACATTATTATTCTCAGATATTTGCCCTTTCTCATCCACATAGATTAATCCACGATCATCGCGACGAATATCAGAAAGCGAATACAAATCGCCTAAGGTTCCACCTTCTTTCAGAATAAAGCGAGCTTGAGATAAACCGCCAACATCTAAGCGGTTTTTATTGATAATAGCACCTGTTTCGGGGTGTGTGAAATCTCGAACCAGTTCTTCAATACGGTTTTTATTGGCACTGAAAGTAAAGTTACTTGCCCAACGAAGGCTATTTTCCCAAGTATGGTCATAACCTAAGGCCAATTCTATACCTTTATTCAACACACGACCTGTCTGCACATAAAGGGTGCTATAACCAGATGAAACTGAGATTTTAGGGTCAAATGTTTGATTTAAGGTCATCGCATGATAAAGGGAAACATCTAGATTGAAGCCATTAAGGAATTTTGCTGCCAAACCTACCTCAAATGAATTGGTTCTTTCGGGTTTTAAATCGCTAATAGGATAATGTGTTCTATCCGTATATTGCTGGGTTGCGACATCCCAAGTATAGGTTGGATTTGCTAAAAACTCAGGGAATGGCGTACCTACAGAAGCATAAGATGAGCGTAGCTTCAAGTAACTAATCGCTTCTGGAAGTTCCAAAGCCTCTGATAACATAATCGATGCCCCAATGGATGGATAGAAGAAAGAGGATTGGACAGAACGTGGTCCCGCCAATTGAGATGCCCAATCGTTACGACCAGTAGCCGTTAGGAAATAGGTGTTTTTATAGCCTAACTCCATGTTCACAAACATGGATTGTGTTTCTTGGGTTCTATCAATTAAAGGCGATTTCTTACGATCATCAATTTGGGTAATATTGAAAATATTAGGGATACCATTTTCAAGGATTGGACCTCTGATTGGAAATGAATAAGATTTATCCTGTTGTAAAATAGCACCTAAATTCGCTTGAATAGAGAATTGATTAAAGGTTTTATTAAAATTAGCTACTACATCACCATAAATACGTTTATTCTGGATTTCTTCATTACCAAAGAATCCATTGGCAGAACCGTCTGTAATCGTGGTATTGGTTGAAGCGTATAATTTTTCGGTGAATCTTCCATGAATATTATCCAATCGACCACGAGAAGTAAAGCTCAACCAATCGTTCAATTTATAGTTTAAGCTAGCATTGATCATATAGCGGTTTTTCACCGTATTGCGCATATTGCGGTAGTTAATCCAGTAAGGATTTTGACCAACTACTTCATTCAAACCTTGTGGCCAATACTGTGTATTGATTTTACGCTGTACGTCATAACGTTCAAACATGCGGATAGCATCCCAATCATCACCACGAGGGAAAAGGTATGCTGTAGTCAACGGGTTAGAATACACCCCTTGGTTGGTCATGTTTTGATCGTTTTGGATGATATAATTTAGTCCGGCATCAAAGCTCAACTTATCATCTAAAAACTTGGAGCTATTGCGGAAGGTGAAATTATAACGGTCGTAAGAACTATTAGGGATAATGCCTTTGGAATTGACTGCTGCAGCAGAAGCATAGGTTTGATTCTTTTCGGTACCTGTAGAGAAGGTAACCCCCTCGGTTAAGGTAGATCCTGTATGTAAGTAATCTTTCGCAGGATCATAACCCATAAAAGTCGCGTCATTTAATTTCTTACCCCAACTCTTATCATTAACATTGCTGGCAATGCCACTTCCAGTACCATAACGGTTTTGGAATTCAGGTAAAACGAATGCATTGTGGAACTGGGTATTTTGACTTACACTTAAGGTAGTCTTACCCACAGCACCTTTTTTAGTGGTAATAACGATCGCTCCATTGGCAGCTTCAGACCCATAAAGGGCAGCAGCTGCAGCACCTGTCAATACCGACATGGATTCAATATCCTCCGGATTGACATCTGCAATACCCTCAGATGTTCCTGTCGATGCGAACTCTTTACCCTCTGTACCTTTACGATTGTACATTGGAATACCATCAATTACGTACAAGACATTATTATCTTTAGAAATCGATTTAGCACCACGTAAAACAACTTTCGATGCGGCACCTACTCCTGCAGAGCTACTATTGATATTTACCCCAGCAACTTTACCATTTAAGGCATTAATCAAATTGGCGTCCGCAACTTTTGTCAACTCATCCCCTCCTACTTGCTGTACATTATAACTTAAAGAACGTTCAGCACGTTTGATACCTAAAGCAGTTACGACAACATCCTCAATAACATTAGGGTTAGCAGTTAGTTGTACCTGAATCTTTTCGCTGAGGGAATTAACCGTCACCGTTTGAGTTTGATAACCGATGTACTGAACACGGATTTTACTTCCAATACTAGCAGCATCAAAGCTAAATGAACCATCCTCATCCGTACTTACTGTCTGATTTTTGTCTACAAGAACAACGGTAGCACCACGTAGTGGATTCCCTTTTTCATCTTTAACTTGTCCTGTAATACGCGATTGTTGGCGTTCAGAAGTTGCGTTTGTAGTAGTCTTATTCGACTTTGCAATTGGCGTTAATAAAACCGTTTGATCTTTGATTTCGAAACCTACATTCAATTGCTTTGCTAAGCTAGCAATAACAGCTTCTAAGGAGCTGTTTTCAAAATCAACAACTATTTTCTCATCTCCAGAAAGGACTTGACTGGAGTATAAGACACGAAAACCACTTTGTTTTTTGATTTCCTGTACCAAGGTGGAGACCTTGATTTGTTGCTTCCGCAAGGAGATTACACCCTGACCTTCTGCTGCTATCGAGATTTGGAATAGCAATAGAAAAAAGCCAAGGGTTCTCATCATTTTTAATGATTTTAACCTCATAATTTAAGTTAGTTTATAATAAATTATTAATTACATTTCCGATAATTATCGGATTTCAATAGTTCGTCCTTGAACAGCAAATTGTACTGTACTGGTTTTGCGCAATAAATCCAGTAATTCCTCCACTTTAGCATATCGAGAAACTTCCCCATTGAATTTTATTTGTTTGTTAGATGAATTCACATATTTAATATCCACATCATACCAACGAGACACTCTTTCCATGATACTCTCCAATGGTTCATCACGGAATATGAATAGTTTATTTTTCCAGTCAATAAAATCTACCACTTGGACATTCTTTAAAGTCGTTCCATTTGGATTACTTCGTGCTTGTTGGCCAGGACGTAATATTTCTTGGTTATTTACTTGAACTTTTCCCTCAATCAGGGTAGTCACTGTTTCAGCTTGTCTATACGTGTTTACATTGAATGCTGTTCCCAAGACTTTCATTTCTTGAGCTTCGGTTTTCACCACAAATGGATGGGCAGCATCTTTTTTTATTTGGAAATACCCTTCACCAGAAAACTCAACTTGGCGTTGATCTTGTAGATGAAGATTGACCGGAAATTTCAATTTCGAAGAAGCATTGAGTAGGATTTCACTTCCATCGGGCAACAATACATTGTATTGTCCACCTCGAGGAGTTTCAATGGTATTATAAGCTGTTGTGGAATGGGTATTTTGACCTAAGACTTTATATTGCAATAATCCATCTTTATTTCGGCTTATTTCAACCCCTTGGTCCGCTATTCCTTCTTGGGATATACTGGACAAATCAATTTGTCTTCCATCACTTAGGGTCAGGACCGCCTTTTCAGTTCCTGGAGTAATAGGACCTTGCTGTGCCACCTCAACTTGCGCTTTTTGAGTTTTGTGCTGATGGCTTAAATTCCAGGTTAAGGCCATGCCCAGCAACAATACTGCCGCAGCAGCTGACCATTTCCAAATTGGAATTCTTGGTTTAGAAAGTAATTGAATTTCTTGTTCTTGTGTGGAATTGGATATAGCTTGCCAGATTCGAGCTTTTTCTTCCTCTGAGGGGATTCGATCAGTATTATTTCGGTTATTTTCTAACCAAAGTTCAAGCAATAGACGTTCCTCTGGAGTACACACTCCAGCATGGTATTTATCCAACAATTTAGCTATATCAGCATTGGTCATAATTGGTCTCTATTAGCCCTAATTATAGACATGTTGCACAAGTAGAGCATGGGTAGTATAAAAAAGTGAAAATTATTTTTTGTCAAGGAGGTAAAAGATGATTAACAGTGTTTCAACACTCTTATAACCAAGCTTATGCTTAAATATTTTTAAGACAGAATTGATTTGTTTCTTGACGGTAAGTTCGGATATCTGTAATTGAGCGGCAATTTCTTTATGGCTCAACTGGTCGATACGACTAAGCCTAAATACTTCTTGCATTCGGGGAGGGAGATGCTGAATTTGTACTTCTAAGAACTCTTGCAATTGTTTTTCTTGGAGTGTATCCAATACGGGATCATAGAAAGGGCTAACAAAGCGGACAATCTGGTCAACATATTGGTCTTGATACTTCTTTTTTCGTAATTGAAAAAGCATCTGTTTTTTTAGTGCCATAAATAACCAAGCACCTAAATTATCAACTTGCAATTGGGCACGTCTTTGCCATAAAGAAGTGAAAACCTCCTGTATGCAGTCTTCAGCATCGTCTTCTTCTAAATTCAGACTGTATGCATAACTGTAGATTTTGTCAATATGCCGATTATAAAGCAGCTGAAAAGATGTGGTATCTCCATCCTTTATTCTCAAAAACAAATCTGCATCTGATAAGCTTTCCTTATCCCCTTGGAATACCATGCCAATTTATAATTTAGTGTGCTATTATTAGAACCTTAAAATAGGACTTTATGTAAAAGTAGGGACTTCATACGTCATATACTTTCATGAAAGTAAAATTAATAAACCACAAACGATTAACAAATTGTTAGCGGGTTATTATTAAAATCGTAAAAAAGATAAAATATTATAAAGAGAATGAGAGCTAACACAGGATAATTCCATCTTTCCATCAATCAAAACCGCGAATACATAAATATATTTTTTTTATGTAAACAGGTTTATTTCATGAATATAGTAACAGGAGATGCGAAATGGATTATTATTTATAGTGTTAAGGTTGGGAATTATTTGATTTCGGAAATGAGCACAACATTAAAGAAGAGATCAGTACCAAAAAGAAAAGGTTGAATTACCATTGATAATTCAACCTTTCCACAAAAAGTTAAAATAGACTATTTAACTACGCGTACATTAACTGCGTTTAATCCTTTTCTTCCTTCTTCTACGTCATACGTCACTTGATCTTTTTCTCTGATGTTACTCACTAAACCAGTAGTATGAACAAAAATATCAGCTCCACCGTTGTTTGGAGTGATAAAACCGAAACCTTTAGTATCGTTAAAAAATTTTACTGTTCCTTCTTGCATTGTAATTATTATTTATTGTTATTAATTTTTTCTTTTTTACTATCTATTTTAAAACCTATTAGTTTTTCAATCTTTTGTAACAGCTGTCTTTCTTCCGGACTACAAAAAGAGATGGCGTGGCCAGACTTTCCTGCTCTACCTGTACGCCCAATTCGGTGTACATAAGTTTCCGGGTCATCGGGAAGATCATAGTTGATTACATGTGGTAATTCTTTAATATCTATCCCTCTCGCTGCAATATCTGTAGCTATTAGTACAGGTATTTCACCAGCTTTAAACAAAGCTAATGCTTTTTGTCTTGCATTTTGCGATTTATTTCCATGAATACAAACGCTATTCACATTTTTCTTAATCAAAGATTTTGCCAAACGGTCTGCTCCATGTTTGGTTCGTGTAAAAACCAAGGTTTGCTTGTATTCTTTTTGATTCAGCAAATCGGATAAAACGATTGGTTTTTGTTTCTTTTCCATAAACATAACCATTTGATTTATCTTTTCCACTGTTGAGGAAACAGGAGTGACACTTATTTCCTTTGGATTCGTAAGAATATCAGCTGCTAATTTACGAATTGCGGTAGGCATAGTAGCTGAAAACAATAAGCTTTGTCTGTTTTTAGGAATTTTTGCTAGAATTCTTTTTATATCATGGATAAAGCCCATGTCCAGCATATTGTCTGCCTCATCCAATACCAAGCATTTCACTGCATCAAGATGAACAATTCCCTGTCCTACCAGATCCATTAATCGACCTGGAGTAGCAATCAAGACATCCACGCCTTTGCGGATAGCATCAACTTGCTTTTTCTGTGGTACTCCACCAAAGATGGCTAAATGGGATAAGGAAAGGTTCTTGGCGTAAAAAGAAATATTCTGATCAATTTGAATAGCTAATTCCCGAGTAGGAACAAGTATCAAAGCACGAGTTTTAAAGCTCTTTTCTTTCTGTTTACTTAGGGATTGTAATATGGGAATAGCGAAAGCTCCAGTTTTTCCAGTTCCTGTCTGAGCACAACCTATAAGGTCTTTTCCAGAAAGTACAACCGGAATTGCCTGCTTTTGTATTTCAGTTGGTTGTACATATCCCTTCTCTTCCAGGGCACTTAAAATGGGAGCAATTACTCCTATATCTTTAAAATTCATTAACGCAATCTATTACTTTAACCCTTTGATTAGTACAAGGGCTAAGTTATTCTTTATTCAACAAGACCTTCTCCGCATAAATTGGAGCATGTTAAAATTGTTAATCGTAATATATTGGGAAATTATTCTTAAAGGATTCTTTTCCAATTGTCAACACTTAAGTCGTTATATCTCTTTTAACGAATTCTTGGCAACTGAAATAGTTATTATGATGGTTGATCACGTAGATTTTTCCACCAGCATTACCGTAGCAGGGCCTTGCTTTAGCTCAAAGATAGTGGAAATTATTGGAAACGAATTTTTTATTTTTATTTAAATCATCAATTGATGAACAAATTATGTCCGAAAAAGGGTATATATGCTTGATATTAGCCAAATAAAACAATGACCAAAATCTTATAATGACGCCTATTTTATGGGTACATAAGTGAGCTCAATCACTCCTGAGTGGAAAATCCTTGTATTTTCGAGCTTTAAGGAGAGCGATTGCTTTAAGTCTTCAAAGAGCGGCTTTCCCTTTCCGAGTGCAATTGGATGGACTGATAAAATATATTTATCAATTAAGTCATTTGTAATAAAAGAATTAATTAAGCTTGCCCCTCCATACAACCAAATATCCTTTCCGGGTTTCTGTTTAATAGCCGCAACCTGCTCCACTACATTTTCTGAAATATAGGTCACTCCAGCATCCTTCTTCTTTTGTCTTGAGAACACGTATTTATGCATTCCGTGAATCTTCTTCCACATAATTTGTTCATAAAGGTCAGCCGTTTCATCAACTTTATAATTCCCCCATTGATCATAACTAACTCTTCCGTAGAAAATGGTATCTACACTATCTAAAAAGCCTTTAAAATCCATTTCTTGTTCCATGATACACCAATCAATTTCCCCATTGCTTCCTTCAATAAAACCATCGAGTGTAACCGCCAGATTTAAAATAACTTTTCGCATAAGTATTGTACCTCCCTCAAATTGATGAAGGAATTAAGATATAAATGAAAAGGCTCAATTACAAAGGATATTTTTAAACAGTTAGGTTTCCTAATGAAGTACCATCATCACGGATAAGGGATAAATTTAACTTAGCTGAATTGGCTTGTACTTGAATAACAGTTCGATTACCGGGTTTAGGCCCCCCACCAATTACAATTGGAAAATTGTGTTTTCCAGGAACAGAAGGGTGTATACCAGGTTTATGTGTATGCCCACAAAGCATAAGGCTAATGTTAGCAGCATTGAGCAAATCACCCCATTCTTTGAAATACTGGGTTGCAGCATGAAGTTCTTTGCCAGCATAAAATGGAGGAATATGTGTCACTACGATTCGATATTTGGCATCACGACATGCAGGTTTTTCTAATTCTTCTTTGAGCCAGGCAGTTTGTTTACTACGATAAGCATCAAACTCTATTAAACCCCAGTTTGCCGCATCTTCATCGGAGCGCGTTTCGCCAGAATCCATGATCAGCATGTACACCGGTCCTTGCCGAAATCCATAGTAAAAAGGATGATCTACTCCACGCATATAATCGGTAATCTGACGAGCATGTCCACTCCAGGTTTCATGATTTCCTCTGGAGTAGATTACAGGAATGGTAGACTCCGTTAAAAGTGCCATTGGAGCCAAAACACTCGTTATAAAATGATCTTCAGATTTCATGGAACTGACCATATCTCCATTTAGCACATAAAACTCAGGCTCATTGATGGTACTCAATTTTCTCAATTCGGCAAAAGAAGTTGGGGTTTCGTGTATATCATTAAAGACAATAAAAGATGTTTCTGCCTGATTAGATTGAGAACCTTTTAAAGAGAATACAGGACTTTTTTCCTTTGGTCCAAATTGGCTGTCTTTCCGCTCTAATTGTATTACTTCTGAGGCTTCAATTTGATAATGATAAGGAATATTCGGGTCTAAATTAGCTACAGGGATTCGATGTATGGTACCAACATGAGCCATTCCATCTCTTACTTCCCTGGTTTTTTGATTTAAGTTTTCAGGTTGCTTACCATAATGAACCCAGCAAACTACAGGTTTTTTAAAAACACATAAAATTTCTAATTCCGCATCTCCCCTTCGCCAGATTAACGGGTTACAGGCAAAAAGTCCTTCTTCCATTTGAGCATGTTCAAGTGGAACAGCAAATGCATCAAACTGTGATAAACCCAAACTACCCAATAAAAAGGCAGCAGATTTCAAAAAATAACGACGGTTTACCTGGTTTTGTTGGTTGATATCTTTCATTGTTTTAGTCAAATAATGCAGCCTAAATTAATGCAGTGGTATTAAATAGGTTTAAAGGAATCATTATCAATTAAATATACTTAAAGATTCTCTTTTATTATCAAAGAAATTCTTTTAGTGCCTTTAAGTGATTAATTTTTGTTGATTTAATAGCTAATTTTAGGCTTTTGAGGTTATGTATTCATGAAGAAAAAGGTATCTATTTTTTGGTTTCGTCGCGATTTAAGGTTAAAGGATAATGTAGGTTTGGCCAATGCTTTAAAGGGTAGTTCGCCGGTATTGCCTATTTTTATTTTCGACCCTACTATTCTCGATCAACTGGAAGATAAAACAGATCGCAGAGTAGATTATATTCAGCAAGTTCTTCTTGATGTCAATCAGCAATTAGAAAAAAAGGGGGCTTCCTTAAGATGTTTCTACACAAATCCGATTCAAGCATTCACCCAATTATTGGAACATTATGCAATTGATACGGTTTACTGTAATAACGATTATGAACCTTATGCAATCAAACGTGACCTTGAAGTAAAATCATTTTTAGAAGAACAGGATGTCCCCTTTCAATCCTATAAGGATCAAGTCATATTTGAAGGATCGGATATATTAAAACAGGATGGAAAGCCTTATACGGTCTTTACGCCATACTCAAGAAAGTGGATCGAGAAATTGAACGAGAAAATGCTCCTTCCGCAAGAAATGAATTGGGAAAGGTTACTACAAATTCAAGCACAGAGAATCATAACCCTTAATGAATTAGGTTTTAATAAAACCGAAATCATGTATACTGCCCCTGTGTTTGATGATTCTATAATTGATTCTTATGAGCAATATCGGGATTATCCCTATTTGGATCAAACGACACATTTAGGCATAGCTTTCCGATTTGGGACATTAAGTATCCGCGAGGCGGTAGCATTTGCATTAGACCATAATCAAACATGGTTGAAGGAGTTAATCTGGCGAGAGTTTTTCATGCAAATCCTCTATCATTTTCCACAAGTTGAACAGCAATCATTTAAACCAAAATATGACCATATCCCTTGGTTGAATAAGGAAGCGGATTTTGAGCTCTGGTGCTCTGGGAATACAGGCTATCCTTTGGTGGATGCAGGAATGCGTCAATTAAATCAAACAGGATTTATGCACAATCGTGTCCGAATGTTGGTTGCAAGTTTTCTATGCAAGCATCTCCTTATTGATTGGCGATGGGGTGAGGCTTATTTTGCAAAAAAATTGGATGACTTTGATTTAGCTTCCAACAATGGTAATTGGCAATGGGCAGCAGGTTCAGGTTGTGATGCTGCTCCTTATTTCCGAATATTTAACCCCAATATCCAATTAAAGAAGTTTGACAAAGAAAATCTTTATGTCAAAAAATGGGTTCCAGAGTATGGTACAGATCAATACCCCTCACCTATGGTAGACCATGACGAGGCAAGGAAAAGAGCATTGGCAATATATGCTAATGCCCTATCTTAAATTCTTCTGTAATTAGCCTTCAACCTTTGTTCTTCTCCTAATCAATTTATATAGTTCAAACCAAAGTACAGAGACCGCAGCAATTAATCCGCAGAATACAAGATCACCAAACCTTAATGGACTTAGATCAAAAAACCTGGCAAATACTGGGATGTACAAAATAGCCATCAATAATAATAAAGTCAAAGTGATAACGATTGCAAACAATATATTGCGATTTTTAAAGCTTTCAAACAAGCTGTAATAAAAGGACCTATTTGTTAAACTCAAAAGGATATTGGCAAAGATTAACGTGGTAAATACCATCGCACGTGCATTCTCTTCATTTGCACCAAAACAAACGCACCATTGATACACAAAAAGCACGCCTATGGTGATAATTAAGCCTTGAATAATACTGATGGTCAACTCCTTCCAATTCAAAAAAGTATCGGTTAATTTCCGAGGTTTTTGAATCATTGTATTTTTTTCCATAGGTTCATTTTCATACACTATGGAGCAGGTTGGCCCCATAATTAACTCCAAGAAAATCACATGTACTGGAGTAAATATCTGTGGATAAATCCACCCTAAGAACAGGGGCAATGAAACTGTTAAAATAATAGGGATATGTATGGATATGATGTATTGAATAGCCTTTTTGATGTTGGTATATATCCTTCTACCCGCTGCTATTCCAACAATCAATTTGCCAAGGTCATCATTGGTAATAACCAAAGAAGCCGCTGCTTTTGCAATCTCAGTCCCTTTATTTCCCATGGCGACCCCAATATGGGCAGCCTTTAAGGCAGGGCCATCATTGACACCATCGCCTAACATGGCAACCACCTCACCTTGTTTCTTAAGGGCATTGACCACGGTTAATTTGGCATCAGGATACATCCTGGTGAAAAGGACATTTTTCTCAACCGAAGTCTGCAATTGATCCTCAGAAAGAGCCATAATCTGCTTGCCTTCTAAAGCTTCATCCGTATGTTGAATTCCAGCTTGGCTAGCTATACTTCTGGTAGTATCTGTGTTATCACCAGTGATTACTTTAACTTGAATTCCAGCGTCATAAATCTGTTGAAAAACCTCCTGAATTCCTTTTTTTGGAGGGTCATAAAAAACAACCAATCCCATAAACTCAAAAGGAAAGTCCTGTTGTATTTTTGGAAATTCTGTACTTTCAAAATTAGACTTTGCAACACCTAATACACGATATCCTTCCCTGCCAAAAGAAGTAATCAAGCCCCTAACCTTTTCCTTTTCTTCATTCGATAAATTAGATACTTGATGAATGGCTTCTGGTGCTCCTTTAGCAGCGACAATTCGGTTACCATGCTTATCTTCGAAAAGGTGAGTCATCATGGGTGGTTTCCCTTCCAAAGGGTATTCATGGAATAAGTGATAGCCTTTACGAAGATCCTCCTTTTGTGTTTTGACATAAACCTCATGCAAAGTCTTCTCCATAGGATCAAATGGTACAGGCTCACTACTCCACATAGCATAACTGATCAATTCATTTAATGCAGGAGCAGCAAATTCTGCTTCATTGTATGTTTTATCAGTAGCAAAATCATAGATCTGTTTCAAGTGCATACTGTTCTCTGTAATAGTTCCGGTTTTATCGGTACAGATTACCGTTGTACTACCCAATGTTTCTACAATACTGCTTCGTTTTATGATTACCCCTTCTCGCATTAGTTTCCAAGCACCTAACGCCATAAAGGTGGTAAAGGCAACTGGTATTTCCTCTGGCAGAACGGACATTGCCAGGGTTAAGCCGTTTAAAAGACTTTGCAACAAATCATGTCCCTTGTAGTAATTTACCGCACAGACCAATAGAAATATGACTATCCCAATAATGGCCATATTCTTCACAAACTTCCCTATTTGATGTTGTAATGGAGATTGTTCTTCTTTAATTTGCCCTATTGTAGTTCCAATTTTACCCAATCGTGTTTCCTTGCCTATTTGTTCTACCTCAAATACCGCCAATCCTGACACAGCTAATGTTCCACTATAAACTCGATTATCTTCATGATCGGCATTCTTAAAAACAGACAAGCTTTCACCTGTTAAAGAAGACTCATTTACTGAAAAGTCATGACTATGTACAATTCTTCCATCTGCATTAATCATCTTACCCTCTTCTACTATACTTAAATCACCTACCACAATTTCTCGAGTTGGAATTTTAAGTACTCCCCCATTTCTGATTACTTGGCTTAATGGTTCATTCAGCTTCTCCAAGGCTTCCAAAGCTTTCTTACTGCGGTTATCTTGGTAGAAAGAAATAGCTGAAACAGCAACTAACGCCACAAACATAAAGGATGCCTCTGCATAATCACCTATTATTACATAAATAATAGAGATTGCAAAGAGCAATATTAGCATGGGCTCTTTAATTATATCCAATAATAAAGTCAGCCAATTGGACCGTTTAATGGTCTCCATTTCATTTAATCCATGTTTCTTTCTAGAAGCTAATACTTCAGCATCAGTTAGTCCTATCAAGTTTTCAGGAATATTTAAAGACATAGGTAATATGGTTTACAAGATTAATAAAAGTAATCAATCTTTTCTTGCAAGTACTGTTCTATAGTCTATTTAGAAGGTTTTAAAAGAAGGTAATTCTAAGGACTGTTTTTCATTGCCATTAGTAGTGTGTAAGCCCCAGTATTCACTATTTTTTTTATCCTTTAATACTTTGGGGTTTTTATAGATTAATGAATTACAATATTAATTATTCTCAATTAGCGCAAATCCAGGTCTATTTGAAAATAGAGTGGTATAATTCTCTACTTCCAACCTCAAAATCAACATCTTTTATATTTTTACAAAAAATAAAATTATTGTGAATAAACTCCTATACCTAACCTATTTCTTATTAATTAGCAGCAGTCTTTTTGGGCAGCAGCATCAAATCAAAGGCCAAGTACAAGATTCCATTAGTAAGGAACCCATTGCATACGTCAGTGTTGCAGTACTGGATCATAATAACCAAATAATAAATGGTGTCATGACTGATTCATTAGGTGATTTCACGATCCCTAACACGCAAAATGGAAACTATGTCCTCTTAGTAAAATTCATTGGCTATCAACAAAAACGTATTCCCTTTCAAATACATGGGGAGAAAGAAAAACTATTTTCAACAATATGGCTCTCACCAAGTACTGAATCCATTGAAACAGTTCGTATTTTAGGAGCTGACCCTGCTCAGAAACACTTGGCAGACAAACAAGTTTACCAAGCCAATCAATATAAAAATGCTGTTGGAGGAACGGCATTGGATATTGTGAAAAACCTTCCAGCAGCCTCAGTGGATGCCCAAGGAAATATTAGCATTCGTGGAAATGCTGGCTTAATAGTCTTAATAAACGGAAAGCCATCTCTGATGGATCCAGCTACCATATTAGTTCAGATAGCAGCAAATGATGTCTCTGAGGTAGAATATATCTCCAATCCATCAGCACAATTCGACCCGGATGGAAAGGCGGGAATGATCAATATTAAAACCAAAACAAAGCAGGTAAATGGTTTCTCTTGGTACATGAATCTTCAAGGAGGATTGCCGAGTATCCACGATTATGACAATCTCGAAAAACAACAACGATATGGTGCCGATATTGCCTTTCAATTGAAGAAAGATAAACTGGAATTGAATGGCTCCGCCAATTACTTAAGAAATGACAATGCAGGCTTCCGAGATGGCGATGTAAATACTATCATTGGAGATAAACAAACTTTCTTTCCATCAAAAGGTGAAAGAAGCTTTGACAAGTATAATTATGGATTACGTTTAAATGGTTCTTACCAAGCTTCGGAGAAACATCGATTTGATTTAGGTCTACTTGCTTCAAAACGTTTCCAAGATCGCTTAGCGGATATTTATTACAACAATCGGACGATACAGCCATCTACAGGAAATGAATTGCAAAGACTTGACTACCATAACCCTAACCTTCAAAATAAACAGGGCGAGTTTTATTTGATTGACTTTAATTATCAATACCAAATCAATGAAGCGCATGGATTATCCTTAGGAGCTATCTACGAATACGCCGATATTCATGGATCGACACTTAACTCCAACATACACGGGCAAGCAGACACCATACAATGGACAAGGAGTACCTATACCAATCCGCTTAAGGGTTTAAGATTAACTGCCCAACATAAATGGAATTGGGAGAATAGTAGTTTAACATCCGGGTACCAATTAAGGCAAGATTTACAAAAAGGCAATTTTGAATATTACGAATCTATTGGAGGGAAAAACAACCCTATTCTCAACACCGAGTTCTCTGGTAGGATGAATGCTGACAATATCGTTCATGCTGTATATAGCCAATATGAACGTAAAGGCGATAAAACACAATATAGTCTTGGATTACGTTATGAATACTATAATCGAGATTTAGTATTGCTGCATACGAATGAAAAGTTCCCCTACTCCATCCATCAATTATACCCATCGATGAGCCTCATGCATGATTTAGGTCAAGGATGGTCTTGGAAAGTTGCGGCAGCACGTCGGGTGCAAAGAAATAACAATTTCGAATTGAATCCCATACCAGAAAGAGAGCATTCCGAAACATTGGAACAAGGAGATCCTGAACTTTTACCAGAATTCATCAGCAATGTAGAAACAGGAGTCGTCAAAACATTCTCAAAAGGATCTGCATTCCTTAATGCTTATTTTCAACACAGTAAGAACCCCATTCAACGTGTAAACTCGGTTTATGCCGACAGCATTCTTCATCGCGTATTCAGCAATGCAGATTATGCAAAACGTTGGGGAATTGAAGCAGGTACTAATACCAAACTATTGCCTTGGCTACAATTTAATTTAGGAGCTAATGCTTATCATTATAAGGTTTCCGGGAAAGTATTAGATTACGAAAATATCCGATCTAACCAAGATTGGGTGTATTCCATCAATTCAGGATTGCAGGCCAATCTTTCTAAGGGCTGGAGCACAGGGTTACAGGTAAATTACATTTCTGAAAGACCTACAGTTCAAGGGATGGATTCCAAATTCGTGACGCCTCATTTTAATCTCAGCAAGCAATTCTTACGAGGTACCATGACAGCACAATTGCAATGGCAAAATATAGAGTTAGGTAAATGGGGAGTAAATGAACAACGTATCAGCACCTATGCTCCCGATTTTTATACCACGACGAACTATGTGTATGAGAAAAACGTATTCTTAATTAATTTAAACATCAATCTTCAACGATTGAATCAAATCCTGAAATTGCCTAAGAGTGAGTTTGGTGAAAAGGAATTTTAAGGTTTTCATGGCGAAAGTCTTTGGGACTTTGAAGGGTATAACGTTTAAAGTATTTCGAGAAATTTGACTTATCGGAGAAGCCTAAATCAAAGGCTACTTCGGAAATACTCTTACCAGTATAGATCAACAGTCGCTTTGCTTCTTGGATCAAGTAGTCTGCAAGTACATCAGAAGCTGTTTTAGAAGCTTCTCTCTTGCAGGCTGCATTCAAATTCTGCGGGCTGGTATGCAATTTCTCTGCATAGTGCGCAACATGATTTACAGGATGTACATCCTCACGCAGTAATTTTGTAAAACGCTTGTATAAATTATCCGGTAATTCAGCTCGTCTAGGAGAAGTAGAATTGGCTTCCAATAATTTTGCGATTAAAGCCTTAAATAATCCCTCTTGACAGGTCTTATTTGTTTCATTCATCAATAACTGAAAAATAGTCTCCACTACTTTGACGTTAAGTATTGGCAGCATATCCAATTTAACGAGTTGATCCAAAAGCATATTGAGTTCAGGATCATAACTTGCATCTACAAAGTGTCTCTTTAATAACAATACATAGCCTAAGATGGGTTTTTCCAAATCCCAATGATGTACATTATCTTGCCTTATCACGAGTAGGCAAGGCGTTTCAATTTTGAATACCCTCCCATCAATTACATGTTTACCAGAAGTTTTCGTCAATAATACAAGTTCCAAGTAGCCATTATGTTTATGTGGCTTTGTATTCGATTTACTTTGGTCAAAAGCTGCAACCTTAAGACTAAGACTTCGCTCCAACTTATTCTTTACTTGTATTTCTTTTTCCATGCTTTCTCGGGTTGATTATGCTAAAAAGTAGACCTTACACCAGGATAGTATCTACTTTTAATCAATAGCATTCAAAAATACCGGGTTCAGCAAGGTAAAAATTAATAATCAAAAAAATCACCTTGATTTCTAATTTTCGTTTTCAGTTTTTGTCTAATATTCTTTCTGTGGGTACGGATAGTCATGACACTACGATGCAACAGTTCTGCAATCTCTTGACTTGATTTACCTTCTTTGATATATTGGTAAATCTCGAGTTCACGATAAGTTAAACCAAAATCATTCACCATCACGGTCACTGAGTTGGAATTCTGTAAAATATCATGGCTATATTGTGTCTGACCAGCATAAACCTTACGAATAACAGCTAGTAGATCCACCGAATCCAATTCTTTGGAAATATAACCTTCTACTCCTATTTCTTCTAGTTCAGCAGTAAATACGGGGTTCACCTCTAAGGAAAGAATAATGATTTTGGTTTTCGGTCTTATTTTTTTAATCTCCTTAGCTATGGCAATACCTGACTTTTCATTCAAATACATATCCAAGAGAACCATATCAGGTTCATGCAATCTAAGGCGATCTTTCATATCCTTGCCATCTGAATATGCCTCTAAAAACAACATATCCTTCTCTTGAGAAATGATAGCTCGAAGCCCGTCACTAAACAATTTATGGTTATCAATGTTTATCAGCTTTATCATCATATCTTATCTACGTTGGTTTTAAACGGAATTATTACCTGAGCACTACAGCCACTTTTTGTTAAATAAAAATCAAATGTCCCACGGTAATAATCTACCCTTGAACGAATACTATGCATCCCTATCCCATTACCATTTTCAGGCATACATGTTGCGACTCCCTGCCCATTATCTTGAACTAACAAACGAACTTCATGATCATCTATCGCTAAATCCACTTCGATGAGTGTTACGCCTATAGCATGTTTTAAAGCATTTGTTATCAATTCCTGGTAGATTCTGAACAAATGTATTTTCATATCAAAAGGCATGACCTTTTCATCCCCAAAACATTGCAATTCAATTTTTGGCACTGAGCCATAAGTTAAAGCATCATGCTGAATGGAACCACATAAACCAAGACTCTTCAAGTTTTTCGGTGCCAATTGATGAATCAGCCTCTTAAAATCGCCGTTGATATCTTTAAGCATTTCCTGAACTTTGTTCTTTTGTTGTAGCTGTTCAGCAGATAACAACAATCTTAATCCTTGCAAGGTGCCGCCAATACCATCGTGTATATCTTGTGCTATCCGAGATCTTTCCTTTTCTTGAATCATTACTAATTCTAGAGCCAGCATCCTTCTTTTGTTTTCAGCAAAAGCTAAATCAGCTACAAAATGATCAAAATCTTGTTTATACTTCACAGAGAATACAATCATGAGGTAAATAATCTCCACTGAAAATGCAAAAATGATATTGCCTGGCCTAACAAATTGAGGAAAATAGAAGATGTCAAACGTATTCAGTAGGTACATGACAACCGAAAGGAATATCAAGCTATTCCCCAATAAATAATGAAAGATATATGGCGATTTACCTTTAATACAATACCAGATATTGACCAACAAAAAGGCAGTTTGTGTCAACAAAAGCGCTGCGAAAATTAACTGAAAGACACGTACTAAATAGGTATTACTATTTAGTGCAAAGTGCAAAAGCAGATAAATCAAAGTAGCAGATAACACCAATTTATTCAATAGAATCAACTTTTTGCTCAAATTCGGAAAATACTTCTTCTGTTGAACAAAAGTCATAAACACATACACGTTAAAATAGAGGGTAAGCGCAAGAAATGTGAGTTTAGGGATTTGTGTCCAAACAGCATATAATCCATCAGGAATGACATAAACATCGTGCAAGTATTCAATCATATTAAATGCGAGAAGTGATGAAATATAACCAAGCATCATCGCATAAAAGCGTTTTTTTAAAATTAAAAACAAGCAGAGATTAAAAACTATGGCGAAGAAGAAGAAACCAAAATACCGCCCTAACAGAAAAGAAAAGCCAAGTTCATAAATTAGGATATCACTTTTTGTACTGATGTCTGTCGGGAAATAGAGATTCTGCCGTCCAAAAACTTCTGTGCGTAATAAAAAGACCTTTTCTTCCGCAGCTTCCATTGGAAATTCAAAGGACACTGGGCGTATGGGAACATCACGTTCTGAAAGTCGTTGAAAGTGCGAACCTTGAGTCGATCGAATGATTTTATTCCCTAGACTATCCAGTTCAAATACATTAAATTTTATTCCATCATTATAAAAACTCCACAGGTAGTTCTCTCTATACTTGGAATCATTGATGACATGAAGCGCAAACCAATGCACACAATCTGTCACCCCTTTATTCACAACTGTAGCACCTGATAACTTTTTAAACTGTCCAGCTTTCCATTTTTTTAGAACCTCTGAAGCATTTTCAGAACAGCTGCAATCTATATATTCCGATAAATAAGGGATAATACGGATATCATTGGCCCCAGGAAGCCTAAGTGGTTCTGCCCCGTAGGTTGAGGTAAAACCAAACAAAATCATCCAAATGAATAGATGAAAAACTTTCATGTAATAACTGGTTTGCTAACCAAATATAACAAAAAGAGTAAAATTTTGTGGTGAAAATCATTGATTTTGGAGTATTATTTAATCGTTGATTTAATATACCCAATGCATTCCTTCATCTTCAATATCATGAGTGCCAACCCAAATGTAATACCATTAAACACCTCGTCTATTGTCGTTTACTCTTTTTAAATCCACATAGCCCCATT
This sequence comes from Sphingobacterium kyonggiense, assembly GCF_039536825.1. Lineage (NCBI taxonomy): Bacteria > Pseudomonadati > Bacteroidota > Sphingobacteriia > Sphingobacteriales > Sphingobacteriaceae > Sphingobacterium > Sphingobacterium kyonggiense. The sequence continues at coordinate 135,271 of NZ_BAAAZI010000001.1, forward strand.
TTCAACCGGTGCGGAGTCCTATAAATTTTATCTCTCACATTTTGTTTGCATTCGCATTTGAATTTTATTTTTGGTTATGAATACTCTTGAGTCAATTGTTGCTATTTGTTGCTTCATGTTAATAGCATATCTGGCGTTTAGAATGCTTATATGGGAAAATAAAAATGATACACCTCTATATTCTAAGATTAGAACTATTGGTATAATGGCTCAAGCGATTGGATTGATTTTACTTATCCTGTACTATTTATTTATAAAGGATTAGGGTTAATTTAAGTGGTTGCATTTGGTGAGTAGATAGGTTATTTCCTCTTTTAATTTTATTCCTAAACCATTATTCCAAGATGAATCATTCCAATTATTAGTAATTACTTATTTCCTATAAGCTTTAGGTTTTTGACGAATGAGATCCTTAAAGTAGGTTTTTAGAGGTTCAATGTGTTGTTTTTGAATGGAGAGTACATAATGTATGGCCTGTGGATTTTCCACAAAATCGGTATATCCTTGTTCATTTATGGTCAAAATGCCGGGTTTGGATTTGTCCAAAAGGCTGTTTTCTTTTTCACCGATATAATAAACCGAAGTTAAGTCCCAGGTAGGACGATTGTAAGGAAAAGGTCGATAGCGTTTATAGGCATCCACTAAGGGGTGATGTGTTGCCCATTGAAAATCTTCTTGGATACTGGCCCCCGGATAAACGACTTGCTTACCAACTTCAAAAGGAGATAATACTATTTCTCCGGGCCAATTAGCTAGAGTATACCTGGCAGCAGGTATATCGTGAATCACATTAAATTCTGCACGTTTTTTATCGCCAAATGAACCTGCCATGATAGAGAGTAACTTAACTTTCTTGGCTACCAAAGCTTTTCCATCCAGTTTACTGTACTTATCAGGTCCGCTCTGTAATAGTCTTGCTAGGTTGGTGGAAAAACCCACAGAAACTACAGTTACCGATCCATCTGCTTGCTTTGCTAGTATCTTTCGATATAACTCATGCGCAGGAAGCAACTGATCATGCTGTTTGACAGAATATTTATAACGATTAGTAGAATCATTCAATTGCACCATGTTTTTACTATAATCGGCATAATCATCGATTAACACTCCACTTTCAATCTTGCCAATAGGAACCTTCCCATATCCATACCAAGTAGAAAGCAAATCAATTAATCGAGTAGAATAGGCAGAACCTTTATTATTCATAATCCCCAACAACTTAATCTTCCCTTGGTCTGCATATTTATACAACATATCCAAAGCAAGAACATCATCAATATCATTTCCCATGTCTGTATCGAAAATAATCAATTCCATTTTCTGTTTTTTCTGTGCTTGAACAGCTGAAAACTGGAAAACTGTAAGGAAGAGAATGAGGTAGGTAGAACGAATAAGGTTTTTCATAAGGTTGACTTTCCTTATGAAATTAGTTATTTATAGCTAAAAAGCGAAATCCAACAGCAGTTTTCTTCCATGATTTGTAAAGGTTTGGGTCTAGTCAAGTCTGTATTTTCTTCTAAATTGCTTCGAGAGTCTAAAGGATTTTGTAAGCATCTGCTATGGATCTTGTTCGGATCTCGTTCGGTCGGAACCGAACGAGATCCGAACAAGATCCGAAGGAGTTCCGAAGGAGATCCGTTAGAGTCTCGAATGAAACCTCAGTGAGAGACCTTAGATACTAGACAAAAGACACCAGAAATAGAAAGGGATTGGATAGAAAATAGATATTAGACCTGGGACATGAGATTTGAGATATTGTTATTGCATAGGAGACAAAACATAAGGAAACGAAGACCGAAGCAAGTATTAAAAACAAAGAAACTAGTTGGACTTGCATTTAACAAAACAGAAGATTTTACGGGAAAAGAAATATTGTTTTCTTTCTGTAGCAAAGACTTTGGTATTTTCGTTCAAAATAAAACTAGATTTGAAAACCTATGAAAGTAAATTTACCCATTCGTGCTTTAGGACTTATCCTGGGGCTATTTTTATGCAATCTGACGATTCAAGCACAAGAAAACAAAAATCATCCAATTGAAATTTCCATAGGTATTACACCACTAGCAGAACAAAATGTTGGCCCAAGAGAACGATTAGATGGAAGTTCGTCAAAAGATAGCTATTCTTATTTTGCCATAGATGCCAAGATTAAATATAAAATTTCGAGGTTATTTTCCATAAATACCGGCTTTGAATACGCCAAATTTAAGATTGATTTGAGAGGAGCCATCGTTGATCCAAGCAAACCTGTATTTCGGGATAGCATAGACTTAAGCCTATTGGAGGTACCTGTATTATTATCCATGGATCTTGGTAAATACTTTTATGCACACGCTGGTCCTAATTTTCATTTCCAATTACAAGGAAATGACCAATATGTAGATAAGCAAAATGGTATTGGATTGTATGCTGGAATTGGGGGGCAATATTATTTCACATCCAATTTTGGTTTATTTGTAGAGCCATTTGTAAAGGCTAATTCTATCATTTTATTCTCGGAGGGTAATTATCCAGATCGAATAACGGTCTTAGGGATAAAAACGGGTTTAAAATGGCGGTTTTAATGTCCAAACTTCTTTTTAAAATCTCCTGCTGTACAGCCGTGGAATGTTCTAAATTGTTTGGCGAAATAACTGAGGGAACTAAAACCCGTTTTATAGGCCACATCAGAGATACTGAATTCAGGATGTAGCAAAAGATTAGAAGCTAAAAGCATGCGTTCCTGTAAAATATAGGCCCCTGGAGTTTTGGAGCAATAGCTTTCAAAAAGCCGATGCAAGGTACTTTTGCTACAGTTGCCTATTTCCATGAGTTTTTCCAAGCTTAAATCTTGATCAATATGTTCCTGAATGTATTGCTTTATTTGCAACATGGGATTATTCTTACGGAAGACGGTCTGTTCTTGCACATATTCCCGTTGGGCATTCAATAATCGTATAAATAAGGACTTTAATAAAACCTCACTTAAAGGAATCTGCAAACGTTCCTCACTAGCCAATTGCAGCAACTCATTGATGGCACGTACGAAAGCAGAGTCGTTCTGGAAGTGATAATTTGCAAAATCAAATTGCCAATTACCCTCCGGATATTGCTTTTCCAATTCCAACATCAATCGTTCCACTGTTTCTTTAGGAATTAAGATCGTAGCACATTGAACCGGATTACGTGCATCTGCTTCCGGAAAATCAGCATAAATCTGCTCCTCAGCTGGAAGTACCAAAGAAGTACCTGGAGTAAATTTAATTTTCCTTCCATCCTTTCCATATACAATTTTATAGCCTCGAATCATACTGGAGATACTAAGTCCGGCATATTGAATGCGCACCTTGGTGGAGGATTGGAAAGTTTCAAAAATATTGACTTCAAAAAGCCCTCCATCAAATCGTGTTTGATGTTCCAGCCCTTCACGAAGGTGTTCAGGAGTCTGAATAGCTAATAAGTCAATTGTGTGATTCATTGGTTCAACCATAATGGATTCCCTAAAATAGTATAATTCTTCTTTATTCGTAATGAAACTATCTTATTATATATTGAAACGATAGTATCATGCTTTCTGTTTGAAATGAAATAAATTTATGAAATCACAAATAACATAGAACTATGAATAACATCACATTAGAGGGAGCAAGAAAAGTAATTGATGCTGCATTGAAAAAATCTGAAGAATTAGGTGTAAAGATGAACATCGCTGTAGTAGATGCAGGCACCAATTTAGTAGCGTTTAATAAAATGGACGATGCTTGGTTGGGTTCGATTGATATCTCCCAGAAAAAAGCTAGAACAGCGAGATATTTCAATATGAATACCGGTGAGATTGGTAAATTATCTCAACCAGGCGGATCTTTGTACAACATTGAACATTCAAACAATGGTCTTATTACCTTTCCAGGAGGTGTAGTGCTTAAGAATGCAGCAGGAGAAATCATTGGAGCTGTAGGCGTGAGTGGAAGCACCGTTGAAGATGACCATGCAGTAGCGGAAGCTGGAGCATCAGCAATTTAAGGCAATCGCACACTATATATTAATAAAAAAATGGGCCAATCTGTCAATCAGAATGGCCTATTTTATTGGAAGGGATCGTATTTGTTTTTGATATGATTTATTTAGAAATCTCACTATAATCCATTGGTATTTATTGATTTATAATTACATTTGTTATAGATGAAGATATTTTCAACTATATTAATGCTCTATGTATTGGCTTTACACTTTGTGCCTTGCAGCGACCATTTATATGATGAAAATACAACGCCAAGCAGCTCTACAAGTCGTCATATTGGGCATTCCCATTCTACAGACGCCAATGATCAACATCAGGATCATAACCATGAAAAGGACACTTGTACGGCGTTTTGCACCTGTTCCTGCTGTGGCATTGCTTTATCTGAGTTTCACTTGGATTTCTTAGAATTGGAAAAACCGTTTGAAAGAAACCTCCATATTCCCAAACTGTTTGAAAACACATTAATCAGTTCCATTTACCCAGATTCCATCTGGCTTCCTCCAAAGGTTTAATTTACTGAATTCAAAAACATTACTTATCAATCATTGATTTAGTAATTAAGATTATGCTTTCATTTGCAGCCTTGAAATGAAGCCTCCGTGTGAATTTTTTAAAAATTAAACATTTAATCGTGCTAAACGGAATAAGGTAAGTCTCCAGGACTATACTGCTATCACTCCAGTTCTGAAATTTGCAAAAAGGGTAGCAAAACTATAGTAAAAAGAGCCCTTTTCTTCAATGTAAAACCCACAGCTGCTGATAGACATTCACATTAATTAACATCTTTATTTTATTCATTTACAATAAAATATAATATTCACATCATAAAAAACTCATCTTTTGGCTGAATAATTGAAATTATAAAAGGAATCTATTAAATTAATAAGGTTCTTTTACGCTGTCAGCAGCAGGAGCTTAAACAGGTTTAAAATTGCCGAATGGCAAATTGAACCATATCATACTAAACATCTATTAAAAAGGGATTAATATATGAAGGATAAAAACCATCAAAAATTAAATAATGAAGATTCATGCTGCGAAATCAGTGATCGAATAAATAACACAGCCATTGGCAAAGAAAAAGCTGCTGGTAAAGATGATCATGAGCATGGTGAAGATGATGGTCATAATCATGAGCATATCGAAGGCTCTAAATTGGATCTCTTTAAGTGGCCAGCCATATCATTAGTGCTATTATTGACAGGTCTAGCATTTGACTATCTGATTCCTCAAGCCTGGTTTAAGGACTATATTCGTTTGGGCTGGTATCTATTAGCCTACATACCTGTAGGTTTCCCGGTACTGAAAGAAGCATGGGAAAGCATCAAAAAAGGCGATGTATTTTCTGAATTTTTCTTAATGGGTATTGCTACCATAGGTGCATTTGCCATTAAAGAATACCCTGAAGGCGTAGCCGTGATGTTATTCTATTCCGTTGGTGAGGTTTTCCAAACCTTAGCAGTTAGTCGGGCAAAAGGAAATATTAAAGCCTTATTAGATCAAAGACCGGATGAAGTTACCGTGTTAGTCGATAAGACACCTAAAACTATGAAAGCTGCCCAAGTGAGGATTGGGGATGTGATCTTGCTTAAACCCGGAGAAAAGTTAGGGTTAGATGGACAGTTAATAAGCGAACAAGCCTCCTTTAATACCGCAGCATTAACCGGTGAGAGCAAACCAGACAGCAAATATAACGGCGAAACAGTATTAGCGGGAATGATCAACCTTCAAAGTGTCGCAGAGGTTAAAGTTACAGCAGCTTACGAAGACAGTAAATTGAGTAAAATATTGGAAATGGTGCAGCATGCTAGTTCTCAGAAAGCCCCAACCGAATTATTCATTAGAAAGTTTGCAAAGGTTTATACTCCTATTGTGGTATTCCTAGCCATCGCAATTTGCTTATTACCGGCCTTGTTTGTGAAAGATTATGTGTTTACAGATTGGCTCTATCGATCCTTAATTTTCTTGGTTATCTCCTGCCCTTGTGCTCTAGTTATTTCCATTCCGTTAGGATATTTTGGCGGTATTGGTGCAGCAAGTCGAAATGGTATATTATTTAAAGGTTCTAATTTCTTAGATAGTCTTGCCACTATTCAACATGTGGTCATGGATAAGACTGGAACAATGACAGAAGGTGTTTTCAAAGTACAGGAAGTACATTTCAACACAAAATTTGATCAAAATCAGCTATTAGAGTATGTCAATGTACTAGAAAGCCATAGTACCCACCCCGTTGCAACAGCAATTCATGAGTATGTTGGTGAAATTGATCATCAGATTAACTTACAGCAAATAGAAGAAATAGCAGGACATGGTTTAAAGGCAGATATTGATGGGAAAGAACTCTTAGTTGGTAATTTCAAACTTATGGATAAGTTTGGCATTAGCTATGATTTGGACCCAAAGAGTATTGTTTATACGACCATTGCAGTGGCAATGGGCGGTGAATTTGTAGGTTATCTGACCATAGCAGACAGCATCAAAGCCGATGCTGCAAAAACAATTCAGGATTTACATCGCATGAATGTAAAGGCAACAATGCTAAGTGGGGATAAGTCTACCGTGGTTGATGAAGTCGCTAAAGAATTGGGAATAGACCAAGCTTACGGCGATTTATTACCAGAAGATAAAGTAAATAAGGTCAAGGAAATAAAAGCAAGCAACCAACGTGTTGCTTTTGTTGGAGATGGTGTGAATGATGCTCCAGTTGTAGCACTCAGTGACGTGGGAATGGCAATGGGTGGACTAGGTTCTGATGCCACAATTGAAACGGCAGATGTAGTCATCCAAGATGATAGACCTTCGAAAATTCCTATGGCTATTCGTATTGGAAAACAAACCAAGAAGATTGTTTGGCAGAACATTACATTAGCTTTTGTTGTAAAAGCCATTGTACTGATTTTAGGTGCAGGTGGACTAGCCAACATGTGGGAAGCTGTATTCGCCGATGTGGGTGTATCTCTATTGGCAATTCTGAATGCTGTTCGGATACAAAGAATGAATTTTCAATAAAAAAGCATTGAAACCCCTATTCTATTCGTAAAATAGGGGTTTCTTTTATTACATAACATCGAATATTTCAACCTATTAATTGAACCATTTAGCCAATTGGTATAGTTCAAGCCAAACAATATTTCCTTTAGAATTATTGAAATCGGAATATTCAGTGGTATCCGACTTATGTTTCGCCTATTAACAAAATAAAATATCAAACTACATTTAAATGACCATATAATATTTTTATAAATTTAATTTTTGTTATTTTTGCAGCCATAAAACACAGAATAACAATACAATAATTTGACACAAACTATTTTCGGTAAGATATTACCATTTTTAAAATTAGAGTCTAGTCAGGATGCATTAAGGAATATATTAGTTATCCTTCTTCCAAGTGTATTTTTATTCTTTTTTTATGATTCCCACTTTGCTATTGCTTTTGCCGTAGGTATTTTATTGTCCGCTTTGACAGACCTTCCTGGCAACAAAAGGGATAAGGTTAAAACCAGTTTATTCTGTATTCCTATATTCTTTATTACCGCAATTTCGATTTCTTCAGCTTTACATGCGCACTCTTGGATTATTATTCCTCTATTGGGCTTATTTGGTTTTATATATACTTTAATTGCTTTATTAGGTTTTCGGATTAATGTCGTTGGAAATTTAGGATTGATAGTTGCCAGTTTTACAATAGGCTTACGTCCTGAAGATCCTTGGGCATTCACAATAGCGGTTACAGCAGGTGCGATCTTCTTTTTTGCTGTTAGCTTAATCCAAGTCTATAGTTTTCCATTTCGATCCTTACGTTTTGCGGTTGCTGGAGGAATCCAACAAATGGCGAATCTTATCCGCTTAAAGGTAGATTGTTATGATGAACAAGTACCATTAGCGCAGACGTATAAAAACCTTTCAGCCCTTCATACCAAAGTGAGTGATCAATTAGAAGCAGTAAGATCCCTCCTATTACGTGATAAAAAGCTTTTTTCAGAGGATGATCAAGCAAGTAAGTTATGGTTGGCTAAATTATATCAACTTATTGATCTTTACGAATTGCTCATGGCAGTAGACAATGATTATGAGCAGGTTCGAGAGGTTCTCAAAGGAGATGAAACCCTAGCTATCGTACGTCGATCTTTGATTTTATTGTCTGAGGAGACAGCACAATTATCTTTATGGAAGCGAAGTTCTGATGTGTGTTTCCCAAAGAGGCAAGAATTGGATGGTTTATTACAACAACTGGAATCCAAGAAACATGAGGGTAATTTTGAGAAACAGGAGTTGATTCAGTCCATCTGCAAACAATTACGTCAAGTTTCCTCCATTTTACTTCAACTTGAAGCAAAAGAGGTTCAATCTGACCAAAGCTGGGTAGAAAGCAAGAATTTCAAGGATTTCATCGCTCCTAAGGCAGGATTAGGAACTATATGGAACAATCTTACCTTCAAGTCGGCAATCTTCTCATACGCCGTTAGAATGGCTGTATTATTAATGCTCGGTGGACTTATAGGCTATTATTTACCTGAATTCCGCTATGCATCTTGGATCCTGTTGACTATTATCTTAGTCGCAAGACCAAGTTACAACAATACACAGAAACGCAACTACCAACGGATAATAGGCTCCTTAATCGGTATTGGCTTAAGTTTTTTAATCTTGTTCTTGATTACAGACCCCATTAGTTTATTGGTCATTGCCATTGTCTGTTTATATTTATTTCTACTATTCAACCGTCCTAATTACTTGGTTTGTGTGATTTTCATTACTATAACCATACTTTTAGGCCAACATATGTATGAGGGCAAATTAGTCGACATATTGGGTAGTCGGGTTGCATTTACGCTTTTGGGTTCCATATTCGCTGTATTAGGCTGTTTAGCAATCCCAATCAATCATTACCGTTCTATTCAACAGAATACCCATTCCTTAGTGGAACATTTTAGAACTTACCTCCAAAAAATCCAAGAAGGCTATGCATCTCAAAATCTGAATTATTACGATTTACGTTTAATGCGAAAGTTCACTCAAGCTTCTTTAGCGCAGTCTTATGATGCGTTGGAGGAATTTTCCAAAGACCCAATTAGTGGCAAATACCATAAAAAGGACGTTGTACATTTACAGACCCTAGCTTATAGAATTAATGCGCTATTGGTTGGTTTATCCATTCAAATGACCAAATTAGGATTTCAAATCCACCCTAAATTGATGGAAGAACGGATGAATTATGTGGAAGGACTTATCGAAGAGACAGAGGAAATAGCAGAAAGATTGCAGAGTAAAAAACCTTTGTTTATAGGCGGAAAGACCGGGAAGGTATGGAGGTAGAAAGAGATACTCTTTAGATTTTGCACTGATCTAAAATTAAAAAAAACAGCCCTAACATTTTCAGAAAGGGCTATTTTAATAAAACTAAACAACAAAATTCGATTACTTGCGCTTCCTTCTACGTAAGATCACAGCTGCAATAATTGCTATTGAAATAGGAGCTACAATGAGCAATAATAGTCTTTGGATATTAATGCTTTTTCTGTCTGCTTTTATGATGACATCAGTTGCCTTCTCTTTTTTACCAGAAACAGGAAATTTCCCATTCGTAAAGGATTTAAATATCCGTGAAATCACATTGAAATTCATGGAGTTAATATTAAATCGTGTTACTTCTGAGTTACTCATATAATCGGCATCTGCAAATACATAAATCAATTGATCTTTAGCATTTGTTTTTCTTTTCAATCGAACGGCAGTTGGTACTTTCACCCTTTTATCGGAGATCGGATTGAATAGCACTTTTTCTAAGGCGAGATCATATTTCTCTGTTTTATTCCAGGTGTCTTTAGGATCGGTTTCAATTAATACTGTTCGTTCAAATCCATTATTATTTTGATCGAATTGAATACCGACTGTACCTTTCATTACTGAAATTGCTCCATCATAAAAATCAAAACCGTTTTTGGCAGCATCAGGAGCAAATTTTATTCTTAATAAATCAGGATCGAAATCCTCACTTTCCTGCATCAATGTACCATCCATAAATTTCAAGCCGAGCTTATTAACGATCGGTTGTAAGAAAGCAGAACTTGCAGGGTCAGTCAAAAGAAAAACATTTCCACCAGCATCGATATACTGGAAAATAGCACTTAATTCTTCCTTAGAATAAGGTTTTGCAGGGTCAGCGATAATGATTCCTACCCCCTGAAATTGAGCTAAGGAATCTATTTTTACAGGTAAAATTTCAAAACCTTGATTAATCATAGATGATCTGGTGGATTTTCCATTAAGCGCGAAGCTATATGCCTTTTCTGAAAAGTCTATAGCATTCCTTTCGCCATTACTACTTAGAATTCCTAATTTGGCAGGCCCTTCCAAGAGTCTCAATAAAGCAGCTGATATTTCACCTTCACGAGGATATCTAAACATATCATCATACATACGAAGTGCTTCCCTCTTTCCATTATATTCGAAAAAACGGACAAACATCTTTGACTCTTTAGCAATGAATGGCATTTTTTTTATGTCCTCAGGAGTCAGCAACTTTTTAAAATTAAGATTTAAAGCATCTGCCGCTTTCTCTGCCTTACTAAGAAAAGTCTCGTTTGAATCCAATCGTAAATATGGAATGCTATCATAATAGGCTATATATTCCATTTTCAACTGTGGAATTTCCCTAAAATAAAAGTCAAAACTAGACATATCAGCAATTCGGTTGACCGGGTCACCATATGCTGCATTTTGGTCTAATACATTCACATAAGAGACTAATTTTATAGGTTCTGTAAAGCGTTTTGCAAGCGATATACCATTTGGAGAGATCGTACGATCATTAATTCTGGTCGTATCATAATAACCAATATATTTAGGGTTTGCAGAAATAAAACCAAACAAAAACAGAACAGCAATTAAAGCAGCATATTGGCCTATACGCTTCAAAACACTGCTTCCCTCCCTTAATTGCACCATTCTAAGTATGGTGATGCTGAGGAAGAACACAATTACCAAAATAAAGTAAGCGATTTCTCTGCTCGTCAATAAACCGTTGACTATTTCTTCTGCTCTGCCTGAAATAGACAGCCAATTGGTTATTTCTCGCAATCCATCGTATTTAGCGCCCAAGAGAGGGGCATAATTAAGAAAAGCTAAAAATGCAAGGGTACTAATGGCCGCTACAATTTGATAAGAAGTTAAGCTAGACATAAATAGTCCAACTGCAGAATATGTACAGATCAACAAAAATATTCCCAATAAGCCACAAAGGACAAATGTTAAATCCATTTGGTCTATGGAGAAGTATGCTGATAAAACAAATGGCGACATCATCAATACCGCTATTAGCGCATAAACAACAATTGAAAGGTACTTTCCTAACACAATTTGTGTAGTGGTAACAGGCGAAGATTGCAGCAATTTAATAGAGCCACTGGTATATTCACGACTGAAGACACCCATTGTCAACAATGGGATATAGAGATAGAGGTATTCAATAATGGAAGAAAGCATCCCCTTTTCCCCTGCAAACATAACTCGAGTTAGGACAGTTAAAGGACGCTCCAATTGCTGTTGAGTCTCCTGACTGTATAACATATCGAAATAGGCCAATCCTGCTTGAAGGAACAGAACAACTAAAATTATCCATGCAATTGGCGAATAAAAGAGGACGCTTAATTCTAAGCGTGCTATTTTTAAGATTTTACGCATCTTATTTCCTTCCTTTAGAGTTAGCAGATAATTGTGCAAAAATGCCATCTAGAGAACTTTTCTCTAGGTAAATCTCTGATAAACCCCATTGGCGTTCCGAACATATCGCAATTAATTTTTGTGTGATTTGATTTGGGTTTTCAAAGGTCAATCTAAATTGTCCATGATTAATAACTTCCACCTGGCTAATCTGATCCAAGGATTCCAATTCGGTAAGACTTGGCGGATTATCTAAATGTAAGACTAAGGAATTTGGTTCAATGTAATTGTTAAATGCATTCATGGTATCTGCAAATACCACTTCACCATGTTCGATCATAATAATTCGGTCACATGTTGCTTGAACTTCACTGAGGATGTGGGTTGATAAGATGACAGACCGTTCCTCTCCTATTTCCTTTATGAGTTTTCTAACCTCTAATATTTGATTTGGATCTAAACCATTAGTTGGCTCATCTAATACAACAAGCTTTGGATTATGGATGATTGCTTGGGCTATACCAACACGTTGTTGGTAACCACCAGAGAGGTTGCTTAATAAGCGGTTACTAAAATGGCTAATTCCACATTTTGCTTTAGCAACTTCCAACGCTTTAGGGATATCAGCTGAAGGGATATCCCTAAGATTGGCACAGTAGGTTAAATATTCATCTACTGTTAATTCAAAATGTAAGGGGGCTTTTTGAGGCAAAAAGCCAATTAAACGCTTTGCTTCGACAGGATTCTTCCGGATATTAATTCCATCGATTAAAGCCTCCCCTTCGGTTTGGTTGATAACGCCACAAAGGATATTCATGGTGGTCGATTTCCCTGCACCATTGGAGCCTAACAGCCCTAAAATACCCTTTTCCGTCACCTCAAAATTAATATTTCTAATTGCCCAATCTCTAGAATATTTATGGGACAATGCTTTTATTGTTGCTATACTTGTGCTCATTTGCTTTATTTTCTTTTTCTACTGATTAATAAAAATGCTCCACCTAAGGCTATCAAAAGCGGGAAGATACCGGTCCAAGTGTACTTGATGTTTTTAAGTGTATTTGCCTTCACTAAGATTTTGTTATCAATTGATTCAGGACGCTCTGTATCAACTGGGAATTGGCCATAGGTAAACCATTTGAATAATTGAATGGTAAAATCTGCATTGACATTCCGTACATTAAAACGGTTTAACTCTACATTGCTCATAAAATCTGCATCAGCGATCAACATGATTCTTTGCTCTTTGTTCTTGATTTTCCTTGTAAAGGTCTGAGCGAGGCTATAAGCCATAGAATCCGCATGGGTATAAGCTGTATCAACAGTAAGCTTACCTTTCCAGACATTTTTAAGATCAGAACTTAATATATTCTGTGTTTGAAAACCTTTCAAGTCCTCCTTTAATAGGATGGCAGAGCTACCAGCAAGCGTTACGATTTGATTTTTGTTTTTTGTAAATTTCAAATCAATAGCTGTTGAAGATGGCCTTCCTAAGAGTACATCTGCTTCAACATCCTTGGTTTGTTGGTAAAGTTGAAAATTGGAAAATTCAGCAGGAATGTCCTTTAATAATGGATTCAAATAAACTTCTTTTCCAGGTTCAGCGGCGATTAAAAGATTACCCCCATTTTTTAAATAGTTATGGATGGCGTTTTGCTCATCAATGGAATAGTTTTGAAATGGATCAGCAATTACCAGAACTGCCAGTTTATCCGATAGGCTATCTAGCTCCATTGCGCTTAAGGTTTTGATGTCAAAACCATTGTTCACCAGTGCAGGTCTAGATTGAATATCTGTGGTAATTTTTTGGTATCCCTTATCGCCTATTTTGTAGACGCTACGTTCATCCCTTCCCTCTAATATACCGATGACAGGTACCTTCGTATATAACCTCTTTAATGCAGAAGTAATTTCAGATTCTGTAGGATAGCCGGTAGCATCAAGGAACATACGGAGAACTACACTGTCTTTCCCATGATGGACAAAACGAACATATGCATTCTTTTCAGGTGATAAATCGATCTGCTTTTTAATTTCCTCAGGTGACAGCAATTGACTGAAGTCTAGGTCATGTGCCAAAGCTGCCTTTTGCGCCTTCTCCAACAAGTTAACTGAGCTATCAGCATATACAGGTACATAATCATAAAAATAGATGTATTCCATTTCCATTTCAGGAATATATCGGGTATACTGATCAAATTGTTTAAGGTCAAACTTCCTCCATTTCGGTGTTCCTAATCGACCTAATGGGTGTAGAATATTGACATAATTTTTTATTTTCAATGGTTGATTTAAATGGCTTATTACCTCCTTACTATTGGGTGTCAAGGTATTCGCTTGAAAACGACTTAAATCCCAGAAGTGCCAGTTTTTAGGCATAGAAGTAACAAATCCTAGGATTAGGATGAGTGCAATAAAGCCGATGTATTTTAATGTTTTTTGGATTTCCGATTGGATAACACGTCCATCGTTTAATCGCATGATGGTTAATCCAATAAACAGGATAATGACAAGAACAAAATAGGCAACATTCTGAGAAGAGATCATCCCATAGATAAAATGGTCTGTTCGTCCTTGTATAGAGAGCCAATAGGTTATTTCTCGGATAATTTCATTCCCTTTACCTATTTCTCCAATAAAATTGAGCGCCGCAAAGATTGCTAATGTACTAATGGCTGCAACGACTTGGTAGGAAGTGAGGCTAGACATGAACAAACCGATAGCAGAATAAGCAGCAATCAATAAATAAACTCCAATTATTCCAGCAAGTACAAATCCCCAATCAAAATTCTCAATTAGTAGACTTGCCGTAAAGGATATTCCTAAAAGGACAAAAACGAAATAAAGTCCAAAGGTTAATAGTGCTATATATTTCCCTAATACTACCTGGAAATTGGTAACTGGAGAGGATTGCAGCAATTTGATGGATCCTGAACTAAGTTCCCTGCTCATAATCCCCATGGTCAACAATGGGATGTACAGATAGGTGTACTTCAAGACAGAACGAAAGAAACCTTTATTACCAGAAAAAACATCAACCGTAATGGACTGGATCACTCTGTCCAATTGCTGACTACTTTCCTTTTCTTGAATCAGATCCATAATGGAAATTCCACATTGGATCATAAAGATGATCATAACAACCCAGGCTACAGGTGAGTAAAAGAGTATACTCAACTCAAGCCTGGCAATCTTTATAATTTTCCTCATAGTTTGTGTGTTGAAAGTTCCTTAATCATGAATGACTAAGGAACTATCTCTAATTATAATTGTGTAGTAGTGAATAATATTTTCCCGAAACCTGTATAGGTTTTAATATTGGTTTGGTCAATTGTTCCGACACCTTCATTAACTATCGGCAATACATGGACCTTACCTTCTGTTCCATTATAGGTACCCAGAATAAGTTGTTTCCCATTTTTAGAAAAGAAGTCACGACTTACCAAAGGATAATCAGCTTGATAATACATTTTTAAAGATGTAATCTCCTCATTTGCTGCTGCTGTATACCTTAAGCCAAAACTTGGATTTGTAGCGGCATAGATAACTGCATATATCTTAGTTTTTGTCGCATAGAAAAATGTCTGCTGATTATCCAAAAATGCAAATTGAGTCGCTTGGTCAATTTCAGGTGCATTACTTAAATCAACATATTTTTTCGGATTTGAGGGAGTGATCACCCAATTTTCGCTATCATAACCTCCAGCAGTTAGAATCCAAAGCCCATATTTATTGGTGGTTTTATCCTTTAGAAGGTGTAAAAAATCTCCTTGGTTATTTACACTTGCTGCTATATTCTTTTTATTTGGCAGTTGGTTGGGATTAAATACACCTGCACTTGAAGGAACAGGACGCATAGTACGGTCTGCATAAGAGGCAAATGAAGGTTGGTAGGCAAAATGCCCCTTATCCTCGCTATAAAAATTCAGGACAATATTGGGATAATCATACCTACTATTTATTGCAATGATATTTGGGATTGTATAATTATTTGCGTTTGGAAGACCAAATTTTGAGATTTGAAGCCAGTTAGAATATATCTTTCCTTCACTCACATAAATATCATTTTGGACCACATTACCTAAGAATCCAGTACTGTAGCTACTCTGTGGCGCATAAAATAATTTTTCCTTTTGATCACCGGCAGAATAATCTAAAGTTTTAATACTTAAAAGATTATTATTTGTTCCAGCCAACAGGACATTATTAGCGCCTAATTTGGTATAAACCATACTATTTACCAATCCTGAAATAGGAGCTCCATTTACGGATGAATAAATTTTATAACGGATTTTTTCCAGGTTAAAATCAGGTGTTACCAATGGTGACATGATATGGCTGATATCCGTGTTGGTATTATCATATGTTTCAACCACAACAATACCTTCACCAATTCCATTACGTATTTGTAACGGCCAGTCTTGGATATAATCTAAACCTGATTTTTCATCTGTTATTTTCAACACCAATTGATGTGGTCTATCAATAGATGTAGGCACAAAGGAGACCTGATAGTCTAACTTTTTCTGATTTCCAATAACAATGTATTCCGTTGAGGATGGTTCTATATTAATTGTCCATTCGTATTTGAATGTACGATCCTTTATAGTCTCAAGGTTTACTTTAGGATCTAATGTCAATTTATCAAATTGGAAAACGGTAAGTTTACTATTTCCAACTGTATCTACTATAACATTTGGTAGTTTATTCGTATCAAGGGAACTTAAATCATCCTTACAAGCATAAAAGAGAACCAGAAAGAGAGAGACAAGTCCATATAGATATTTAAATTTGATAGTTTTCATATTTTAAATATTTGTTTGATAATGGGATCGTTTAATATCTAGGTACAATTGGTTTTCCCATTTGTGTTCCATCATCATGGGTTAGCACATTTTGTGGATTTGCAGCATTCCAAGCACGGATATAATCACCGAATTTTTTCCCTAAAACTTCTGCTCCTGCTTGCCCATAGATTCGGAAATCTGCAGCTGCAAAATTGGTCAAACCAGTAGTTTCCACAAAAATCCGATATGCTCTGGTACTTCCAGCAGATGAAATAAAGGTTCTAAAATAAACACCCCAAGTAGGCATAATAGCCTTATTGCTCCAAGACACTTTGTAGAATTGTCTTTCAATAATCCCCTTATCAAAATCTGAATTGGCTTTTACCCTCAGGTATAAATGTAAAACCTCATTATCTAATTTGGCCGTTTTAGGAACTTCAATAAAAAGAGTATCCTGAACCCTTTCAGCATGGATAACACCTGGTTTAATGACATAATCTCCTTCAGAAGCAGTTGTAATCGAATCAGTGATCACTTCGACTTCGAATGGTCGATCTTCCTTAGTCGGGAATCCGTTTATATACATTGGCACCTTGATTACCCCTACTGGATTTGTTTTACCAAGGAATGAAAAAGTTGTAGAATTTACTGGTGCCCCACGTCCATAATCAAAGGTTATTGCAGATTTGGAATTAAAAGCAAGGGGTTCGGATTTTTCACACCCTACCATTAAGAATAACACTATTATCCCTAATAGTCTAATTTGATTTTTTTTCATATCAAATGTTTTAATTTCAACCATTATTGTACTCGATTACCAAATTCAACTTCAGAAGCTGGGAATGGCAACATATACACCTTATCATCCAGATCAACAGCGCTGGTATAATTTGGTAATTGCTTAAATCCCTTACGCTTATAGAAAAAGAATAATTGACCTTCAGCTACATATTCTTTCCTATATTCCTTTAACAACTCATTATTATAAGTTGCTAAATCCATAGTGGCAGGAAGAGCTTGAACGATTCTTCTGCTAACACGTACATTCTCTAATAGAGAAATAGCCTTGGTCATATTGTTTTGACTATAATATTCAGAAGCTATATAATACATTTCAGGAATCTTCATAAGAGGAATAGTATTAGCATCAATATCATTTTGAGACTGCTTTTTTAATTTAAGGCTCACATATCCATATTGTTCATTATTCAATAATTGAATAAATCGAATATCTGAAGCTCCAATCTCTGGAATATCAACTTCATATAAATCTTCAGTAGGGGCATGAAGTAATCTTAAACCATTGTAATTGGTGTTATTAGTCCCTTCAAAATACATAGAAGCTGTGGTTTGAAGATCTTGAACTTTTAAACCAAATAAATGTTCTTTTTTAATGGTTCGATCATTACTCAATTGATCGTTATTATTAAACAGTTCAATTGGAGAATTGGCTATGACATCTTCTGCAGCATCAGCAGCAAGTTTCATTTTGTCACCTCCTTGCCAGGCATATACACGCGCAAGTAAGGCTTCAGCTGCATAATAATTCATTCTATTAAAACGATTATCATAAAATCCGTCACGATTGATGTTCATCATAATCTCAGAGGTGATCAGTGAATTTTTAAAAATAGGATCATACTTCAGCAATTCCATCGCTTGTTTAATATCCCCCTCCATCTGTTTGAACGTTTCAGTATAGGTCAATTGAGGTGGATAGTCCTTACTATATACCGTGGAATAAGGAATGGCTAATTTGGAAGCTAACTCAGGTCTTTGAGCATAATTAGCGTGTCCAAAAAAACGCATGAGGTCAAAATGTAAGAATGCTCTAAGTGCCAATAATTCACCTCGGATAATTTCCTTCTCTCCTTTATACCAGACAAAGGTAGATTTGTCCATTTGATTTAAGGCACTATTGACATTAGCAATTACAAAGTAATACTTATCCCAAACCCTTTTAATTTGACTTTCTGCCTTTGGATTTTGGTATCTATAGTTTTGAAAATCGTAATAAAAAGCGAGAGATGAAGTAAAAGGCGCATATTGCTGGCTAAGTACATCTACCATCGTAAAGGACGTATTTGATAAATATAAATTAGCATCACCCATTCCTAAATAGACACCCATGAGCGCATCTTTAAAACCGTCCACAGAAGAAAATTGATCTTCTGCTTTGATCTGGTTATTAGCTGTTACATCAAACCATTTTTCACATGATTGATTTAAAAACAACACACTAAAACACAGACTATATAATGTTATGAATCTTTTCATGTCTTAAAATGTAGCGTTTAATGAAAATGATACTGTCCTAGAGAATGGATATGTTAAACCACGCTCAATTTCTATTGATGAGAACTTCACGGCATCATTCATATTGAATGACGCACGAAGTCTTTGCAGTTTTGCTTTTTTTAACCAAGACTGCTTATAGAAATCGTAGTACAGGTTTATAGCTGCTATATCCAATTCTTTCCGGTCTTGTACGAAACGTGTGGTAGCACGAGTAAGTTCCTGGGCAGGAGAACTTGTACCGTCTCCATTGTCTATGGAATATTCACCTAATCGTTTATATAATGCATTTTGACCCGGCTCTAACCATCTTCCAGTTAATACTCTTTTATCCACATTGTAAACCATATTTACATTTTCAACACGATCAACTAGTGTTTGGTTGTACATTTGTCCGCCACCTAAATATCGAGCTGTAACAGATAAACCAATACCTTGATATTCTGCTTGAACACCGAATGTTCCTTGATATTTTGGCTTTGCAATACCTGCCATAATCATATCGCTGGCATTCCAAGCATATGTTGTTGTTCCATCTTGCTTAACATAGATTTCATTACCTGAAGCAGGGTCAATACCTAATGAAGGAACTGCCCAAATAGCATCCATAGGCATACCGTCCTGGTATTTCTTGATAGGTTTGCTGTTACCTCTATCAGCTGCTAATGCATCCATACGATCATTATAGGATTTCATAGAATTTGATAGCTCTACAATCTTATTTGTATTCGTTTCAATACCGAATTGAAGACTTACAAAGTTTCGTTGCTTCTGCCAAACCTGATAGTTTGCATAGAGTTCCAAACCTTCATTCTTGATTTTCCCTAAATTATCTTTGAAGATTTCAAATCCTGTAGAGCTTGGTAAAGTGATATCTGCAATAAGGTTCTCTGTAAATCTTTGATAATAATCTGCTCGTAAACCAAATGGACCAATTTTTAAATCGACCCCTCCATTATAATCAAATGAAGACTCCCACTGTAAGCCTGGATTAACCATATTAAACAATTGAGAGCCAGGGAAACCATTATAATAAGCTTGTAACGCGTATTCGTAAGTTGCGATTGAGGCATTTGAATTAAAGTTTTGATTTCCTGTTGCGCCGACTGAACCTCTGATTCTGAACAAATCAACATAATTCAATTTTTTGAAGAACTGTTCATTATGTAAGTTCCATCCTAATCCAACAGACCAAAAGGACGCCCATCTACGATCAGCACCAAATTGGGATGAGGCATTGGCACGGTAGGTAAAATCAGATATAAACCTATTATCCCACATATAAGAAAATGCTCCTAGAAAACCCATATCCCTTGTAATACCATCTAAACCAGCAGGGCGAGTGTCCAAAGCATAGCTTCGAGCAAAAATGATATCTTGAAGACGGTCACTAGGGAATCCTTCAGCAAAATATACCCGCTCTGAGAACTTGCGTTCACTCACATTGTATCCAATATTTCCGAACAAATAATGTTTATCTAACTGTTTGCTATAATTAACATTTAAATCCCCTGACAAGTAAGCGCTTTTGCCATTATTGACTTGGTAAGAACCTCTTCTATTTAAGTCATTTACTTGATACAAATCGAATCTGGTATGTTTTCCTGGGTAAAATTCATCGGCATCGGAAGTTTTTGTATCTATACCAATCCGCATCGTTCCTCTCAATCCATCTATAGGCATCCATTCCATATACAGGTTATTTGTAAAATTCAAATAGCTCTCAGCGATTTTGCTGTTTAAAGTTGAATTATATAGCGGGTTTGTAACACGAGAATTATCGGATAATTCTGCATAATATGGAATTGAACCATCTTCGTTTGTAGCTCTCCAATATGGATTCATTTCCACATATTCAGAAAACTCACCATAAGGCGATTCTTTCCCTTTATTCGAGTTAAAAGAAGCTACATTTCTAAATAAGAACTTATTCAAACGATAAGATGCAGATATATTTCCTCCAATATTCTGCCTTCCGGAGCCAATCATTGCTCCAGTCACTTGGTTGTATGTAAAATCTGTGAGCACTCTTAGGTCCTCTGAGCCAAGTTCAGCACTTAAGGAGTGTCTATGTCCAACCCCATTTTGCACTGGTTTAGCTAGCCAGTAGGTATCTAAACCTTCCTCTACTAATTTTTTACGAGCATTATAGGTCTTTAGTCGTTGAATATAATCTGCCGAAGGGTCATAACCAGGCCTTGGCAAATACATTCCATCGATAACCTCAGCCTGAAGCTTTTCTCTTGCATTTGTTAAATTATAAGAGGTTAAATCTGGCAATTCAACATTTAGGCTCATGTTATAACTAATAATCGGTTTAGATCCCGAGATTTTGGTAGTCTCAATTACGATGACACCATTCGCAGCTTTAGAGCCGTAAATAGCTTTGGATGCCGCATCTTTTAAGATTGTCACACTCTCAATACGATTGATATCCAAATCAAATATCCGTTCTACAGAAGCCTCAAAACCATCTAAAATAAATAATGGTTGTGTAGGGTCTTTCAAATAATTCCCCTTGAGACCAGCCGCTAAATTACCATTATCAACAGGAAGGCTACCATTTCCACGTATTTGTAGATCAGGTAATGTATTTGGATTGGAACCCATAGCCAGATTATCCAAAAACATACTTGGCGATATATTCTTCAACGATTGGAAAACATTTGTGCTTCCCATTCTTTTAATATCTTCCTTCTTAATGGTCATTGAAGATCCAGTAAAACTTTCAGCTTTACGCTCATAAATACCTGTGACAACAACATCTTCCAATTCTTGAACTTTTTGTTTCATCACAACCTCGATATGCGATTTTCCATTTAATGGAATTACTCTTTCTTCGTATCCAATGGATGAAAAAGTAAGGGTATCATTCAGTGTTGAAACGATTATGGTAAAAGTTCCGTTTGCCGAAGATTGTCCACCAACGGTTTTGGACTGCGTAGCCCTATTAATAGCTGTAATGGATATATTTTGTAAGGGTTCTCCTTTTTGGTTAGTAATCCGTCCTGTAATTTTTTGTTGCTGAATTGCTTTTGGAATAAGTGTAACAATCCCATCTTTAATGTTATATGTTAAGTTAGTATTCTCTAAAAGCTTACGCATGGCATTATCCAAGCTTTCATTATTAAGTTTAAAATCTTTAGGACCTTCTTTTAGAAGATCAGATTTATTGTAAAAGAAATCTATATTTGACTGCCTTCTAAGTTCAATCAAAACATCCTCAATCTTGGCATTTTTTTTATCCATGTAAATCTGTAATGCAGACCCATATGTGTTATTAGCCAAGACTATTAAGAGTAATAGGACACAGTAATTTAAAATCTTAATCCATTGTTTTGATGAATGGATGTCCATTTTACCCTTTGTTAATTTTAGGAGTATATTCAATTCCATGAATTAATTTGGTTAGTTGAGTAAAATAATTAGGTTATTAAGTAAGTATTTTCAAAATTTATGGTTTTATCTTTTTGATGTGGACCTCCTTTCCTTTTATTTCAAATTTTAAGTTTTCTTTTTCTTCTAGTAATTCTAATACGGTTGAGAGTTTTTTATTTCTCGATATTATTCCACCATAACTTGAAGTTTCTGATGGTTCAAAATCATACACGAATTTTACATCATACCATCTGGAAATAATGGCAAGCACCTCTTCTAAATTGTCTCCATCAAAATAAAACTCTCCACTTTGCCAAGCCCTTTCCTTATTGATATCTGAAACTTGGACAATTAGCTTTTTGCCTTTACCATTGATGGCCATATCTCCTGGATTCAAAATGAATTCATTATGATCATTTTCTAATTTGGATTTAACTTTCAATCTTCCAGAAACTAAAGCAGTAGTTGTTTTAGACTCTTCAGGATAAGATTTCACATTAAATTCCGTTCCTAGCACTTCAACTTCTTGGAATCCAGCATTTACAATGAATTTTCTATGCTTATCTCTTTTTACTCTAAAAAATGCCTCTCCACTCAATGTCACCCTTCTCTCATCTGTAAATCTTTCTGGAAAATATATTATCGAGTTTGCATTTAATTTAACTTCACTTCCATCCGGAAGCACAACAGTAAATTGTCCTGCATTTGGTGTTTTAATCGATTGATATATTTTGCCGGTCACTTCACCATTCTCCAAAGGGATAATAAATATTTTACCAGCTTTAAAATCAACATTAAGACCAGTTAATTCTTTTAGGTTTTTATTCTCTTCCGTCAACTCAACCTCTCTTCCATCTGGAAGTACTAATGTCGCTTGGTTTCGACCAGGAAGAACATCATTGGGTAAAGGACGTGTTGCAATTTTTGAAATAGCTGGCTCTTTCTTTAAAACTTGATAGATCCCAGCTGCAAAAACCAAAAGAACCGCAGCAACACTGGCAACTAACCATCTCTTCCATTGAATTATTTTAACATTATCCTTTTCAATCTCCTTCACTATCTTATGATATAACCTTTCTTTATCATAAGATTTCTCCTCATTATTTGTAGGGAACATTTGATTTTGTTCAAACCAAGTCTTCACCATATGTTGTTCTTCCTTTGTAGCAGTTCCTATTTGAAATTTCTTAAGGATGGACGCTGCTTTATTTCTAAAATTTTCATCCATTTTTAGGTAGAGGTTTATCAGGTCTCTTTAGGTTATGACACATAACCTAAACTTTGAGGGTACAAAAAATTTAAAAAAAATTATAAATTGTTGAGAACAGTAATAAAAACCAGGATATGGATATGCTTCCTAATGGTTTTTAACGCTCTTTTCATTTGGGTAGATACTGTATGTATGGAGATTTCTAATTTATCTGCTATCTCTTGGTTACTTAAGCCTTTAAAATAACGCAATTCAAAAATTAAGCGCATTTTAGAAGGTAATTTCATCAACGCAAGATTGATGGCCTGTTCTTGATCCTCTTCAGGATTTAGATCTTCTTGATAAGAATGATGTTTGGATAGGTATAGAGCAAAAGATTGAATATAATCTTCCTTTATTTTATCTCTTCGGAATGTATTTAAGCTTTTGTTTAATGCCGTTTTAAATAGGTATGATGAAATAGAGTCAATGTGTTTGATTTTGTTCCTATCGGACCAGATAGCAACAAACATCTCTTGAACAATGTCTTCGCTTTCCGCTATGTCACCAATCCTTTGATTTACAAATTGGAATAGACCATCAACATAACGGGAATAAAACTCATTAAACGCCAATAAATCATCAGATGCTATTGCTTCTAATAATTCATTTTCGTCCAGGTTTGTGTAGTTTCGCATTGATTCTCATAACAAATATATTAAATTATCAATTGCGTTGTTTGAAACTCCTGTTAAACTTTCCACGTAGGAAAGTTTTAAACAAATATTTCCAAATAAATTACTTTTTATCAATTAAATAAAGCATATCAGGCAAATAATAAACCTTACCTGATTAGTTTTAGTTAGTTCGATCGAATACATCGAAGGGTTAGTATCGGAACATAAGCCATGTATGATATTTTCAATTTTAAACTACTATTCTAATGCGCTTTGGGAGACCAAGGCACAGATTAGTAAGTGTTACCATATATGGTCTGGAAACACCTTTAGATTGCATATAGATTAAACTATAAACTAGCCTAAGAAATTAAAAATAACAATGAATCCTACTTCTTTGGATTGGCTTTTTTAGCATATTCAAATAAAGAAGGATCGATATGACAATAACCGTTAGGATTTTTATCTAGGTAATCTTGATGATAACCTTCAGCATCATAGAAGTTCTGAATCTTTGATACTTCCACCTGAATTTTCGAGTTGTAGTTTTTCGCGATTTCCTGAAGCTTGCTTTTAATAATAGCTTCATCCTTAGGATCTGTAAAATAAACACCGGTTCTATACTGTGTTCCAATATCATTACCCTGCTTATTCAAGCTCGTTGGATCAATTGTTTTCAAATAAAGATCCATCAGCATATCTAAACCTACTATTTTTGGATCATAAACAACTTTTACGGTCTCCGTAAATCCGGTTTTTCCAGTAGTCACTTGTCTATAGCTTGGATTTTCAACATGCCCATTGGCGTAGCCAGCTTCTGTAGAAACAACACCCCTCACCTGCTTAAAGAAATGCTCCGTTCCCCAGAAACATCCACCTGCAAAATAAACGGTATGCTTATCCTTTTGATCACTTATTAAATCCTGTTTCTTCTCTGTCTTGTTGGAATTAGTATTATTAGTAAATCCTGTTATGTTCATCAACAACACGGTCAATATAATTCCTGCCATAATAATATAGATCTTTTTCATCGGACGAATCCCTAATGTTTACTTATGTAAAATTACATAAAATATTAAAGACCAAACTGATAACCTAAATAAAATAGCATTCTCTTGACATGAGACTAATGTATAATGTGGTGAATAGAATATGGAAAATCTCACTTTATCGCCAAACATGAACATGTTGTACTGTGCTATCGTCACTTAGATGATTGGCTAATGCTTTCACCTTAGACTGAATTAGTAATCGTCGACCTGCAATACTTCGGGTAAAAAACAACTCACACTTTCCTACTTCATTTTCCCAGTTTTTAGCAAAACTGTTAGCTAAAGCTGCTTTTTTTCCAAGTAACTCTGGTACAGCATGAAAATCCTGTTGATGGATTATTTTAAACACCTTACTCTTTCGAATAATGATATATCTAGGATTTCCAATATGATCTACGATTTCCTGTATCATCTCCACAAACATGGACTTTTCAAAAGAAGTACCTCCATCTAAGTGGCAATAAACCGAGCCTTGATCGTTAGCATAGGTTAAAACCTTCAAATCCTTTATTGGTGTAGTAAACATCTTGCATTCCACGAGAGTCTTAGTCAAAGCATTCCCGATATGGTAAATATCTAAGCTAATATCTCGGTATAAGGTATAGTATTTAAAGGTTCTAAATGTTCTTCTAGCAAAAAACACAGTCCATACTCCTATCATACCCATAATTGCTGTAGAACTATGAACACCTACGAACTTACTAAGGTTTGCAATAGCTTGTGTAGACCATTCCAGATATAACGCAATGGCACCAGTACAGGTAGCCACCATATTTCGAATGGTCTTATGCATCTCAGCTGCCTTTACTTGATTGTACTGCTCAGGTTCAAATATTGGGAGCTTAATTTCTTCTATTAACTGAGTACCCTGTTTAATCGCAGTCTTCCATTGTTCCGACAAGCGGGCTCTTTGTTTTGCTAAGGCAAGGGTGTTTTTATTAATATCATCACATGAATGAGGTTCTAAATCCTCTGGAATTCCCAATCGAGAGAACCCATTCTCAATTCCCCCATTTTCCTTTTCAGAAATACCTACAAAATTCCGGAACCTTCTACGGATTAGATCTAATTCAGCTCCACCCGTACTTGAAGTTGGATCAATTGTTGCCAAATGCCAAATATTACTCGTCTTATTGGGAACCATTAGATTCGTCCGAATGGCCCTCCCTCGCATTTGATTGGAAGAAACAAATGAGCCTATAACTGATGCGAGAATAAGACTATTGATAGATGGAGCATCCCACCCTTCTCCCAATAAGGCTTTAGTTCCAATTAGAATTTCAATTTCTCCAAGTTCAAATAATTTGGTTACTAAAAGAACGATAGCATCCCTATTCTGGTCATTGACTCGAATAATTTGAAAGTTCGGATCAGCAGGTAATGTCGACTGAACATACTCTACGACTCGTCCCATATGGAGACATAATTTATTAAATGTCGCTATTGCTGACTCTGGAAGAATAACAAGCGTTCCGGTTAATACTCCTAATAGCTTATTATTATCGTTATTTCGTCTTAACTGTTCAAATATTGGAACGACTCCAATCTTTTGAAGCTCGATATTATTTTCAGAGATGGTGTCAAGATATTCCTTACGGACATAATCTGTCAAGATTACCTGTCTAAGCTCTTTCCCTAAAGTTTGAAATTCAAAATCGACTATTTGGTTAATGGAAGATAATTTAGCATTGCTATTGCTTAAGTACTTGAGGATATCTTGTTGTTTTTCAAAGCCAATACGCTTTCTTTCTAAAATACCGGCACGTCGAAGCTTTCGTTGCCAAGTATCTTGGAATTCTTTATACTTCATGGCAAAATAGCCCTTTTCATCAAAAAGAACTTGCTTTAGGAGTTCCTCCATCCATTCATAATCCAAATCAGGCAACTTCAATTGGCTTTCTTCCTTTGGTCTTCCCAATAATTCAAAATGCTGTTGATCTAATTCTTGTTGATGATAAGAAAGAAAGATTAGACAGGCAGAATAAAATGCTAGGTTTTCATGAATTTGAAAATCATGCTCTAAAGGTGCCAACATAAATGGATGTTCCTTTATCGCCTGTAGTAAAGTTGGATCCTGTACTATTTCATTAAAGAAAATCTTTCCTTGAGAACGAATTTGACGAATTTTCTCAGTTTCAACTAATCCTAAAGATGAAAAGTAAACAAAGTCTTGATGAGGACAAAGATCACCTGCTTTTATCAGTTCAGGCACAGAAATTTCAGCATCAATAGGGCCATTCATGGTCATATAGCGCATCCATTCCATCCGACTAACATCATAAGGTGGTGTAGCCGTTAAACCTACTATCTTAGGGTTTAATTCTTTCTTAATTTGATCTAGAGTGAGCCACCATTCATTTTTCAAATGATGTGCTTCATCTAATATCAATGTTTTAATACCTACCTTTTTTAGATTACTAACGATCTGCGGCAATAAGAAATAGTTTGATTTTTTCTTCTCCCTAACATCCGTTTCATGCTTAAAATCTATAATGATGCTTTCAGCCTGGTTATCATGGCATGCAGCATGTAATCCTTGATAGGTTACTACTGTTAATAACTTTGGATTTCGAATATCTCTGGATATCCAATCAGGTTCTTGATCTGACTGGATAAATAACTCTACAAACCTTTCGATCCATTGGTTTCTAATTGCTAATGTAGGGGCTAAAATTAATGTTCCATTTCCTATCCTGAGCATGACTTCCAACCCTAAGACAGTTTTTCCAGAACCTGGAGGGGCAATTACGTGCAAGTGGTCATCCTTAAGATGGGACGCCAAGTCATTTAAAACACGTTGTTGATAATTTCGCCAAGGATATTTAAATGCAATATCAGATGAAAAAATAGACATTAGTTGCTGTAAAAGTTAAATCTTCGAATAAGTTGAAGCGAAATGTTTTTATGAATCACGGTTTTGATTACAAATCAAATTTAAAGCTAAGACATTTTTGAAAAAAAATGCAACATTTTTAATTTAATTAGGCACAGTTATACATTATGGTTAAAAATTAGCATTGTCAATCGCTATTTTCAAACAAAACATTCACTAAAAATTATCTTTTATGAGTCCAACTACCTATTACATTATTGGCGGTGTTGCCTATGTATTTAATATTTACAAGATTATTTTAAACAAAAATGCCAAAAAAGGAAAAGCAGCGGTAATGCATAAGTTTAAAAATGAAGAAAAACTAAGGTTTTCCAGAATTTAGATTTTCTTTATTAATCATCCTGTTCTTTAAAGATTTTTCTCAATTAATTCCTCTATTTCCTTCCCTATTCCTGAACTATATCCTGCAAAGCCTTTTATTATTGCCCCTTGTTTATCGATTAAATAAAAAACGGGATACGCAGAAATATGATAAGCTTCTAAATCCGTACTTGTCTCTGAACTATTGGGATAAGAAGCATACTTAACTCCAAATCTCTCATTCATTTTTTTCACATCCTCTCTTTTATCAAGAGGATAAATCGAAACTATGCGCATTTGACCCGACGTATACCTTTCATTCAAATTATTCAACATCTCAATGGATAGCATACAATGAGGACAACCAACCCAACTGACATTCAACAAAATCAATTTGCCTTTCATATCCTTGATATCTAAAGACTTTCCAGAATGATCCATGAATCGCAACGTTGGAACAGCTACCCCCTTCTTCAATAAAGGTTTTCTATCCTTTTTAACTTCTAAGGTAAAGTCAGAAGGGACTTGTAGTCTTTTTAAATCTGGAAAATTCTGTTGATCGAAACTGATCTTCTTAATATCATGTTCCTCCGAATAAGTAACATGAAGATCACTTTCATCTAAAAACCCTTCACTCTTCATACGAATAAACACCGGAAGGCTACTGCTTTTATCCAACAAGATCTTTAGTTGTTTTAAAACGCGTTTTTCTTGATCCAAAGAATCAAAAACTGTAATTAAATAAGATTTATAGGATATCCCATCAATAACTGAATCTCTTTCCAACTTAACTTCCTTTGCCTTTTTCAATTCCTTTTCCAGCTTAATCATCAAATTAGGTAGAGAATTCCAAATGGTAGGCGATAGATAAGATGGCTCTTTAATAGCATAAGTTTTATAAGGAACTTGTATGGATATCAGCTTTTCAGAATCACGCCAGACCTCATATCTCGGCATTTTCACTTGAACTAAGCTATCTTTTGAGGAATAATCAAAATACCCGTTAATGGTATCCATATGAATCTCTTGACTAAAAATATCCGTGAATTTAACATGATCAATGTAGTGAAGCGTTTTAAAGCTCTTGAATTTCCGAATAGCATCTTGTAGTTCCTGTCCCAAAACAAATATTGGAAGAAGGAAAACAATAAGAAATAGGAGTCTTCGGTTCATAAGCAGGCTATTTAAATTAAGAGTCATATTTACCTAAAATTCCATAAAAAAACTTCAGTTTTCACTGAAGTTCTTTTATTTCTAATCAAAATCAAAGAAATCTGATAAAAATGATTTCTTCTTTTTAGGGTATCGATGACCATCCTTTCCATATTGCCCATCATATCTTCGATCCCGATCATCATATCGATCGGAGCGATCATGGCGATCTTGATAATCGTTATTTCTTCTTTCATAAGAATCATCACCTCTTGGTTGACTTGCAGTACTTGAAGCGGCAAAGTCCAATAGCTTATCTAACTCCCCCCTATCTAACCAAATACCTCTACATTGTGGGCAATAATCTATTTCCACATTTTGACGATTTGTTATTAATAATGTTTCATTACAATTCGGACATTTCATAGTATTTATGTTGATGTGCCATCAAAATAGTAAAATATGAATAAATACAAGCTCTTTTACCATATTTTTGACATTTTTTAACGAAATAAACAAAGGAGAATAAATCTCCTTCGTTTATTAATTCCTCGAAATTACTTGGCCATCCTAACAATTTTTGGAGTAAATGTACCGAGGACATCTACTAATTCTTCCTGAAGTTTCATGACCGTATGTATATCCTTATAAGCCATTGGAGCTTCATCAACTGCTCCGCCTATTAATTCAATCCCAGCTTCAGCAATTACTTTTTCCATTTGGCTCTTACTGATCTTCTCCTTACATGCGCCTCGTGACATCAAACGTCCTGCTCCATGTGAAGCAGAGTTAATACTGTCTTCTTTCCCCTTTCCTACAACAATAAATCCAGGCGTAGTCATAGAGCCCGGTATTATACCTAAAGTCCCTTCAGAAGCGGGTGTAGCACCTTTACGGTGAACAATAACTTCCTGACCATTCAACAACTCTTTCCAGGCAAAGTTATGGTGGTTTTCAATATTGAGGCGCACTCTTGCTCCCAAGGCTTTAGCTAGGCGACGATGAATATCATCATGACAAGCCTTGGCATATTCACCTGCCAAATTCATAGCTAACCAATATTCCTGTCCATCATGCGTGTCCATATCTAACCAAGCCAAATGTTGCACTTGCTTCGGCAATGGACATTGCTTTGTTGCCAATTGGCTATAATGCTTTGCAATATTAGCACCTAATCCTCGAGAACCGCTATGGGATAAAACAGCAAAGTATCTCCCTTTACCAAGTTTCCAACCGGGATAATCCTCAAATAATTCCACGACCCCAAATTCTACAAAGTGATTCCCTGTACCTGATGATCCCAATTGCTTGTACGCTTTATCCTTTAAAGATTTCAGTAAGGGTATATCCTGGAATGCTGCATGATCCAGAATTGCGTGATCAGAGCGATTAGTTTGCGATTCATTTAATCCAAAAGCAGTATTATCCTTTAGGATATTCCGCAATTGAAATTCACGTCCTTTAACATGTGAAGCTGGAAGATCAAATACTGATAAGCTCATTCTACAACCAATATCCACCCCTACACCATAAGGGATAACGGCATTATTTGTTGCTAAGACTCCACCAATTGGTAAGCCATACCCAGAATGTGCATCAGGCATCAAGGCTCCTTGAATAGCAACTGGGAGTTTTAAAGCATCATATAATTGACGCTTCGCTACCTCATCAATTTCATTTTCTCCATATATCTGAAAGGGTACTCGATGATTTAATAATTCCTGTTTTCTCACCTCTACCGGCTTAATCAATCCCTCTGCTACTTTACCCCAAGTACCGTGTCCTAAGTACTTATCTGGCGATAGCAGGACATCCTTTGCTTCCAAAAGGATGTGATCTTTCTTGTCACCCTTTCGATAACGTGATATTTGCCCTAAGGCTATGTTTATTGTATTATTTTGTGGAAAGCCTAACTTGATTAGGTCTTTTCCTGAAAGTTTATTTCCCATTGATTTTTCTATACTTTTTAATAATTGGGTCATTATGATTTGACCCCTTAGATTAATCCGGGCAAATATTTTAGGTCTTTTGGAGATTTGTATACTCCCTTAGGAAAACATAAAAAAAGCCCGAATATTCTTCGAGCTTTCTGTATTTATCAATTGTTGATTTTATGATAAAGTATAAGCACGAAGAGGTCTTTTAGCAAATTCTTTTGCTAACTGACTGCTGTTTTTGGTAGTAACGAGTACAAACATATCTCTGTCGTGTTAAAAGATTAAACAATATTTATCGGCAACAAAAATAAATGATAGTCAGCAGATTTCAAAATTCCAGCATAAATTATAGGATAATGCGCTACATATAGGCAGGATAGATTTGCGATAATCCGCTATTTTTTTAACTTTATGTCAATAATCACACTACCTGCGAATGGCAAAAAACATTAAAGCTTTAAAATGCCCTCATTGTGGATCTGTAAAAAAGCAGGCCATCAAAGAGGATCATTATTTATGCAATAATTGCGGAACTGAATATTATTTAGATAATGACGATATCAACATTAATATAAAGCATAATTATAATAGACCTAATACGTGGCAATGGAATGATTCAAATAAAAAAAACCTAGTCATTCTATTTGTTTTCGTGGCTGCCATTATTCTAGTCCCATTGTTTGTTAACTTGTTCAGTAATACGAATCAAACAGTAATTAACCCTGTTATTCCGGAAGCTCCAAAAGAAAAAGAGAAAGGTTATCGCGACTATGTATCTGACTTTATTTTTAACAGCAACCAAGCCAAGGATAATGTTATCATATTGATGCGAATGCAAAGACGATTTGACAACAGAGATTTACAAAAAGAACAAAGTTTTATACGTTTTTACGATTGGAATACTGGAAAAGTACTATCAGATATTCAAATGAAGAACTGGAGTGAGGGAAATTATCTACGCTTTAGAACATTTGATAATGGTAAAACTTATATCATTCCTGATAAAATTAATCGTGTTTATGAAGCCAATTTTGATAAACAAACAATCACTGATGTAACCGAAGAACTGTTTAATAATGTGCCTGAATTTTCATCTGGAATTGCAACTATGGAATTCTTTTATGTAAATGAAGGAGATGGTTTTAAAATAATGACCAATGATGGAAAGGAGTTTTTCTACTTCCCAGGACCAGATTTAATATTTAAAGAATATTCGGCTGTTCGAAAGATAAACAAAGGAAAAAACACTTTAAAACCCAATGCTATTGAAGTTCCAAAATACATCTTCTCAATTAAAAGTTCAGATTACCCAGACGAGAAGATTCAATTACTGAAGTATTGGTACAGATATAACTTGGGCTATCCATATGAAAAGCCATATCGCTTACAATGGAAGAAGGAATATCAATACCCTAAAGGTTCAGGTATTTTTATAGGCACATTCCCTTACAAGAAAAAACTATTCACCGATACTCGTATCAGAAAATTTATTGACCTGACACCAGATCGATTATATTTTGATCCTAAAATTGAATATCAGGACAGTACCAATTTAATAATATCTGGTTTTCCCAATGCCAACCCAGAAAGCAACCGTATTATCCAAAAAATAGATACCAATGATGGTAAGGTTTTATGGTCTTTCAATGCTCATCCTGAAGGAAAATATCGTTTGGATGATGAGCTTATACCTTTCAAAGGTGGAATAATCATGCATCTATTCCTCACAAACAGCAGTTCGAACAATCGAATTGTTCAACTAGACCAAACTGGCAAAATTGTGAAGGAAGTCGATGTAATAAAAGTTATAGAGAACAACACCCCATAAAATCAATT
This sequence comes from Sphingobacterium kyonggiense, assembly GCF_039536825.1. Classification (NCBI taxonomy): domain Bacteria; kingdom Pseudomonadati; phylum Bacteroidota; class Sphingobacteriia; order Sphingobacteriales; family Sphingobacteriaceae; genus Sphingobacterium; species Sphingobacterium kyonggiense. Next base: position 168,438 of record NZ_BAAAZI010000001.1, read on the forward strand.
GATTATGAGTTTATTTGATTTTTTTAAGAAACAATTGCAGACGGTTATAGAATGGCAACCGCAGCAAAGTGATTTGTTAATCTGGAAGTATCCGGCAGCGACAGATGAAATAAAAAATGCCAGTAAATTAATTGTCTCACCAGGGCAAGGATGTATACTCGTAAAAGAAGGAAAGGTAACTGATGTCTTCACGGAACAAGGCACTTTTTCCCTAAGCACAGATAACTTCCCTTTTATCACCAATGTGCTAAAGGCCGTACAATTATTCGAAAGTGAGCATAAAGTTGGTTTATATTATTTCCGCTCTGCTGATGTAATGAACCAAGGATGGGGAACCAGCAGCCCTATCAAATACATGGATAGTCAATACAACATCCCTATTCAGCTAGCTGCACATGGGAATTTTTCCTATAGACTACTTGATCCTGAAAAACTATTTACCCAGTTAGTGGGAACAGTTCGTCAATACTCCACGCAAGAGTTTAGAGATGTTGCCCAATCCAGAATCTTGCAGATCCTTACTTCTCATTTCTCAAAAGCTCAATTACCATTCAATAAAATTGACTCCCAATTGAATGAAATCAGCAAGCAAGTAAAAGAGGAATTAAACAATGAGTTTGAAATCCTTGGCATGCAATTAATAGATTTCCGTATTGAAGGCAATTTCTTTGATGAAGAAACGGAGAAAAGAATTGGTCGAATTGCCGATATCACTTCCGATAGTTTAGCAGCAGCTGAAGGAGGCCTCTCCTACGCTGAACTAGAAAAATTAAAAGCTTTGCGTGATGCAGCTAAAAATGAAGGTGGTCTTGCTGCTGTTGGAGCATCTTTAGGCGCAGGCGTAAGCTTAAGTCAAATCTTTACAGACAAAGTTGATGAGGTAAGTAAAGGTGACCCTTCAGATGATCCGCTTAAGAGGTTGCAGAAGCTCAAAATTCTATTGGATGAGAACATTATTACCCAAGAAGAATTTGATGCCAAGAAAAAGGAGATTCTGAAGGATATATAAAAATGATTAGAAATCCATTATCTCAATCATCAACAAAGAATTCATCGATGCTTAAGGATTAGCTGATGACTTCTTTCCAATATTCAGCTCTAGATTATTCCCTTCTTTAGAAGAATTATAGCAGCAAGGATATTCACAGCATTAAAAAAGCCCTGAACGGCATCAGGGCTTTTATCAAATAATAAACAACTTAAATAATATCTTAATATAAGTAAAGGTCTACCAGGTACCGTAATACTTCGGTATCACTACTGAATTTATCAAGTAATTTTCTCCAGCTTTCTTCATTAAATTGAACTTCATTTCTCTTACTATCATTATACCACCATTTCCCAGAATTATCCTTTTCCAAACTTGCTGACTCACCATCGTTTTTATATTCCAAGCCTTGATCGTTCCTTCGTATTGAAATATTCGCCGACCTATTATCGCCTTCATTACCATGATCACGATTGTTCCTAATATTTGATGTTCTTTCGGAGTTCCTATTTTCTTTGACGATTTCCGTTCCTAAAATATCGACTTCAAAGCTTGCCTTATAGTCCCTTTCACCATAATTCTCGCGAATTAACCGACGGAATAAGCGACTCTTTAAACTCTTCTCATCAGGATCACCCTTGAAATAGACATCTATATATTTCTTTTCAAATTTAATCTCATTCCCCTGATTATCACTAAAAACCAACGCGTTAAAAATATCCTTTTTTAATTTGGCATCATATTTCCCGTCCTGAGAAGTAAATTCCAAGTCCCCAAATATATTGGTTCTAGTTTTACCTGCTTGTGCAAATAACTGTTGACTAAACAATAATAAAGTAATGAATGTGGCTAATAATTTCATGATTATGATATTTAATATTGGAGCTAAAAATCTCGAAAAGGATTAATTTAAAATGGCATATTTTTTCAAAAAATGTCCAGCTAGTTTTGCTTCAAGATTTTCTTTGCTAATTAGGTCGTTTCATATTAAAGAATGCCTCCAAAATTAACTTAACCTCATCATAATATTTCTTTCTATCAGGCATGCCAATCTCCTCTTCTTGATATCCCAATTGTACAGTATGTTCCAAATTAACGAGGTATATCTGTATATCAATCCGCTGTCGTTCTTCTCCTAGGTCACTTACCAAAAAATTAATGGTCATTCGGAGATGTTGACTAAAAATACCCTTCGGAATATATTTTTTTTTGAATTGGAAAAAACCCTCTTCCCGGTCAATTTTCTCAATAAAAAAATCATTTTGCAAAGCAAATTCCTTAAGACCTGCATTCACCTCTTCATAGGTGATATTATTGATGATCAGATGTTTCTCACCGGATTGTGCATACGAAGTAATAGTAATGAAGGAGAATAATAAAAAGGATAGCAGTTTTTTACTGAGTTTCATAATTAAGTATTTGTTAGTATTTAAAATAAGACTTATCCATTAAGGAAATAATGGGGCCATTCGTAATTATGGACTTCAGATAGAAAGTAAAGTTTAACGGTAGGGAAAATTAATTTTCAAGTACCACAAATCAAATTATTTTAGTTTTAATATCCACCTAATTCTACAACATAATCCTTCAGGTTAATTGAGCAAAGGCATATAATCGTTTATTTTAAATTCAAATTCAGGTACTTATACGGGTAACAATTAGTAAAATGAACTGTTCAATGCATACATTCACAAATAAAGAATTGGAGGATAAGATGACAAAAGATCATGGAAGCAGCATTAAGAATGATGCAAAGTATGAAGCATTAAGAAAAGAAGGTATGTCGAAAGAAAAGGCAGCTAGAATTTCTAATGACCCTAACTCGAGCAAGAAGGGTGGCAAAGCTAGTGATTTAGGAGATCGGTCAAAGACTGAATTATTGGAAGAAGCAAAGAAAATCGGCATTAAAGGTAGACACGATATGAATAAAGATGAATTAATTAATGCCATTAGAAATCATTAAGGTGTATTTATATGATGGATGCTGCCAAGCTTCTTAAAAACAATAAAGCACTTAATTTAATTTATGTTGATTGTAAAGATCCGGGGTATAAGCGAAAAGCTTTAAAATCTGGTTTTATTTATCTCAATAGCCAAAACCGGATCATCAAGAATTCAAAGGTCTTGGATCGCATTAAGGCTTTAGTAATTCCACCAAATTGGTCAGAAGTATGGATATGTCCACATGAAAATGGACATATCCAAGCTACTGGTATGGATCAGAAATCCAGAAAACAATACCTTTATCATAGCTCTTGGTCATCATTTCGCTCCAGCAGCAAATTCCATCTTTTAAGTAATTTTGGCAAAACACTTCCACTCTTTAGAAAGAAGTTAAAAAGAGATATCCAAAGAAAAAACTTAGACTTAACAAAAGTGTGTGCTATCGCACTATGGGTTATGGATGAAACATCTATAAGATCAGGGAATAGCTTCTATTGCAAACAAAATGGTTCTTATGGCTTAACGACCTTAATCAATAAGCAGGTTAAAATTGAAACCGATAAAATATTCTTTAAATATGTTGGAAAAAAAGGTGTACTCCAACAAAAATACCTAAAAGAAAAACGTCTTGCCAAGCTTTTGAAAAGTATTAAAGATCTACCTGGTCAACAACTTTTTCAATATTATGATGAGCATAAAAAGGTTCGCCCATTAGAAGCCGTAGACCTGAACAATTACTTGCAAGAAATATTCGATTCTGAAATTACTTGTAAGACCTTTCGAACTTGGAATGCTTGTTTCTATTTTTTAGAATTTGTTGTCAACCATGAAATTCCTTCTCAGGATAAAGAAAGAAAAGAATTACTTAAATCAGCAATCGATTATGTCGCTAAGCAATTGGGAAACAGTAGAGCAGTAACCCGAAAACATTATATTGATCCAAAACTAATTCAATCCTATGAAAGTAAAGAACTCGATAAATGGATCTCATCCACAGCTTCAAAAACTGCATTAGAACAAGAAAAATCAATCCATCGTAAATTATTACAACATTAATAAGTCGGATTCTCTGTTCTTTCCATATTGATTTTCAATCTACTGAAAACCAATTAATTCCCAAATTCAAAATAGTTTCAACTAATTAAGTCTCCAAGCTGTTCATCCAACAAAAACATCATATCATGGAAAATACAGATAAAAAAGTCAATGTGGTTAATTCAGCAATTGAAATTAATAATGACCGCATTGCAGGTTATGAAAAAGCCATCGAGATTGTAAGTGGAGGCGACATGCAAGATTTAGTACCCATATTTCAAAAGTATAAAGAGCAATCCATAACATTCAAATCAGAGCTAACACCCTATGTACTACAATACGGGGAACAGCCAGAGGAAGGTACTAATATGAGCGGTAAATTGTTCCGCATGTGGATGGATATAAAATCATTGGTAGCCCCTTATACTGCCCAAACGGTTTTAGATAGTTGTGAACGCGGTGAAGATGAATTTAGAGATGCTTATAAAGATATCCTAAATGATGCATTAGAAGATTATTCCGGAATCGTGGATTTATTACAAGCACAATTAAGCGATCAACAAGTCGCTCATCAACATATTCGTGAATTAAGAGATCGATAAATTCCTTGTCCCAAATATCCATATGATTACAGGTAAGCGAAAACCCCAATTTCCTTACCTGTTTTTTATGCGAAAAATACGTTTTTTCTTATGTCAAATACGCCTTTTCAATATCAAACCCAACTAAACCCAAGTTCGGCTGTTCTAAAGAATAGGTAACAATAAAATTTTCGACAGCATGTTTTTATCTATATTTTTAGGCGTAGTAGTGATTTTAGTCATAGGCTTTACGGTAAATAATATTCGGGCTTCTCATAAGAAAAAAACAAATTCAAATGATTTATAGTGCTACAAATCTATACTTCTAAAAAAATATTTTTTTATACAACCATACACCCCAAATCCCTGACATCGCTTTGTTAGGGATTTTCTTTTTTTGGCACAACATATTTTAATGGTATAGACTGTTAATGGCATAAGTCCATTTCTTTTTATGGCATTTACAACAATCCTTATCCAAAGGAATTTCTTTTTCAATATTACCGCAGAACATACAGGCAACAGGTCCTTTCCCCTCTACGATAACCTCAATTTCCTTATAATGATCAGGAAATAATGGGAGTCCGTACTTTACCTCTTCATCCGCATAACGCAATACACTTAAAGAACCATCAATTTCCAATACCGCCATTCTTACTTGTCCCAAATGTTCAATCGATGCATTCCTCAATTCCGAAAAGAATTCCATCTTTGTAAATGTTGTTTTGTTTTCCGAGGTGACCGCAAATTCACCATCCCGAACAATAACAAATATCTCCCCTTCTAACAGATGATTAACAAAATCAAAACGTGCGGCTAACCAAGTGATCAATTTATAAAATAGAATTACGGTAATAAAGACCATAACCGCATTCGCTAATGGAAAATCATCCTGAAACATGGGATCCCCAGCTGCTGAACCTAAACCCAATATAATGGCCACCTCAAATAAAGTCAATTGCCGAACCCCTCGCCTCCCAGAAATTCGTAACATCACTAGGATTAACACAAACATAAATAGGGATCGAAGAATAATTTCTAGAAGAAATGAAGGCTCAACACCATCAAATATCATGGTATATAAGGTATTTCCGTCCATAATTGTTTTTTTATTATTGAACGATTATGCCATTAAATTGTTTAGAAGTAAACAAAATGCTTTGAATATTAAAATCATTCAAATACTATGGAAACTAGAACAGAAGGAAATCCGAAGAATTTATATCCTAAACCACCTTTCAAAAAACAAGATCAAGATCCTCCTGGTGAAACTAAGCATATGGACCCTCGTCCTGATCATGGTGAACTGAGCTACGAAGGCAATAATCTTCTACGAGGTAAAACAGCCATAATAACTGGTGCAGATTCTGGTATTGGCAAGGCAACTGCCATTGCCATGGCAAGAGAAGGTGCAGACATTCTGATTGCCTACAAGGACAGTATCGAAGATGAAGATGCGAAAGACACCCTGGATTGGGTGACTAAAGCTGGAAGAAAAGCCATACTTTTCAAAGGGGATATCCGATCTGAAGATACCTGCAAATCATTAATAGACCTTGCTGTTCAAGAATTTAAACATATCGATATTTTAGTTAACAACGCTGCCTATCAGATGTCTTACAAAACTATTGAGGAGATTTCGGCGGAGGAATGGAATAAGACTTTCGAAGTTAACCTTTCTGCCATGTTCTATTTGGTAAAACATGCATTACCACACCTACGAGCAGGATCAAGTATTATCAATACGACTTCGGTAAATGCCTATGATCCCAATCCTACCCTCATTCCCTATGCAGCAAGCAAAGCTGCCATTCAAAATTTCACCTCCAACTTGGCTCAAAAATTCCTCGAAGAAAACAAGGGAGTTCGTGTCAATGCAGTTGCTCCAGGACCTGTATGGACACCTTTGATTCCTAGTACCATCCCTGAACATGAACATTTTGGTGATAATACACCCATAGGAAGACCAGGTCAACCTGCAGAAATTGCTCCTGTATATGTATTTCTAGCCAGTGCAGCTGCTTCCTATATCTCTGGTGCTACGATTCCTGCAACGGGTGGTCGTATAACGATTTAAGATGCAATAACTCCTCTAAATTATTCAAACTGGCATTGAATGTCTCTATATAAATATCAGCAGCATTTTCAGTTGCTATATAAAGCCTTTGTTGTAAGATATGCTCTTCACAAGAACAGATTAAAAAAACCTCACCTTCCGCTGTATGTGGATTAGGTTCATCTCCTTCATATGCCCTGCCCGTGATTGAAAAATAAATATCAGCATCTATTAATTTTTTCAATCCATCTAACATAGCCATGGTTACCTCCATGGATTCTGCTGTATATTGTTCGATTAGCGAGGCAGGAACCTTTAATAAATCGGTCTTAACCGATTCATGAAAACATACTATACCACCTTTTAAACACGCTCCTGCATTCACTTGCAAACTCCATACACTGCTCATAAATCCAGCGGTCATACTTTCAACAAATGCTAAACTTAATCCTCTTTCCTGCAATTGATTTCCTAGTTCGTTTAATTGCTTATGATTTATCTGACTCATGATTTCTCCCTTTTTGGTTAAACATTCTTCCTCGTAAATCGTTTTCTATTTGAAGCAACAGCGAGTTAAGAACTTAATAAGCTGACAATTGTTTACTATAAAAAGAAAATATTATGAGAGCTATTTGGACAGGTGCTATTGGTTTTGGATTGGTAAATATTCCAATAAAAATTTATTCCGCAACACAGAGTTCTAGCTTAGATTTTGATATGCTTGACCGAAAGGATCATGCTAATATCAAATACAAACGTGTCAATGAAAATACGGGTAAAGAAGTAGAATGGGATAACATTGTCAAAGGATTCATGCTTAAGGATAAATACATTGTGCTGGAGGATGCTGACTTTGAAGAAGCCATGCCAGAAAAAACAAAAATGATTAGCTTACAATCTTTTGTCAAGTTAGAGGAAATCGATAGTATTTACTTTGATACCCCTTATTATTTAGAACCTCAAAAATCAGGTGAAAAAGCTTACCAATTGCTCTTAAAAGCACTTCAAAAGAGTAAAACAGCTGGTCTTGGAACCTTTGTTATGCGAAATGTAGAAAACCTGGCTATCATAAAAGCAAGTGATCAGGTGCTTATTTTAAATAAATTAAGGTTTGATGAAGAAATTCGAAACCCTGATGAATTAAAAATTCCAAGTTCAGCTAAAATTTCCAAAGCAGAGATGGATATGGCTTTACAATTGATAAAAATGAACAGCAATGAATTTAACATTTCCCGGTTCAAGAATGAATACAGTAAAGAATTACTAAAAATCATCAATCAGAAAAGCAAAGGAAAACGGGCTACTATCCGCAAAATCAATGTTGAAAACACCAAAGCAACCGATTTATTGGAAAAACTGAAAGCAAGCTTAGCTTAATAAAAAGCTGCCTCTTTCATTAAAGCATGGCCAAGGCTTTCTTTAAATCAACGGTATCTTTCCAAATAGTAGACCAGGGGTCATTCACCTTCACACGCTCGAGCATATTGAATATATCGAAATCTTTGATATCCAATTTATCATTGATTTCCTTCCATGTCAAGGGTGCACTTACCGTCGCTCCGGGCTTTGGTCTTACTGAATAAGGGGCTGCAATAGTTTGACCTTGCTTGTTCTGAAGGTAATCCAAGTAAATTAGTCCCTTCCGCTTCTTAGGATCACGAATTAAACTGGTTGTATTTTCATGCTTTTGCTGTGCCAATTCAGCTATCAACTGTACAAAGTCCCGTACAATATCATAATCGTACTTTTGATTGACATTGAAATAAATGTGAAGCCCTGTTGATCCAGAGGTTTTAATATATCCTGGAAGATTGATTTTATCAATAATCGCCTTCACAGTAAGTGCTACAGCTTTAACCTCTGTAAAATCTGCTCCGTTAGGATCCAAATCCAATACAGCAAATTGAGGCTTTTCTGGAATTTTATAGGTAGATAACCAAGGGTTAATTTCTATCGATCCCAAATTGGCTATGTACAATAAACTTGCCTCATCATTGCATAGCATATAATCAATATGCTTGTCGGTACTTTTGGAGTAAACTTCGGTGGTCTTTATCCATTCCGGTAATTGTCCAGGCTCGACATCCTTCTGAAAGAAACTTTGTTGGTCGATTCCATTTGGAAAACGATGCATGGAAATTGGCTTATCTTTTAAGTAAGGCAAGATAAAGGGGGCTATAGTCTCATAATAATTCAACATATCCCCTTTGCTTATCTTTTCTTCTGGCCAATAAATCTTCTGTAAATTCGTAAGACTAACCTTCTTCTTACCGAAAGTCAATTCTTTTTGTTTTTCCTTTTGATCATCATTTTCCATAATCAAATCATTTTTTGTTTCGATTTCAACTTGATCTGCTTTTTTATCTGTTCGGAGACCTTTAAATACGGGATGCCTTAAGTGTTGATCTGCAGTCCATTCTGAATAATAAACATCACATACCAATTCAGGTTTGAGCCAAGTAACTTGTGCTTCCTTAGCCACCTTTTCCTCTTTTGGAAAAGGCTTTGTTTCAGTGGTAATTTTTGAAAATTCAGCATGAAGATCTTTTAGCATCTCCTCATTAAATCCGGTACCACAATTTCCAATATAATGTAAGCCATCCGCTCTATTTATCCCTAATACCAAAGCACCAAACTTTGACCGTCCACCCTGAGGTTCTGTATAACCACAAATAATGGCCTCTTGAGTCTGTCTTAATTTCACCTTTAGCCACGCACTGCTTCTTTTTCCTGCCTGATAGGTACTATCAGCTCGTTTAGCCATAATACCTTCCCAATGCGATTTTTCCGCATGTGCTATTAATTTATTGGCTTCTAAGCTAAATGGCTCAACTAATTGTATATGTTCCGTCTCTATCTTTTTGAATAATAACTGCAGTATCTCTTTACGCTCCAATAAGCTGTAGGACTGTAAATCTACCCCATTCAAAAACAAAGCATCAAAGACATAATAGACTAGATTTAACTTCTTATCTATTGGTTCACCTGATGCTAAAAATTGAAAATAAGGCTTATTCTGTTTATCCTCGATCACGATTTCCCCATCCAAAACAACATCATGTGAAATAGCTGTTAGTGCCTTTATTAAGCTTGGATATTTCTTGGTTAGCTTATTTCCATTTCTAGAAATCAACTCTACCTTACCTTTTTTTATGGAGCAGAGAGCACGAAAACCATCAAATTTCTTTTCATACAACCAACCCTGCTCTAAGGGTAAATCAGTTGCTAGTTTGCTAAGCATAGGAGATTGCAGTTCTTGCTTCTGCTCGTCTATTAGTTTAGTGCTTTCCTTTGTTTTTGTTGGGGCTTTTTTTTTAAAATCTTGTCCCGCTTGCTTCACCCCCTTCGTCACTAAATCTTCTGCATCAAAGGATTGGTCTGTTGCATATTTATCTTTATGCTTAATGAGTAACCATTGGTTTTCTTCGTCATTTTTCATTCGTACTAATGCGAATTCACCTTTGAATATTTTACCACTTAGTGAAAACTTGATAGATCCAGCTTCCAAGTTTTTGAGAAATTCCTTTTCATCCTTTGCCTCTAGAAAATTGTAAGCCCCATGATCAAAGACGATAACAGTCCCAGCTCCATAATTCCCCTTTGGTATGGTTCCCTCAAAATCTGCATAATCTATGGGATGGTCTTCTACTTGTACAGCCAATCTTCGATCTTTAGGGTTCAGTGATGGTCCTTTAGGTACAGCCCATGATTTTAAAACACCATCGACCTCCAATCTAAAATCATAGTGTAAGCGGGTGGCATGGTGCCTCTGAATAGTAAATATCAATTTCTTCTTTTTCCCTTTTGAACCTTTGCTTGTCGATTTATCAGCAGCGGAAGGTTCCGAGGTTTTAGAGAAATCACGCTTCTTTTGATATGTTCCTAATTTTGCCATAAACCTTTTCCCTAATGAACAAGATTGCTCCGAGAAGGTTTATAGAAAGTCTAAAATAAAAAAGCGGAAAAAGTGTTTTAACTTTTTCCGCATCCTGACCAACTTATTTATAGAATTCATTTAGCAGCTCTGATGAATAATAATACATCATTGCTATGGATCAAACCATTTATTTTAATAACCCATTTAAAACAGCAAATTTAATTAGCGCTGGAGTGTTCTTTGAACCTGTCTTATCGATTAAATTCTGCCTATGCCCTTCCACAGTGCGCTTACTTAAAAAGAGTTTTTTTGAAATCTCCAGATTAGTATATCCTTCACCTAACAATTCCAAAACTTCAACTTCTCTTGCGGATAATTCGATATTCAATTTACCCTCTTCTTGTTCAATTGCTTTATTTTTTTCAATTAACTTTTTGACAAAAATTAAGGAGATCTCCTCACATATATATTTTCCACCCGCGACAATATGATTAATGGAAAATATCATCTCGTCCGTCGCCACATTTTTCACTAGATAACCATCCACTCCAGATTCAAAAGCTTTTGCTACATGTTGGTCGCAATTCAACATCGTTAACACGATCTTCTTAATTTCCGGAAATTTCAACGACACTTCCTCAATTAATTGCAAGCCATCCATTACCTCCATATTTAAGTCAGTAAGGATTGCATCGCAATCTAATCCTGCGTATAATAAATCTAAGGCCTCTTTTCCATTTCCAACATCCGCTACAACCTCAAAATTTTCTTGTGAATTCAACAGTAATTTAATTCCGTTTCTCACGACCGAATGATCTTCGACCAACATTATTTTTATCCTAGTCATATTTATTTTGTGCGTAATACGATCTGTATGCTTGTGCCTGTCGAGGAACTATTAATGTTCATCTCGCCTTTGTATAACTCCGCCATATTTTTGATCGTTTTAAGTCCTGTTCCTTTTTCAAAACTTTCTTTAGTATCTTCCTTAAATCCAGTACCATTGTCCATTACAACAACCTCAATTTTTTCTTGAAATGGGCTTATGGAAACTTTAATTTCCGTACCATCCGTATGCTTCATCGAGTTGTTCAATAATTCTTGAACAATCCGATAAATAATCAATTGAATTTCCTTATCTAGCTGATTTACCTGCTCTGGAATTTGACAAGTAATTTTAAAATCTATAGTAGAAAAACGTTCAGCCATGGTAATGACGGCTGTCTTTAATCCAAAATCATATAAAACAGCAGGTACTAAGTCAACTGATATATGACGTATTTGATGTATAGCATCATTTAACAACCGTTTTAAAGGAATTACATCTTGGTTTAATTCCTTGTTTTTTATCACCAAATGCTGAATGTTTAAACGAATAGCGTATAATAATTGTGCAACACTATCGTGAAGCTGTTGGCCTATTCGTTGTCGCTCTTGTTCTTGTGTATCGATTATGGCTTGGTAGATTTCATGATTGTGGGAAAGCCAATCAGAATCTGGGCAAAACTCCTTGTCAAACATTAATAATCCATAATTGGATTCTCCAAATGAATTGCAAAACTTCTTAACAAAGGTGTCAACTGGAATAGGTTGCCCAAAATTCTTTATAAAACCCAATTTTATCAATAATGGAGATTGTCCCGCATGTCTATTTTGAAAAGTATGCCTTAACTTTATGGCATCTTCACTATGTAAGAAGGTAAATATGCTCCTTCCCATCATCTGTGAATTATCTTTACCAAAGAATGATTTTATCCGATCATTAACCTTATTAATTTGGAAAAACTTATCTAATATAATAATCGCAAATGGCCCCTCTTTAAAAAAGAGGTCATAACTTAAAGCTTCTAAATCTGCGCGCTCGTCAAATAAGGAATATTGATTCCTTTTTTGAGAATCGTCTGAGGATTCATTTTCCGATGATTTCATAATAATAAACTTTTTAAAGTTTAATTAGGTAGTAATGAAATACTTTTCTAAGTCGATGTAATTTTCATTAAGATGCATTTAAAGCCTCCATACCAGCATGCCCTTTCTTAACTACTTTCAAATTTATAGAATAAATTTATTTCTCTTTACATCTTATATCCCAATTAAGCTGAATACCGTATTTTTAAATTATTTCAGGTATTTAACACAACAAAGCAATTTATCTTTATCTTTTAATTCCCATGGAATAGAAGAGAACGGAAAAATACCTTTTTTCACTTCGCTTTTATAACTTATAAATTAGGCCATTGTTTTAATTTTATGGTAATTATACCTTGCTATGACAGGGAAACACCGTATTTATTCCTTTGGGCAAAATACGTCAAGACCTGTATAAATACGCGTTTTTACATATATTTTCAATACCACAAAACATCCTGTAATTCAATACGTTATAATAGTACACTTTTAACATCGCTTACTTAAATTACGGATTTTATGAAAACTGCATTAGAAACGACCATCCTGGAGAATTCACCCATTTTAAAAAGACTTGCAAACAACTTCACCACAGATCCATTTGAAAAAGATGATCTTGTTCAGGAAACATTTGTCCGTTCATTAAAATCATTGGAGAAATTTATAAATCACCCAAAATTAGTTTCTTGGCTGTATGTCATCATGAAAAACATCTATCTAAATCGGTATCGACGAGAGGCTATACATCGTGTTGCTGAAAAAGAGATCTCATCCAATATGCAATACAATGTAAACTCCTATAATTCCGCCGAATCTAAGTTTGTCATTTCCGATATTCAAAATAGTATAAACAGCCTTTCAGATGAAAATTATAAGATATTTAATATGTATTTGGAAGGATTTAAATACTATGAAATTGCGGAGTACATGAATATAAAGGAAGGAACGATTAAAACACGTATCCATACTGCTCGTAAAATCTTAAAAAAGAAACTTCAGGTCTATAAGCCAAAATAAGCTATCAAATAGTCCTATATATCAACAATGACCAATATTGGTCATCCATATATAGAAAAGCTGCTAATTGATCAATTAGCAGCTTTTTAATAAAATAATCGTTTTGGCAAGAAGCATTACTGTTCTTTCACAGAACTTAAGGTTATTGACTGAAAATACCTCCAGTTGATAAAAATACATGTACAAACATTTTATTACATAGATTGTTAAACATCATATTATAAACCAAAACATGACGACTATGAAAAACAATCTAATTCTAAAAATGCGTCCAATGGCTATGTTAATGTTTCTATTTTTGTCTTTACAAACATTCGCACAAGAAAAAGGCCTTGACATCAATGTAGATATTGACAAAGGAGAAGACAATTTCTTCGCAAAACCTTGGGTATGGGTCGTTGGGGGAGCCGTATTCATTCTTTTATTAGTAGCCTTGTTAAGAGGTGGAGGAAAGAAATAATTTTAGATTTTTCAAATTAATATTCAAGCCTTTTTCTATTTGGGAAAAGGCTGTTTTTATTTCCATTCTTATTTTTTCCTTGATTCTGAAAGGATATCTTTGTCTATGACAATTACTCAATTATTATCCAATCTGAGCAATCAACAGGCTCAATTTAAAGATGTATTAGGCTACATTGAAGAGCATTATCATTATCAAGCTTCAGCCTTTAAAAATGGTAAACAGGAAAATTCCAGCAATGAAAATCAAGGCTCAGCTAAAGTACTGTATTTTGCCAAACTTGAAAACCTAAATCAGGAAGACACCTTATCCTTATTTGCGGAGCATTTCCAAGCAGTATTGGACCGACCTCAAGGCGAAGACCACCAAAATATCAGACAATTTATGGAAAACGGTTGGGATGGCGTTTCTTTTGAATCGACCGTATTAGTTCCTAAAGGTTAAATACCTAGCCTGCCCAATCAGAAAGCATATCCATGGAAGGCACAAAAAACAATGCCCCAGTTTTGGCAGTACTGAAATCTAATATCCGATCGTAATTCCCTTTTGGATTTCCAATGAACATATGTTCCAGCATCTTTTTTACGGTACTAAAGGTGCTGGCATAACATAGGAAATAAGTCCCCATTTCATTGCTAGATACATTTCCAAAGGGCATATTATCCCGAACAATTTTAAAATCATCTCCAATGTTCGCTAAGGCACTATGGGAGTTTTTGGGCTTCACCGCATCACTCATCTCGATGTCGTTGGTCTTTGATCGCCCAATTACATTTTCTTGATCGCGTACTCCAATTGCATTCCAAGCTTGCAAGTCATGAATATATTTCTGTACAAACAAATAACTTCCACCCTTATATTTGGGATCCTGTTCGTCTACTATGGCAAAGTATTCCCGGGCAGCACCATGCGGATTCTCTGTTCCATCTACAAAGCCCAATATGGAACGACTGTCCCAGTACCGAAACCCTTGAACCTCAACCACACATTCTGCAAAAGAAATTAAACAGTTAGATAATTCAGCGGCCATATCATAAGCAAAACTATGCTTATCAGCACGTATATGCAGATGTAGGTCTCCACTAGTACTGACAGCAGTATGTTTGATACCTTTGATCGCAATAAAGTTTTCTAACTCCTTTGGTAATGGCGTTGGCAGAGCCAACTTTAACCAAGCATCATGACCTATCCCCAAAGTACAACTCGCCTTAGAATCTGGAAATCTATTTAATGCAGAATGATTTAGGTTAATCACTAATGCATATAAGCCTTTCATCTTATCTTGTAATTCTTCCACAGGCAAATCTTCTTTTAGATTCCATGTCAAAAAGAAGGTATTATTATTGGGGTAATCCAAAACATTTTGTGGATTAGTAGTATTTGTTAGTGTGTGCTTATCCATTAATTAAAAATAACCCTAATTGCCCAATTCACAAAATCAGATTTGATTAATGAGGTTAATCCTAATTTAGAGTTTCACATACAGACTTAATTGGGTGTACTCACCATTGTAGGAAGGAACTAAGGAATAATTCTTAGGTAGTTTGAGACATTTACTCTCAAACGAAGGTAACAGCCAATAAGCAATTTTCGTACTCATGATACCAATCCCTGCCCCCATTGCTACATCCGAAAACCAATGTTTGTTATTGTGCATTCGAAAGAAGCCAGTTCCTGTAGCCACAGCATACCCTGCAACCCCATACCATATGTTCTTCTCGTAATATTCTTGCCATAACAATTCGGCACCCACAAATGCAGTAGCCGTATGTCCGGAAGGAAAGGAATTATCTGCGGAACCATCAGGACGCATAATAGGTACCGTTTTCTTCATCAAATTAACCACAGAAGCCATAATGGCATGGGAAACCAAACCAGTAAACAATCGCTGTTGAATGGGGTGTTTCGCCCGAACGCCAAGCGCATCTAAACTTAAAAAAGCTGCTTGAGAGGCGTATTGTGTATAATCGTCAAGATGAATACGCATGGGGTTTCGCTCTTGTAAACTTTGTTTGAAATATTGATTTTGGGCTTGAAGAAATGGATTCTTGATAGCTGTTAGACCATAAGTCAATAATATGCTCGGCGCTAAATAACATTTTCTGAAAACTTGAGATGGTATAGATGCCCTATAGGGCTCTTGAGAATAATACATACTATCCTGCTGACCAAAACATGGATTCTTTGTCAAAAAGACATAAACAATTAATAAGAAACAAAGTAATTTAATACACATCGATACGATTTTTGGCTATCTTGATTCTATTTCAATGCGGTGTATTAACCTTTCCACAACAAAACAACCTAAAATTAAACTAAACACCATTATTCAAATATAAATCCTTTAAAGAAATAGACATATACCCAAAATAGGGTATTTTCAACTTTGTAGATTATATTCGAATGATTGCAGAATCACCATTTGAAAGGTGTTTTAAAAGATTGACCGTTAATTAATTTTAATGTTTTTCAATAAAAGTTTATTCCCTTAATCCCAATGACAAGATAATATCCACTGATTTTCTAGGGAAAGTTTCCATTAATTATATAATTGCAATAAGCAAATGGCCAATTAAGCTAGGATTAAGCTATTTCTAAGTTTATTTTAGCTCATATGAGAAACATGAAAACCTATCTATTCGTAATAATAATTTTATGCAGTATGCAATCTTGTGCACAGAAAAACAATTCAGATAATCAGACTATCCGTATCCTAGAAAAACTGGGGGTAATGGAGAATTTTCAAAATGCCGTAAAAGATTTTACACCAGAAGCACTAGTAAATAAAAATGCTACAATTGACAGCAATAGTCTAGCTAGCTATAAGTCCAAATATTTTGAACCTGATCTAAGCCATGTACTTGCAAAACAAATGGAAACCATATACAGTAAGGAAGAGTTAGACATGATCGAGCCACTGGATCCGGAGGCTATGATTTCCCATGATCCTAACAAATTCAAAAGCTTTGAAGATCGCTTAGAGAAATTGTATGATGAAATTTACATCGATGGCAACAAACTACTTTCTGGCATTCAGGAGACTGGTCAAGCGAACCCAGAAAAGCCTTTCGAATTCTTTACTATAAAACGCCCAAATGGCATTTATCTGGTAGAAGCATATGATAGTTATTTACCTCAAAACTCGAAGATAGCTACCAATGCTTTAATCGATGCCAAAAACTTTATTGACCCTCAATTCGAAGAGATTAGTATGGCCTCATACGGTATTTCATTCCAGTTAAAGGAAAGCGACCAAAAACTATTAGACGAATTGTTAAACAAAGACCCTAAAACTATAGTTGCTTTAATAGTAAATGAAAAAATGGTGAGTCTTCGCCAAGTTGATTTAATCAAAACCGATCATGGTTATCAATGGTTCGCCCCTTGGTCTGAAGAAGAAATCAAAAACTTTATTAGTGCATTAAAACAATAAATCTAAATCTTAAAAAATGGAAACTACAACAATCAAATACGGAGCAGGCGGACAACGAAAAACAGCTTTATTGTTTTTAGGTATTGGCGTAATAGGTCTCGCTTTTGTTTATTATTCCTGGTTCATGAAAAATGACGGTGTTATTTTTGGGAGATATACATCCATTTTTATAACCCTATTAGGATTTGGAGCATTTCTCAAACTAACTATTTGGCCAAAAAAAGCTGATGCTGCCGCTATGATCATCAGCCAACAAGGAATATCTAGCTTTACAACGCCAATTGCAAGAGCTATAGGACTTGTTGCATGGGATGACATACAATTCATTCATTTGGAGAAGAACATACTGCATATCATCCTACATGACCCGAAAAAGTATAGTGGAAAAATCAAAAACTTCTTTGTAAGAGATACTTTCCTAAAAACCAAAGAAGGTGCTATACCAGTATCCATCCTAGAAATAGATAGTACCGCCCAAGAATTGACGGATATACTTCGAAAATACCCAGTCAGGCTTAATAGATAGGCTATTGATTGAAAATGGTTAAACGACTCAATCGCTAATACAATATCAGAAACAAAATTTAAAGCCAAATAGCATTCACTATTTGGCTTTTAGGATTCCGAAAACAAAAATCTTTAATGTTTTATTGCTGAATAAGTTTTGGTTTGTTATAACATTGTTGGAACTTTAGTATTATGAAAACAAAGATTAGAATAATCGGAAATTCTTGTATAATAATAATAGGAAAGAAGATTCTAGATCAATTTCATGTCACCGATGAAATAACTTTGACTGTTAAAGATTCTAAAATCATTATTGAAGCAATAAAATCAAAGCCTCGTAAAGATTGGGAGGAAAAGTTATTAAAAGCAAACTCTTTACAAAATATAGAGTCTTTAGAATATTTTGATAACAATTTCGATAAAACAGATTGGACATGGTAAAAAGGTATGAAGTTTATTTTATTGATCTAAAATCTCAAAAAAGCATACTAAACCATCTTTATTCCAAACTATTTAGCCAAATAGTAAAAGCCCAATCTACCCTCCTATCATTTCTTCGGTTTCGAAGACATATGGAAAACCAGGTCTCCACCAGAAACTAAGTCCGCATGCCCAATTTTAAAGCCCAAAATCTCTTTCCCGTTAAGAGTCACTTTATTGACGTATTTGTTTTTTTCAGATTGGTTCTTTGCTTGAATATGCAATGTTTTACCATTCTCTAAGTTAACTTTTGCCGTTTTCACCAATGGACTTCCCAACCAATACACGGCACTACCTGGAGATACCGGATAAAAACCTAATGAATTGAACAAATACCAGGCACTCATTTGCCCGCAATCATCATTCCCACCAAGACCAGCTGGTCCATTGTGGTATTGATTTCGTAAAATCTGACGAATGCGCTCTTCTGCCTTCCATCCTTTACCGGTCCAATGGTATAAATAGGCAATATGATGTGAAGGCTCATTGCCATGTACATAATTTCCTATGATGCCTTCTCGAGTAATATCTTCCGTCTGCTCAAAATACTTATCTGGTAAATGCATTTCAAATAAGGAATCTAGGTAAACCTCCATTTTCTTCTGCCCACCCATCATTTCCATAAGGGCCTCTGGTTCATGCGGCACATACAGTGAATAGTTCCATGTATTTCCTTCGATAAATCCTTGTCCATGCGTATCCAATGGATCAAATTTAGCTCTGAAATTACCTTTACTATCTTTCGGACGCATAAAACCGATACGACTATCGTATAAATTCTTCCAATTATGTGATCTTGTTGTAAACTCTTCTTCGATTGCTTGATCTCCTAGATAATTTGCCAATTGAGCAATGCACCAATCATCGTAAGCATATTCTAAGGTATTGGAAACAGAGGTTCCATTGACATCATCAGGTACATATCCTAAATCCATGTATTCCCCTATCCCCTCATATCGTCTTGCTTTTGCCGTTTGAACGCAAGCAGCTAAGGCAGCTTTGGCATCGCCCTGATAAACGCCCTTTATAATCGCGTCTGCAATGACCGAAACAGAATGATAACCGCTCATACACCAGTTTTCATTAGCATAATGAGACCAAATAGGCAGCATGTTCATGACCGATTGATCGTAATGAGCCATCATCGATGATACAATATCTGCATTACGCTTAGGATTCACCAAATTCATCCATGGATGGAATGCACGGAAGGTATCCCATAGTGAAAATGACGTATAATTGGTAAAGCCTTTCGCTTGATGTATTTCCTGATCCAATCCTCTATACTCGCCATTGACGTCCATATAAACGGTAGGCATAAGACTAGCATGGTAAACGGAGGTATAAAAATTAATCAAATCTTCTTTATTCATCATTTCGACCTCAATCTTCCCAAGCTCCTTTTCCCAAGCTTGTTTTCCTTGTGCAACAACCGCATCAAATGCCCAGTTCGGTACTTCCTCTTCCATATTTGCCAAAGCATTACGCATGCTTACCGGACTCAATGCTACTTTCATCATAAGCTGCTCCCCTTCCTGAGTATCAAAATCCAAGTGCATCTTGATGTTATGGGCAGCTAAATCCGGAAAATTATCCGTCTGATCGAATTTTCGCCAAAAACCCTTGTATTGTACATCACTATCAAAATACTTGGCGCCATAATTTTTGAAAGCCTTGGAGGTCTTTATCGCAAAGTAAACTGTTCTAGTTCTCGCCCATCCGTTCGTTTGTCGGAATCCTGTAATGGTGGAATCATTGAGCACACGAACAACTGTCCACACATTTTTTCCATCGTAATTGTAGATTCCTGCAGTCAAATCCAAAATCAAATGCGATTGATCTGATTTTGGAAAAGTATAACGGTGCATACCTACTCGAGTACTTGTTGTAAGCTCAGCGGTAATCTGATGGTCATCCAATTTTACCTTGTAATAATTAGGCTCCGCCAATTCATTCTCATGGCTGTATTTCGATCGGTATCCATCCTGCGGACGATCTGCTGTCCCTGGATTCAATTGAACTTTCCCAGTAGTGGGCATCACCAATATATCTCCAAGATCGGAATGGCCAGTACCACTAAAATGGGTATGGGAAAAACCTACGATTGTCGGATCATCATATTGATAACCGGCACAATAACGGTAGACATCGCCTGTGTAAACGCCTTTTACGGCATAGGGAATAGTATCTGTATCAGGACTCAATTGAACAGCACCAAAGGGTACAGTAGCCCCGGGAAAGGTATGTCCCATCTTGGCCGTTCCAATTAAAGGCTTAACGTACTGACCTAAATTTCGCTCTTGAGCATTTAAGCGCAACACTGTTACCGATAAAAAAACTAAGCTGATTAAAAATATGAATTTATTGAACCTCTTCATTTGTTATACATTTTTGGCTGATTACTTTATCCTTTCGTTCCAGATAACCAGCGAGTATGCGATTGATCAGTTTTCCTCCCAATATTCGACCTAATTGATTTGACAAGCAACTAAATCGAATTTGTATACCCAAAGATATTTATTTTTGAGTATTCATTTGAATTCATTTCCTATCAAATGATGTTAATTTAAGCCATGAATTGATCTAGCAGGTTTATTTCTTAGTAAAAGGACATTTAGCCCATTAAATTTTCAATTCTTTAACCATCTTCCAGGTCAAAAATTACTTAGATAAACATTATTCACACTTAGTTTTGTTTCTCACTCCTATTTCCCTTGGGATTCCCTTAAGTTTCCTTCGATACTGTCTTATACTGAAATAGGTTTACAGAATTCGAAGAAATTACTGATTGAAGTTTACAAATATATTCT
>NZ_BAAAZI010000002.1:0-30787 GCF_039536825.1 Sphingobacterium kyonggiense
AGAATATATTTGTAAACTTCAATCAGTAATTTCTTCGAATTCTGTAAACCTATTTCAGTATAAGACATCTGAGTTTTTATTGACTTTCCTAGGGCTTTTCTAGGGGTTTGCTTCGACACTTCTTCGGATCTCCTTCGGAACTTGTTCGGAACTCCTTCGGATCTCGTTCGGTTAGAAGCGAACGAGATCCGAAAAAGATCCGTATCAGATCCAAGGAAATTCTGAGTGAGTATCAAAGGAAACTCTAGTCAATAGCGAAGGAAATAATAGCTTGTTCATAACCAATACTTTTTTGATGCTTTAAAAATCCATAAGGAATTAGACCTTACTAGATAAGATGTCATTGAGTTTTTTCGCAGTAAATTGTTTATTCATTCCATTAGAATAACAGATAAAGCAATTGATATTAATTAAACTGAAAGGCCTAATAAAAATTCTTTTTAGTTAAGGTTACACTTTTATTTTCTTTTTAGCATCCCATCAATAGCTTGTTTATGCAACTAAATTTTATAACAAATTAATTCTTTAACTTAATTGATTGTATTATATTCGTTACATATTACACACTTATATTTTTTAAATAACTATTAATAATTCATTACTTAAATGCAGTCAATATGTCTACAAAGATTAAATTTACCGTACTAATTTTACTAGGAGTATTGTTTAGTTCGCACAGTTCATTTGGAAGAGCCAAGATTCCAGTTGGTGAAATTGAAGTGCTAAAGAAGGTTCATGATTTTCCAAATACAGAAGAATTTGAATTAAGTTCGGGTCGTTATATTGACCTTGCAACCAAACATACCGAATTCAATATTGCCTATATTCTTCCATTATGGATTACAAAGGATCCGGAATTGGTGGGATATGATGAGGTTGAGGATACCTATTATGAAATTCCTGAGGCGGAGCTTAACGCCATTTTAGCCGAACAAAAGCTGGATAAAGAAAAGATAAATCAAGTTCCTTTTTACAATAAGTATGGTGGTAAGGCTATTGCATTAGTAATTATCGCCATCATTATTTACGGTATGCTTCCAAGTAAAAAGAGACCTGTACAGGCTAAAGAGATGTAGTAAATAGCTCATGAACATCAAATATCTTACATTATGAACACAACCATATTAATCGTATTCTTCATTGTCATAGTAGTTGTTTATACCGGCTTCATGATTTTTATGAATAAGAAAAGAAAGAGTCAACAAGCGATGTTGGCGAATACTGATTTTACAGCTGCCTTTTCAGATGCAGATCGCTATTTGCACAACTTTATCAAAAATGAAGTTCCATATCTCCAGAAAGAAATGGATGGTCAGCAAATAGAGGCTTTAACTTATGCCAATGCTTCTTACAATAATAAAGATGCTATAAAAGATGGCATTAAAGACGGTTTGAAAGGACTTGCAACCTTAAGGACGGTGCGTTTTACCACATTGCAAACGCCCAAATATTTAGTGCTAAATAGGGGAGAACTGCACCTTTTCGATACGGATACCGATGGGGATATTTCAGAGCATTATGTTTTTAATCCTACACGCCTTCAAGAATCTACCATAGAAGAGATTCCACTTACAGGAAATCTGAAAGCCTTTGCCTTGCAAAAAGGTGAACATACAAAAGCGTATAAACTGACCCTTGCCAGTAAAAGTGGAATGATGGAGGTTGTTATATTTAGTGCTTTGGTATTTACTTTTGCATCTACAGCAGCTAGTCCATTTAGCATGAATGCTGAAAAATGGAAAGAAGAGATTGTTATTGCGAGCGATTTTCTGAAAAAATTGGGTGAGCAATATCCAAATCTAAAGGTACAAATACCTTTGATGCCCGATTAAATATAGTGATGTCAATAGCCAAGAATACAATGAAATTCAGCTGTCAAAATAATTAATATTTCAATTATTGGATTTTAAGAAATAATACAGGAAATAATTAAACGTATTATTTATCGATTAATTAATCTAAAATGACTTTGAAATTCAAATGATTGGGCTATTTTTATTATTAATTGATTAAATCACATTTAATACTACTATGAAAAGTTTAAAATTAAGTGCCTTTCTATTATTTACGTTATTGTTTAATGTTCAATTTGCCTCGGCGCAATTTGGGGATTTGTTAAATAAAGCTGGTAAGGCCGTTGCATCAAAAGGTGCTCAATCTCTTGGTTTAGATAAGATTCTAAAGGAACCAGAGGCTATTTCTACGAGTTTTGATGATGTAAATCAAAAAGGCAAAGAGATGCCTGAGTTTGAAAATTCAGCTAGCTATGCTCCATTGAATGGTTTGGAAAGAAATGGCTCTGATGGCTTTGTTCTCCAGGCTGGTCACTATGAAATGATTAATAAAAGCTATTGTTTGAAGGCTGGTACATTTGCACCTTCATCTGGCGATGGCTATATGTATGCACCTACTTTAGGTAAAAAGCGTGATGTTGTTATTGCTATCCTAAAAAGTGCAGAAAAGCATCCTGAAGTTAAACAATCCGATATTCAGATGCTGCTTTGGGCTATCATTGCTAAAACAAAGTTTGTCAATTTTGCTGGTCCGGTTAAGGCTACAGCCATCAAGCTATTGACACCAAAACAACTGTTGCAATTGGAAGGTGGAGCTTTAGGAATTCTTCCTTTCGATGTGATGGAGAAAGCGAAAGCGAGTATGCCTCCTGCTTTGCAGACCATTTTTGAAGCTGAAAATAACATTCGCCAATTGGTAGCTTCAGGTAACTACTCGTATGCTGAATTTGAACAGTATGCGATTATGGCAGGTATGGCGCCAGTACGTACAGACTTCCCGAGTGGAATCTGGACTTTACATCCTGATGGATATTATGTGCGTTATTACCCAAGCGGATATTCACAAACAAAAACACAGATCTATGTGCCCGAGGCTTTGATCGCCAAGTTAGGCTCGAAGAAGTTGATCTATGATGCTACGGATGATGTTGCTTGTCCTGCTAACACAGGTTCGCAAAGATTAGCTCAAACAAATGAACCACTGAAATAAAAGCAGCGGAGCTTTTTCGAAAAAATAGTAAATAAAGAAAGCATCCCTACGTATTTGTGAAGATTCACAGGTGTGTAGGGATGCTTTTTTATGTTGCAGATTTAAATCGCCTCTTTGCTAAGATGTAATTCTGTAATCTCTAATAGTCTATCTCTTAATAACAAACATGCGCCATAGGCTGCCAGTTTTTCACCGTTAGAAGACAGCGTTATCTTGGTGTCTCTATTGACGATGGATAAAGAGTATTTATTAATGGCATTTTTTAATGGTAGGCTCAGGTATTCACCTGATTTTGCTAGTGTCCCACCAATGATGATTAGTTCTGGATTAAAGATGTTGATGAGCGAGGCAATTCCACGTCCCAATTTATCTCCAATATAATTGATAGCTTCAATGGATAAGTTATCGTCTTTTTTAGCGGCAAGGATAATGTCGTTAAGACGAATATCTTCGATATTGCTGAATTTCTTGGTCAATATACTGCTTGCGCCTGCATTTATTTCCTCAATTATTTTTGCCCGAAGCGCACGTCCGGAAGCTTCGGTTTCTAAGCAGCCCTTTTTACCACATTTACAGATGATCTCATTATCGAAAATAGGGATGTGACCAAATTCACCTGAGAATCCTGATTTACCATAATACAATTGACCATTTATTAAGATACCTAAACCGATACCATTATCGATGTTGACATACAATGCGTCCTTTTCATTGGTCAATACGCCGCTGGAGAATTCTGCATAGGATAATGCCTTAGTGTCATTCTCCAAATAAGTTGGTATGCCAATCGCATTTTCAAAATAGGTCGATAATGGATCTTCATAGAAATTAAAATAACTGTATGAATACCCTGTTCGGTAGTTGATCCTTCCAGATAAATTTATACCTATACCAAGTATGTACTCCTTATTAATAGATTGTTTGGAGATGAACTCCATGATGTTGTCACAAATCAGTTTTAAGGATTCTTCGTTGTTTTCAAGATGATAGGGTATGTCCTCTTTCTGCGCTACAATATCTTTTTTCAGATTGATCATGGCAATGCTAAGGCTGTCTGTTCCTACTTGCACGCCAATAAAATAAGCAGCACTGGCAGCAAGACCATAAGAATTAGGTTTTCTACCAACAGTAGCCGTTGTTTTGCCATAGTCTTTTACAAGACGATCTTGAATAAGCTCAGAAATGCACTCATTGATTTTAGGAACACTTACATTGAATTCCTTACTTAACTCGGCAATGGTAGCCGTTTCATTCTGGGCAAAGTAAGATAAAATATGCTTTTTAAGGCGGATGTTCTTATAGGCAACGCCCGAGTTTGTCCCGTGCTGAATCTCATTTAAAAAATTTAAGGTCATGCTACTTACCACTATTTTTATATCATACTTTAATTACTATGCGATATTAGTAAAAATATTGATATTATTAAATTATTTTAAAAACTAGTTTTATGTTTTGCTATTTATTTATTATAATTGATCGTTTTCTATTGTTTCAAGGATAAACAAGTCTACCAAATAAAACTTCTTCGCTAATGTACGGTAAAATCCTTGCGAAAAGTGAAATGCATAAATAATAAACCCAAAAATATACAACCTTAATTAATATACTGTGAAACAACCTGCTACAGACAAGAAAGTACACCCCTTGAAATGGATCCCATCCACTTGGTTTGCTATGGGCTTACCTTTTGTTGCTCTATCTACCGCTGCTTCTTTAATGTATAAGAACCTGGGGATATCCGATGGTGAAATTGCTTTTTGGACATCGCTGATTATGATGCCATGGACCTTAAAGCCGTTGTGGGGGCCTTTTTTAGAGCTCTATAAAACAAAGAAATTCTTTGTCTTTGTAACACAGGTCTTGACGGGACTATTATTTGGATTGGTGGGAATTTCCTTGCAGCTAGATCATTTTTTCAGTATATCCATTGCGATTCTTGCGATTATCGCGGTTTCAGGTGCTACTCATGATACGGCAGCCGATGGGGTGTATCTGAATGAGTTAAGTGCTAAACTGCAGGCAAAGTATGTGGGCTGGCAAGGCGCTTTTTATAATATAGCAAAGGTCTTTTCAGGAGGTGCCTTGGTTTATTTAGCCGGTGAGTTGGAGAAGAATATGGGGGTGGTAAATGCCTGGATGATTGTGATGTTCAGCTATGCGGTGATTATGATATTGCTTGGTGTATATAATATGCGGGCAATTCCATCCGGTCAGCCAGCTGCTCAAACGAGCTCTTTGAAAGAAGGCTTCGTTACATTGAAGGATGTCATTATTTCTTTCTTCCAAAAGAAACATATCTGGTTTAGTTTAGCATTTATCGTGTTTTATAGGTTTGCTGAAGGTCAGGCTATTAAGATTATACCCTTGTTCTTCAAGGCTTCAAGAGAGGAAGGTGGAATGGGGTTAAGCACTTCAGAGATTGGATTATTGTATGGTGTGTTTGGCGCTATTGCCTTTGTCTTAGGATCTATTTTAGCTGGAAATTATGTGGCGAAGCAAGGATTGAATAGAAAAACTTTATTGGTGCTATGTGCCTTTTTTAATATTCCATTTGCTGCATATGCTTATTTGGCTATCGCCATGCCGACTGACCTGTATCTTATTGCCTCTGCGGTCATTATAGAATATTTCGGTTATGGATTTGGCTTTGTAGGCTTGATACTATTTATGATGCAGAATATCGCTCCTGGAAAATATAAGATGGCGCACTATGCATTTGGTAGTGGTCTTATGAATCTTGGCTTCATGATTCCTTCCATGATAAGTGGTTATTTGAGTGATCACCTAGGTTATAAAGAATTCTTTATTTGGGTATTGATTGCTACTATTCCTGCCTTTGTTGTTACTTGGTTAGTGCCATTGCGTAAGCCTGAGGAACAAGAAGAGCCGGCTACCTAGTGATTTAGCCTACTTAATCTAAAAAATATCATAATGACCAACGTATAATTAAAATAATTTAAAAATATGTTGGTCATTATTATTTTTATTTATAATTTAGTTCCATAATAAAAACCTACTATAGAATCACCTAATTATGATAAATCATGTATTAACTGATTTAACATAATTATAGCTAAACACCTATGAAAAAGATTTACGGTCTAAGTTTACTTTTCATTTTATTCATTTCACAAGCGTATAGTCAGCTTAAAACAGATGTATTGATTGTTGGGGGAGGGGCAAGCGGTACGATGGCTGCTATACAAGCTTCCCGGATGGGCGTTAAATCTATTGTTATAGAGGAGACAGTCTGGTTAGGAGGTATGTTAACATCTGCTGGTGTTTCTGCCATTGATGGTAACCATAAATTACCATCAGGTTTATGGGGAGAATTTCGCGATAAGCTTTATGCCTACTATGGTGGGCCTAAGGCTGTAGAAACAGGATGGGTTAGTAATACGCTGTTTGAACCTTCTGTTGGAAATAAGATTTTACAAGAGATGGTAAAAAAAGAATCCAATATCCAGGTTCTTTTTGAAACGAGCTGGACAAAGCCGGTTAAAACCGAGTCTGGTTGGCGTATGGAAGTTCGCGATAAAAAACAAAAGAAAAATACTATTGAGGCAAAAATCCTAATCGACGCAACAGAATTAGGTGATGTGATGGCATCCTTACAAGTTCCTTATTATTTAGGTATGGACAGCCAATCCCTGACCAAAGAGACATTTGCTTTACCTCAGGCTAATGATATCATCCAAGATATGACCTATGTGATTACATTGAAAGATTTTGGTAAAGGAGCAGATAAAACCATCAAGAAACCTAAAAATTACGACCCTTCGGAATTTGCTGGGAGCTGTGATGTTTCGGATCCGGCAACATTTAACAGCAATAATAACGATTGTTATAAAATGTTGACTTACGGGGCTCTTCCGAACAAAAAGTTTATGATCAATTGGCCGAAAAAAGGCAATGATATTTACTTAAACATTGTGGAGAAAAGTCCAGAGGAGCGCAAAGTGATGCTAGAAGATGCCAAACAAATGACATTACGCTTTGTGTACTACATCCAAAATGAGCTTGGCTATAAACACTTAGGTATTGCTTACGATGAGTATCCAACTAAGGATGGATTTCCGATGATTCCCTACCACCGTGAGTCTAGAAGATTGCAAGCGAAATCCTTATTTGCCTTACAGCATATAATGAACCCTTTTGATACTGAGGAAGCATACTATAAAACTGGTATCGCTGTGGGTGATTATACCATTGACCATCATCATTATAAATATGGAAATGCACCGGAAATTGATTTTGTAAAGATCCGTGTCCCTTCTTACAATGTGCCAATGGGTTCTTTAATTCCAAAGAATTTTGATGGATTAATCGTATCAGAGAAGAGTATTGGTGTGAGCAATATTGTGAATGGAGCGACACGCTTACAACCTGTGGTATTAGGCATTGGTCAGGCTTCAGGTGCATTGGCAGCTGTAGCTGTAAAGCAAGGTAAGCAGCCAGCTCAAGTGTCCATTCGTGCTGTGCAAGCTGCCTTGCTGGACCATCAAGCTTATATCATGCCTTATATCGATGTGCCAGTTTCGGATCCGCAGTTTCAAGTGATGCAAAAAATAGGTGCCACAGGCTTGTTGAAAGGTTCGGGAGTTCCTTATAAATGGGCTAACCAAACTTGGTTCTACCCGGAGCGTGAAGTGAGTGAATATGAATTGATGCAAGGCTTACGGGAGTACTATCCGGAGTTGAATACAAATTGGGATGCTTCTGGAGCCGCAATTACACTTAGTGGTTTGAAAGATTTATTGGCCTACATCAAAATCGAAAAGTCGGAAGTAGAAATGCAAGAGCTATTAAAATCCGAGAATATTCAGTTAGACAATAATAAAGAGAAATTGAACAGGCGGATGATCTCCGTCATACTGGACAAGGTGTTAAAGCCATTCGATCAAGAGATCGACTATACAGGGAAAATCGAAAACAAACAATTTAAATAAACTAGTCAAATAAATTATGAGTCATCTGAAAAAGAGTAAAACCTTAATCTTTAAGATGTTCTGTTTGTTGTTCTTATTAGTGCAATCGGCGGCAAGTTATGCACAGTCGGTCGTGCGAGGAATGATCAAGGATGAGCAGAATAGTCCTGTTGTGGGAGCTACAGTTAAAGTAAAAGGAAAGAGTCAGACTACGATGTCTGATGAACGGGGAGCTTTTGAAATCCAGGTTGATGCTTTGCCTGCGACACTTCAAGTTCAATTTATAGGCTTCCAAACAAAGGAGGTTCAAGTTAATGGTGCAAATGCGAATACGATTACTCTAATTGCCTCAGAAAATGCGATTGAGGAAGTTATGGTTGTCGCTTATGGTACGCAAAAGAAAAGTACTATGGTGGGTTCTGTTTCTCAGATTAAAGGCGATGAAATCAAGAAAACACCAGCTCAAAACATCACCAATACCTTAGCAGGTCGTTTGCCAGGCCTTACGGCTGTACAGCAATCTGGTCGTCCAGGAGCAGATAATTCTTCATTATATGTTCGCGGTATAGGTACTTATGGTTCCAACAGAAGTCCATTAGTTATTATTGATGATGTGGAAAGACCTTCTTCTACCTTAGCTTACTTAGATCCAAACGAAATTGAGTCTATTTCGGTATTAAAGGATGCGGTTGCTACTGCTGCCTATGGTGTTCAAGCTGCTAATGGTATTATTATCGTGAAAACAAGAGGCGGAAAAGAGTCTAAAGCGAAAGTTTCTTATGACTTCTCTTATAGTATTGGTCAAAATACCCGCTTTCCAAAATTCTTGGATGGACCAGATTATATGACTTGGTACAATAAAGGGATTGAAGTAGATAATGATTTCTTAATTAATACAGGTCAAAGTCCAGTTGCGCCTATTTATTCTCAAGAATTAATTGACGCCGTACGTAATGGCACCAATACAAATCCATTATTTGGAAATACAGATTGGATTGGAATGCTTGTAGGAAACAACAGCCAATCGCAGCATCACTCTGCTACGATTTCTGGAGGTAATTCCAATACCCAGTATTTTGCAGCGGTGAACCATATGGACCAAGATGGGGTTGTAGCAAATACCAACTTCAAACGCTATAATGTTCGTACGAATTTGAATAGTAACCTGACTGATTATCTATCTGTCGGAGTGAACGTTGGATTACGAAATATGTTGACTAATACGCCTGGTATTTCTCCTGACAATACCGCTTATATGAATCCATTCTATCAAGCAGTACGTACTTTGCCAAACATGCCAATGTTTGCTCCAAATGGTCTTCCAACTTCTTATAATTCAAATGCCGGTTTTGTTAACCCAGTAGCTGCAGTAGAAAATTCTGGTTACCAAAAGTATAATTCCAATGTATTCCAAGGTCAAGCAAACATCACCTTAAAAGTTCCAGGTGTAGAAGGTTTGCAGGCAAAAGTACAGGCAGCATACGATTATAATAACCAAGAAAGTAAATCCTGGTTAACCCCTTATGAAACGATGGGTAGAGGTCGTGATCAAGTAACTGGTGATTATGTTCACTTGACTACATTGCCTGGGATTACCAAAAGCACCCTTCGCCAATCTTATTCGGCGAGTTATAGAAAGACTTTACAAGCAAGTTTAAATTATAATAAGGTTATTGCAACTGATCATAATTTAGCGGTATTGACTTTATATGAATTCTCAGGAGTTAAAGGGAATTTATTCTCTGCTGGTGCATCGAATTTCCCAATTGATATCATTCAAGAAATTGATTATGGCTCAAAGGATCCTATTGATTTTATTTCTCCTACAGGATCTTCTAATGCTGAACAAGCGCGTGCAGGTGTTGTTGCACGTGTAAATTACAGCTACAAAGAGAAATACTTATTAGAAGCAGCTGCACGTTGGGATGCTTCGGCAAACTTTGCTCCGGAGAACCGTTGGAAATCTTTCCCTGGTGTCGGTTTAGGATGGGTTGTGTCTAGTGAGGATTTCTTTGAATCTGTACCAACCATTAACTATTTGAAATTAAAAACCTCTTATGGTAAATCTGGAAACGACCGTGCACAAGTTGGGTCTTTCCCATACTTAGCAACTTTTGTTCAGAATACAGGACCTGTAGTTGTTATTGATGGCAAGCCTGTTCCGGCAATTTACACATCGAATATCCCGAACCCTGGTTTGAAATGGGAAGAATCAACTATGTTAAACGTAGGATTTGAATCTTCTTTCTTAAATAACAAATTAGGATTCGATTTTGAGTGGTTCTATCGTTATACAACAGGTATTTTAGGTAGTGTTGGTGGATTATATCCTGCATCCATTGGCGGGTATTATCCAAGTTTGGCCAACATTGGTGAGATGGATAACCGCGGTTTTGATGCACAAATCAAGTACAACGATCTATTTGGTGATTTCAAATTAGGATTAACCGGTAATATCAACTGGTCGAAAAACAGGTATTTGAAATACCAAGAGGCAGATGGAACGCCTTCTTATTTGAGTGTTATTGGTCGTTCAGTTGGAGAGAAAACAGGATTTATCGTCGATGGAATGATCCAAACTTGGGAAGAAGCGAATAATGCACAATCGCCAAGTTCTGGTACTATCGCACCTGGATTCTTCAAGTTCCGTGATCTAAATGGAGATGGTCGTTTAACTCGCGCTGAGGATATGACCTTTATTGGTCGTTCGAATGTTCCAGAATTGACATTCGGATTAAACATTGACTTGGCGTATAAAGGGTTTGATTTCTCTGCCTTATTCCAAGGTGCTGCTTTGGCTGATGTGACGCTAGCGGGTACTTACGAGGGGTCTTCGGGTACTACCGGTGTAGATGATAATACGCCTTTCACCCGTACATTTTACGGTTTTGGTAACTCGCCATACTTCTTAGTTGAAAACTCTTGGACGCCTGATAATCCAAATGCTGAGTTCCCACGATTGAGCTCATACAAAGGAACGGGTATGTCGGCGCATAATGCTAACAAAAACTCTGCATGGATTCGTAAAGGTGATTACCTGCGCTTAAAATCCGTTCAATTAGGTTATACCCTTCCAAGAACTTTGACAGAAAAAGCGAAGATTGAAAACGTTCGCTTATTTGTGACTGGTTCAAATTTATTCACTTGGGATCATTTGAAATACATGGATCCTGAAATGCCAAATGTGAACAATGGATTCTATCCACAACAGAAGATTTATTCATTTGGTCTTAACGTTACTTTTTAATTAGGATTATGAGAAGTTTAAAAGTATTTAAATATAGTGCGGTGGCTTTGTTCTCTTCAGCTTTGTTCAGTATGAGCAGCTGTAGTATCGATGTCGTCCCTCAAGATAGATATGTTGAAGAAAGCATTTGGGCAGATCCTTCAACGGTTGAATTATATGTGAATGGTATGTATGCAGAATTGAAGAAATTTCAATTTGGCTTATTTCCAAACTTAGGTTATGATAATGCCATGGATGCCTTAGCAGATGGTATGAAGTTTACCTCAAATACTCCAGGAAATGGAACGGTAAATATCTTAATTTCCAATGCCAATCAATTCTCACCGGCTAGTGTGGGTTTGAACTATTGGGGATCAGGATACGATCGTATTCGTCGTGTCAATGAGTTTATCGGTGGCTTGAAAACCAAATCGCAATTAAGCGATGAAGATAAAGTCAAGTATGAAGCTGAGGCTAGATTTATCCGTGCCTATGCTTATTTCTGGTTAGCGAAGTTACATGGTTCGGTAATTATTTTCCGAGATATTGAAGCTTATGCAACAAAAGATAACCCAAGATCAAGTGAGGAAGAAGTCTATGATTTCATGTTAGAAGACTTGGATTTTGCTGCATCAAACTTACCAGTGACGAATAAGAGTGGTCGTGCCGCTAAAGGTGCTGCATATGCATTGCAATCAAGAATCGCTTTGTTTGCTGGGTCAATTGCTAAGTATGATCAAAAACAATTTAATACAGATCCTTTGACGGGAATCAAAGCTGCAAGAGCAACTGATTACTTTACTAAGGCTGCTGCCGCAGCACAGGCAACTATTGATCTGGGACAGTATGAATTGGATGCTAATTTTGAATCCATCTTCACAAATAAAAACACGAAAGAAGCTATTTTACGTGTGGATTTTGTTGCTCCTACGATGACACATCAATATGATCTTGGTTATGCACCGCCAAAAGATGCTTTAGGTAATACTTTGGTCTATGGTGTTCCAACAGCAGAATTGGTTGATGAGTTTGAGATGAAAGACGGAAGTAAATTCTCTTGGGACAATCCTGCACATGCGGCAAATCCATATGCTAATCGTGAGCCAAGATTTTATGCTAGTATCCTTTATAATGGGTCTGCATGGAAGGGAAGAACGATTAACACCAGTACTGCGGATGCAGCAGAAGGTTTTGTACAGTTCGGTGCGCAAGGTGATCCGAAACGTACAGTTACCGGTTATTACACCAAGAAGTTCCTAGATCCAAAGAACACCAATTTTGTGGTTAACAAAAGTACCCAAAGTTGGATTGAATTACGGTTTGCAGAGGTCTATTTAAACTTGGCTGAGGCTAAAGGACAGTTAGGTGATTTTGCCGGAGCAAGTACTGCTCTGAGTACCTTAAGAGCAAAACGTACATTACCTGCTGTTTCCTTGCCTAATTTAACAAAAGCCATGGAAATAATAGAGCATGAGCGTAATGTAGAATTAGCTTTTGAAGGACATCGTTTTTGGGATTTAAGACGCTGGAGAAAAGCACATACTGTATTGAATGCAACCAAAATGACCGGACATAAAATTACACCTAATGGTGCCGATTTTACCTATGAAGTTGTACCAGCTGATGCATCAGATCGTAGCTTCACTGGCAAGTTGTACTACCTGCCTATTCCAGAAGGGGAAGTACAAATCAATTTAGGTTTAACACAAATTCAAGGTTGGTAATTCTTAACCATGGAAATTATGAAAAAATTTAAAAAATATACATGGGCAGGCATGTTCTTAGCCCTGATAGTTGGTTCTTGTCAAAAGCCTGATTATGTAGAGCCAAACGATAAATCCGATATCACCGATTTCTATGCTACTTTGGATGGTTCTGGTCGTTCCAGATTATTCAATAGTCACATCAGTAACGATACGGTCTTTGTAAATATCGATTATTATTATCCTATTGATTCGGATAATGAAGTTGACCTTTCCAAAGTGCTTTTAAAGGCTTCTATACCGGTGGATTCAAAGATTGTACCTTCATTAGATGGTATCAGCGATCTAAGTAAACCCATCAATGTGGAAGTTATTGCAGGTGATGGATCATCTAAGAAATACGTAATTGTTGCGAATAAGAAAGGTAACACTGATATTTTTGGTGCACGATTGAATTTCCAAGATCAGGAAGGAGTTCCTCAAGAAGTTGATGCTATTTTGGTCGGTAATGTGGTGAATTTTTCCATTGTACCAGGAACTCAGGTAATCAATCCTAAATTGAGTTATACCTTAAATAAGCACGCTTCAGGATCTATTCCCAATGGTACAGCAGTAAACTTGAATCAACCGATTCCATTTACAGTTACATCCGCTGGCGATGCTAAAGAGCAGTATACGCTAAAAACTGTTGAGGCAATTAAACTGCCGAAAGGTATCCGGGCAAATTCTGCGAAAATTATGTTCGCTAAGAAACTGAAAGCAGATTTGGGTATTGACGTTGATAATATGACTAGCAGTATTGCTGTATCAGGGAAACACCTGGTATTGAATACGCGTGCAGCAAATAGTGTTTATATCAATGCATTTACAGGAGCTAAAGAGGGTACTATTGAATTAGGAGCTATAAAAGGAAGTCTGCGTAATTTCTATAGTACATCTGATGATGCTGGAAATATCTTCATCAATAATTTGGCTCCTAATGACGGTGCTGTGTTCAAAATATGGAAAGCAAATTCTGCAACAGCTGCTTTGGTTCCTTTCATTGAATGGAATACAGCTGGCAAAGCAATTGGTCGTAAGGTTTCCATTATTGGTGATGTAAATACAAACGCCATCATTACCGCACCATTCCATGCTGCCGGTGATAAAACATTTGCACGTTGGCAGGTCATCAATGGAGCTCTAGTATCTAGCACACCAACGGTGGTAACTGTAGCTGATTATTCTTGGTCGAATAACAACATCGACTTAATTTATACCAACCCTACATCTACTTCAAGTGAATATTATGCTATCGGTTATTCGGATAATCGCTTAGTACGTGTGAATGGTACTACGAACTCTGTTGCTGCCAATTTAGAGAAACTTGATGCAAACTTTATCGCTAATGCGGTGGATTATGCAGAATTCAATAATGGAAAATACGTAGCCTATAACCATATTAACAGTTTTGATTGGGGATCTGCGGATCAAGTTTTCTTAATCGATACAGAAGGTGGGTTTTCCGGAAATCCTTCTCTAAATACTACACCAGGCTTAGTATGGTCAGCTCCAAAAGGAATTTATGGACGTGCAGGAACTATGCAACCATCTAACGCCAATGGAACTGGTGATGTCGTAATGGCCGTATCAGATAACGGTTTTTATCTATACCTGTACTTTATGTTTACCAATGGTTATGTGGTTGGTGTGCAGTATGATTGTGTGGATTTGTAGGTAATACTAAACTATTAATAAGCGGGCAGCGCCCCAACTGCTGCCCGATAAACAACGAACTTATGAAATGGAGATCCCTTATAGCAGCCATGGCAATTTTGGCTTTTGCTGCCTGTAAAAAAGATGGGACAGGTACCCCAGGTCCTGAAAAACCCGATCCAGAACAGCCACCTGTAAATCAACCGGGAAAACAAGTGTTGGTATGGGTAGATGCGCGTTCAAACGTCTTTGGTACTTATGGAAAATTTAGTAGTAAGGAAGAGATTGTCAAGATTTTAGATATACTGAAAGATTGTGGTGTGACTGGTTTAGTGATCGATGTCAAACCTAGTTCAGGATATACCATGTATAAAAGTAACTACGCCAAAGAATTTACCACTTTGGACGGGAAGACTAAGCCTGAAGATTATGTAGAATTCCTAATTGCAGAGGCGAAGAAACGTCAAATGAAAGCCTACTTATCCATTGTGACTTTTGTTGAAGGTGACGGTTCGCGTAAGATTGGACATAGTTTTGATAATGCTGATTTTAAAGATAAATACGAGTCTATTGTGGTGAAAAATACCCAAGGACAAATCGGCAGAATATCTGAAACAGGAAAAAACATCTTTGTAAACCCTGCCCAACCTGTTGTACAGGAGCGTGTACTCAACATGATTAAAGAGATTGCCGGAAAGTTTGACTTGGATGGATTAATGTTGGATTATGCTCGTTATACGGATATAAATGCTGACTTCTCCGAGTTCAGTAAACAGCAGTTTATTACTTTCCTAAAAGAGAAATATCAGGATACTCAAGCGGATAAAATCAATTTCCCAACGGATATCGTAACTTCTTGGAAAGAACAATCTGGTCAACTATTACCAAATGTGGTTGGGAAATATTATAAGCATTGGTTGGTTTACCGAACTACAGTAATCCAAGACTTTGTGAAGAAGGCTCGTGTGGCTGTAAAATCCGTAAAACCTGATGCTAAATTTGGTGCCTATGTGGGTGCTTGGTACACTACGTATTACCAAGTAGGAGTTAACTGGGCTAGTAAAGAATATGATCCCTTCCAGGACTTTGAATTACGATTTGATTGGGGATTCCCAGGATACGGTGCTACTGGCTATTTCGAAGAGCTAGATTTGCTGATGACAGGTAATTATTTTACACAGATTCGCTTGGCTGATAATCCGGCTACGGCAAATTTAAAATACCATTGGTGGAGCATTGAAGGATCTCTAAATGGTATTGATTACATCACCAAAGGAAAACGTCCCATCTATGGAAGTATCGACGTTGGGAATGTTAATTATGCCAATAAAGCAGAAATCAGTAAGGCAATTAAATACATCCTTTCTAGAACCTCTGGTGGAGTCATGCTATTTGACGTCGTTCATATGTATGCTCCACAATATAACATGCTGAAACAAGAATTATTTGATGCCGTAAAAGACGGTGTAAAAAATTAATATTTAAATGAGATTTTTAACTGCTTTCATACTATTTAGTCTTTTATTTACTTCCTGCGCTGTTAAAAAACAGCAAGGTAAAGAAGATAAACCTTTTGTGGATAGAAATATTCTTTGGTTTGATGCGACAGCTAACTTTGATCGCTTCTGTCATAAGGATTCCATTGATTATTACCTTCGTAAATCCAAAGAAGTAGGAATTACCGATGTTGTCGTGGATGTCAAACCAATTACTGGTGAGGTGCTATACCCAAGTAAAATTGCACCTGTAATGACTTCATGGGGAGAATCGAAAACTAAAAAAGATCTTTCTTGGGATATGCTTGCCTACTTCATTGAGCAAGGACATAAACTAGGCTTAAAGATTCATGCTTCAACAAATGTTTTTGTCGCTGGCCACAACTTTTTTGATAGAGGTGTAGTCTATGATGACCCTAGTAAATTCCATTGGAGAACAACATCTTATTTGCCAGAAGGAATGAAATCCATTACGGAACAAAAGAATAAGTACTCTGCCATGATTAATCCTGTTCTGAAAGAAGTACGTGAATACGAACTTTCTATTCTTAAGGAATTGGTGAGTATGTATCCGAAATTGGATGGTGTGATCCTGGATCGCGTGCGTTTTGATAATTTAAATGCTGATTTTTCAGAACACAGTAAAAAACAGTTTGAAGCTTACCTAGGAAAACCGATTACTAATTTCCCTGCAGATATCTATTCTTTCGAAGGGAAAGTTAGAAAAGACGGTCCCTTATTTAAAGAATGGTTGACTTGGCGTTCAAAAATTATTCACGATTTTATTTATGAAGCTAGAGCAGCGTTAAAAGGGATTAATCCGAAGTTGGTGTTTGGCGATTATACAGGTTCTTGGTATCCATTATACTATGATGTAGGAGTAAACTTTGCCAGTAAGGAATATGACCCTTCCAAAGAGTTCGATTGGGCATCTGCAGACTATAAAAACTATGGCTATGCAGAAGCATTAGATCTATTTACTACGGGTAATTATTATTTCGAAGTAGAGAAGTCTGAAATCCTAAAGAAGTCGGAAGAGAAGGCATTGGAGTCGGGGCTTAAGGTAGCTCAAGAAGAATGGTACACCGTAGAAGGTTCAGCTGAATTGGTGAATCGAGTAACTATGGGAAAGACTCCAGTATATGCCGGATTATATGTAGAGCAGTATAAAGGGCATCCAGAGCAATTTATAAAGGCCCTACAAATGTGTCGGGAAAAATCCGAAGGTTCCATGATTTTTGATATTGTCCATATCATTAATTATGGCTGGTGGGATCAAGTAAAAGAAGGTTTAAAGAAATAATTAAAAAAATATGTTTAAGAGATTTATTGCATTAGTTGCTATTCCTTTTTTGTGTCATCAAGTTGCGATTGCACAGAACAATATGTCTACGGTTTCCAAAATTCTTAAGAATGCAAAAGAAGGAGAAGTTGTTATTTTAAAGGACTTCTTAAAGCCTGATTTTAAAAAGATCGCTTATAAACAAAGTATTAGTCCAGGTCCGCAGTTCTTAATTTCGGATGACCCAGAGTATATCCGTATCCCGGAGGCTATCGCTATGCAAGAACAAGTAGCTCCAGGCGCTGTCCGTTTATATGTTTATAATGTAAATGGGGTGAAAGAACCCAATCAGATCCCTAGAAAAATCAATGCGGTAATTAAAAACTTGGGTAAAGAGAACTTGCATTTAAGGATGTTGAAGTACTCTTCACAAGCACCAAGTACAAATTACTTCAAAGTAGGTAAACAAGGTTTGGAGGATTTCTTTAAATCGGAAGAGAGTAATCATGTCAAGGTAATCAAGCCGGGAGAGGTAGTTCCAATTGATGATAAAATGGAACAACAAATTGCGAAGTACGATGAATTGGTGCATGGTTTTTATGAATTTGTAGTTGATCAACCAGCATTAATTTCAGTGGTGCAAACTGCTCCTGAAAACAATACAGCTGAAGCCTTTAATAAAATTGATACCATTATTCCATTTAGTCATGTGAATGCAGGTCGTGGAATCTTTCCTGTATCGAACTATACTATCGTAAGTAAAGATACCTTGGATACGAAGTCGGGAGTTCAACAATTAATCGTTGCTGATGGACAAGATGATCCTTGGATTACAGGTACTATTGGCGCTGATAAGCAAGATGCTAAGAATGCTGGAAATTATGGCGTGTTATACAACACAAAATTGAAATGGAAAAGTACCGATGGTAAAGGATTAGCTTTGATTACATGGAACAGTCGTTCGGCCGACAATCAATGGTGTGGAGGAATGGGCTTGACAATGGAATTGTTTGATGCGCAGGGTAAAAAGTCCGTTAATCAATATCCTTCCAATCAGTTGGTTACTAAAGCTGCTCCCGAAGCAATTCTGATTAAGATCTATAAACCAGATCCGAAGAAAGAAATTCAGGAGATAGATTTCACCTATTCTCCTCCAGGAGCATCGTGTTTACCAACTCCATTGATCTTGGTACCTATTGATTTAAAATAATCTAAACAATTCAAATGGCTATCTGTGTAAAGCTCGAAGCAAGAGGTTGTACAGATAGCCTATATAAAGCATAGACCTAATAACTGTGAACGAAAAGACCTTGAAATACCGTAACCTTAGTATTGACTTTTTACGTGGCTTAGCTATCGTAGGAATGGTCTTGGCAGCTGTTATTCCATGGTCTCATGTGTTTCCCGGATGGATGTACCATGCTCAAATTGCTCCTCCAGACTTTAAGTTTAATCCTGATAAGCCGGGTATTACTTGGGTAGATTTGGTATTTCCTTTTTTCTTGTTTTCTATGGGAGCAGCATTCCCATTTGCCTTGAAAAAGTTACTGGACAATAAACAATTCAAACAAATAGGTCAGATTATTATCCGGAGAGGCTTTCTTTTAGTCGTTTTTGCAATTGCATTAGCTTACCTAACGCCAGAGAATTTGACTGCTTCAGAGCCAATTAATTATTTGACTTCGTTAACTGCCTTTGCTGCTTTCTTTTTGTTGTTTATGCGTTTTGAAGGTAGTCAATTAAAGAAGTATGCATTACAAGGTTCAGGATTCATCTTATTGATTATTCTGACATATTACCACAGCGAAATCGTTGGAAATACTTTTAATAAGGCGAAAAGTAATATCATCATCTTGGTGCTAGCTAATATGGCCGTATTTGGAACTATTGGATGGCTATTGTCAGCCAATAATTTTTATTTAAGGATTGCGCTGATGTTGGCCTTTATGGGGATATGGTTTACTAAGGATATTCCAGGTAGCTGGACTGCCAATATTTGGAATTTCCACCCGAAACTTCATTGGTTCTATAATTTTGCTTACTTAAAATACTTATGTATTGTTTTGCCAGGGTCAATTTTAGGTGATTTAATATGGAGTCAAAAGCATCACTTTCAATCGCCATTTTCCAATTATGAAAAGAAACAAAGTGCACTTTTAGCTATGCTCTCACTCGCATTTGTAGCTGTGCATGTTATTTGTTTATATGCTCGGTGGATCAATGCGGATTTAATTGCCCATGTTTTATTTATAATTTTATTCTATTGGTTATTGAGAAATGAAAAGGAAGGAAAATTAGCATTCTATAAACAATTGGTATTTGCTGGAATGATATTTTCCACCATAGGCTTGTTTTTTGAGCCCTTGGATGGGGGCATTAAGAAAGATCCATCTTCCTTTAGTTATTGGTTTATTACCAGTGGTTTGGCTTTTGTATTCTATTTGACCTGTGATTATGTGAGTACATTTTGGAAAGAAAATTTTCTGATCAAAGCATTTATACGCTGTGGCCAAAATCCAATGATTGCATATTGTGTTTCAGCATTCTTTATAACCCCAGTTTTGGGATTGAGCTATATACTTCCTTGGTTAGATCAATTGGCTAATGTTAGCCCTTACTTAGGTTTAATCAGGACACTTGTGTTTATTACCTTAATGATTGTCATAACAAACTATTGTAGTAAGAGACACTGGTTTTGGAGGTCTTAAGGATATTAAAATATACCTATTTAAAACAAATTAATATGAAACTTAAACTGATTGGATTACTCATGATGGGCTTCTGTATGCAAGAGCTTAAAGCTCAGGTTGCAGTAGATAGCAATTATGTGTTTTCAGGTTATACAGATAGACTTAATTTTTTCCAGAAAATGCCTGTTAAGAAAGGGGCGACTATTTTCCTGGGAGATAGCTTAACCGAAGCTGGTCGATGGGAGGATATAGCTCCGGATCTTAACATTCTTAACCGCGGTATTAGTGGTGATATCTCATTCGGCGTAATTGCTAGATTAGACGAAGTTCTTAGACATCAGCCAAAGAAAATATTCCTAATGATTGGAGTCAATGACTTAAAAAGAAATGTACCCGCATCATTCATCCTGGAAAATTACAAACGAATAATCACTAAGATTCAGAAAGAGTCTCCTAAGACTAAGATATACCTCAGCAGTCTATTACCCATTAATGAAAGTAAATTGATTGAGGCTTTTAAACAAGTAAAGAACGCTGATCTTCAACATATGAATTCAGAACTAAGAAAAATAAGTCAAGCCTATAAACAAGTGACATTTGTTGATTTACATCCGGTATTAGCTGATGATAATGGGCAATTAAAAGCAGACCTAACTCCGGATGGTATACACCTGGAAGTGGCTGCTTATGTTCCTTATATACAATATTTGAGAAGTAAAAAATACTTATAAGCTATGAAATCAAGTTTAACTGTTTTAATTGCTATGCTGCTATCCTTGCCAGTTTTAGCCCAAGAAAATAAAGATTTGTCCAGAGATAGCTCGTACAATAACTGGTATTATGCTTCTCGTGAAAAACTGTATCAAGGC
The DNA here is from genome assembly GCF_039536825.1 of Sphingobacterium kyonggiense. Lineage (NCBI taxonomy): Bacteria > Pseudomonadati > Bacteroidota > Sphingobacteriia > Sphingobacteriales > Sphingobacteriaceae > Sphingobacterium > Sphingobacterium kyonggiense. Next base: position 20,893 of record NZ_BAAAZI010000002.1, read on the forward strand.
ATAAAAGGTACAAAAGTGGATTTTGTATTCTTTGGAAATAGCATTACTGAGCGAGGACCTTGGCACGAATTAATAACTGGGAAAAATAAAATTGCGAATAGGGGAATTGGTGGTGACAATACCTTTGGAATGAAAGCCCGAATTAAGGATGTGGTTAAAACCAAACCTAAAAAGCTTTTCCTAATGATGGGAATAAACGACATCGGAAGAGGCTTGCCCACCGAATGGACTTTAAAAAATTATGAGGAGATGATTCAGCTTGTTAAGCAAATCAGTCCTAAAACTAAAATCTACATTCAAAGTACCTTGCCATTAAATGAAAAAGTGTTGAAATATGATTATTTGATGGGCAAGGCAGATAAAATTAATGCCTTGAATGCAGGATTACAGAATTTAGCAAAAGCCTATAGCTTAACCTATATCGACCTAACTCAGGTATTAGGTAATGGAAATACTCTTTTAGAAGAATATACTGGAGATGGCATACACCTGAATACAGAAGGATATATTCGTTGGGTGTCTTATTTAAAAGCTAATAACTATTTAAAATGAAAATTACAGGGACATTTATTGACGAAATAAGTCACGATATACCTCATCAGAATTGGGGAAGAGAAGAATGGGATAGGGACTTTCAACACATGAAATCCATAGGAATTGATACTGTCATTATGATTCGTAGTGGTTATAGGAACTTTATCACTTATCCATCAACATTTTTGCAATCTCAATATGGTTGTTATGAACCGCCAGTTGATTTGGTAGAAATGTTTCTTCAATTGGCAGAGAAGCATGGCTTGAAATTCTATTTTGGATTATACGATAGTGGCAAATATTGGGATACAGGGATCATGCAATATGAGATAGATGCTAATCGCTATGTGATTGATGAAGTGTGGTCCAAATATGGTCATTATTCAAGCTTTGCTGGTTGGTATTTAAGTATGGAGATTAGCCGTAAAACAAAAGGTGCAGCAACAGCTTTCCGGGTTCTTGGAGAGCAATGTAAAGGCGTAAGTAATAACCTCCCTACGCTTATTTCTCCTTGGATAGATGGAAAGAAAGCTGTCATGGCTTCTTCTTCAAATTTGTCAAAGGCAGATGTGGTTTCACTTCAGGAACATGAGCGGGAATGGGATGAAATATTTCAGGAAATCCATCATGCTGTAGATGCCGTTGCTTTCCAAGATGGACATATCGATTACCACGAATTGGAAGACTTCTTCGCTGTCAATAAGAAATTAGCCGATCGATATGGTATGTCCTGTTGGACAAATGCTGAATCCTTTGATCGCGATATGCCTATTAAATTCTTGCCAATCAAATTTGAAAAATTACGACTGAAATTAGAAGCTGCGCGTAAGGCAGGATATGATAAGGCTATTACCTTCGAATTCTCTCATTTTATGAGCCCACAGTCTGCGTATTTACAGGCTGGACATTTATTTAACCGATACAAAGAATATATAGACAATTTGAAATAAGCAAAAGATATGATGGATGTTGTGAATAAATATAAACAGGAATTGCTGCAGAATGTCCTTCCTTTTTGGACAAAAAATTCTAACGATAAGGAGTTTGGAGGATATTTTACCTGTTTAGATCGTGAAGGCCAAGTATTCGATACAGATAAATTTATGTGGTTACAAGGTCGTCAAATCTGGACCATGTCTTCCATGTACCATGCCGTAGAGAACAACGATACCTGGAAAGAAATGGCCATTCAGGGTGCTGACTTTATTTTGAAACATGGACAAGACCCTCAAGGTGATTGGTATTTCTCTTTAGACCGCTCTGGAAAACCGCTTGTTCAAGCTTATAATATTTTTTCCGATTGCTTTGCCAGTATGGGCTTAGGAGCCTTGTATAAAATCGAGAAAAATGATCAATATGCAGAAGTTGCACATCAAACCTTTAATAGGATTTTAGACCGTCGGGAGAATCCAAAAGGAAAATACAATAAGCAGTTCCCAAATACTCGGAATTTAAAAGGCTTTTCCCTTCCAATGATTCTAAGTAATCTGGCTTTGGAATTAGAACACATCATTGATAAGAAAACAGTAGATACCTTAATCGATGAGGTTATCCATGAGGTGATGGATGTATTTTTCCAAGAAGATACTGGCTTAATCATGGAGAGTGTCAATTTGGATGGTAGTTTCTCGGATACTTTTGAAGGTCGATTGGTTAACCCTGGGCATATTATTGAAGCCATGTGGTTTATGATGGATCTTGCAGCACGACGTCATGATATGAAGTTAATGGATCAATGTGTGGATATTGCGCTCCGTGCGTTAAACTATGGATGGGATGAACAACATGGGGGAATTCTTTATTTCAAGGATATACTAGATAAGCCTTTACTTCAATTGGAATGGGATCAGAAGCTTTGGTGGGTACATTTAGAAGCACTGGTTTGTATGGCTAAAGGTTATGCCTATACAGGTAGACAGGAATGTAAAGACTGGTTTGAAAAGTTAGATGCTTATACTTTCCCTCGATTCAGTGATCCTCAATATGGTGAGTGGTACGGTTATTTAACAAGACAAGGAACGCCATTAAATACCTTAAAAGGAGGGAAGTGGAAAGGCTGTTTCCATGTGCCTCGCGCTTTGTACAAGGTTTATAATGCGCTGGAACAAATTGAGAACCTGAGCACGGTTAAATAATTAAACAATACGAGAGTTTATAAAAAGCAACTCTCCTTGAGTATTACCTCAAGGAGAGTTGCTTTTTATATTTTATTAGTGTCTTACTTATAATCCCCTTCTAAAACTGCATTTTCAATCCCAAGGTAACACCCGTTCCTTGAGGTAGAATTACTTGCTGCGATATTGGTTGGACTTTCAATGCTTTCCGACGGTTTTTACCTGCTGTAACATAAAATGGAACACTTACTAAGGAGACCACGGAGCCTCCAGTTATTCCCAAAATTGCTACTGCCATGGTACTAGTTAAGCGAATTACATCACTTTGACCATTATTAGGAGAAGGAATAGCGCTATCGAGCGCAATCGCGGATACCCCAACGAAAATACAAGATCCACCAATAATCAAGAGCTTATTTGCCTTCTTTTTAGAATAAGAAGCTTTTTCCATATACTGCTTGTAAAGGGTGGAATCTGCAGCCTGTGCATGGACTTTAAGGGAAAGTAAGGTAAAACATATTACCGTTAAAATAATTAATAGAAATGGTTGGTTAGTATTTTTAAATTTCATGTTTGTTTCTTTAATGATATATTATTTTAATCATCGCCTTTTGGTTTGCGAAAATAAATAATAGACTGTTAAATGCAAGTTAATTTGCTAATAATATTTCATTAACCTGTGATTAGTACTTATTGTATATAGAAATTCAAATTGGAGAGGTTTTTACTAATTAGAGGGTTTGGAGGTGATCTGGATGATATTTGCTGTACCCAGTAATTAGTATTTTATATAAATCCCTTGGACGATTTATACGCCATACTAATTACCAAATACGGTTCCTCAGTGGTAGATGAGGGTCAACACGTTTTAAAATTCAGTGAATTCTTGCGTGTCCGTTCTTTTCCTGCTGCTTATTCCTAAAAGGCTATATAGCGGACAGTAACCTATTATACTCGTTAATACAAAAACTACCGCTATAACCAATAGCACAATAGCAAGTGTACCTGAGATGACATTCATAAAATACAATACCGCAATAGCCAAAGCTAAAATGATGCGTATTGTCCTGTCAATTGTTCCCATGTTCTTTTTCATAGCTCGATTTATTAGGTGATTACGGATACAAATGTCTACTATTAAAAAGAGTTCGTTGGTGACTTTTGTCACATTAGGAAATAATTTCTAATTAATCTCTATTTTATTTCTGAATAGTTTTAGTATTCCACGCTGTTCAAATAGTTTGAGTAATCGGGATATTACCTCTCTTGAAGTGGACAGCTCGTTTGCTATCTCCTGATGTGTCATATTTAAGCTTTTGGAACCTGTTATTTTTGTTTTTTCTGTCAGGTAATCCAATAATCGTTCGTCTATTTTCTTAAATGCTACCTTATCTAAGGTGTTGATGACTTCTTCAAATCGTTGGTCCATGGCTCTTAAGACAAACATCCGCCAACTAGGATACATGTCATACCAACGTCTAGCTAAGGATGAGGGGATTGCTATCAGCTCGACGTCATCCTCTGTAATGGCTTTTATGCTGGCTAGTTTATCCATTAATAAAGTCGACAAAGAAACGGCACAAGTTTCACCAGAACGGATATAATAAATAAACAATTCATGGCCATCTTCATCCTGTCGAATGACCTTCATGCTCCCTTTGAGTAAGAAAGGAATTACTTTGATGTATTTTTGAGGTTCTACAACGAGTTGCCTAGGTGGAATCTGCATCAATTGCCCAGCTTGTTCAAACTCTTCCCGAAGTCCTGCTTCCAACAGGAAATCAAATTTCTCCGAAATCATCTGTGTATAAATTAGTTAATGTAATCTTAGCCTAATTTAACTTATAGGTTTTTCTTTACCCATAAAATCAGACTTTTTATGCTTATCCTCCTCTTTTATACACTCCAACCGCTATTTAGGTTCGCTTAATTGTCACAAAATCCCTCTTGCCATTATCTTAATTTCTTAGTAGCTTTAGTGCATGCCCTTTATAAACAAGCATATTTGGCGGTATTATTTGCCCATTCTCTATATCAATATTGTCCTTACCTTATTGTTTGGCCTAATGGGAGATTTTGGCTATTTGGCATTTACCCCCTTTCTTTTTGCTACTGTAGGTTTTTTTGGTGCATTAGGGTTGGTTCTTCTCTTTGAAAGAAATAGTATCTACATGTACTATAACCTAGGATTATCCAGACGCCAACTCATTCTATCCTCCTTGTTAATTAATTTTCTAATTGCTGTGCTCTTATACTTATTCGTTTATTATGGGGTTACACGAAGCACATAAGGATTCATTAGCTGAAAAGGAATTGTTTGTCGATTCTGTGGAGTTCTGTTATTCAGGGCAAAGGTCCTTGCTGACCGGTGGATATTTGGTTTTAAAAGTAGGTCAGGTTTTGGGTTTTTTAGGTCGAAATGGAACTGGAAAATCCACCTTCATGAAAATTGTATTCGGATCTTTAAAGGCACAGTTTGCCTATATTCGGGTCAATGGTGTCAAGGTAAATTGTGCTTTTGCTACCAAAGAAGTCTGTTTATTGCCGCAAGAGAGTTTTCTTCCCACAGCGAAGAAAGTAAAAACCATGATCAACTTTATGTTGAAGGATGAGGCAATTCGAGAAGAAATATATAACGATGAAATCATCAAACCCATCTTGAATAATAAAGTCGCTGAATTGTCTGCTGGCGAATTACGTTATTTGGAAATCCTTTTACTGTTAAATCAAAAGGCTACTTTCATCCTGTTGGATGAACCTTTTACTGGAATATCGCCAGTCCTTAAAGAGAAAATCCAAGAACATATCCGCAGACTAAAGGACCGTAAAGGGATAATGGTTTCTGACCATGATTATATGAATGTTCTGGAAGTGAGCGATCAGTTGTTGTTATTGGAGAATGGTGCCTGCAGAAAGATTGAGAAAAAGGAAGATTTAGAGCTGTTTTATCTCCCTGAAGGAACATTTGATAGGCCATCGGATAAATCACCCGCTTAAATCGCATTATTCCTATATTTGTTAAGCATTAAAAAAACTCTATACATGTCTACTATATTAATTAAACATGCTCAAGTCGTAAATGAGGGCGAGCAGCGTGCCTTGGATATTCTGATTAAAGATGGTCGTATCGAAAAAATTGCTGGTACAATAGACCAAAAAGCAGATCAGGAAATCAATGCCGAAGGTTTGCACCTATTTCCAGGTCTTATTGATGATCAAGTACACTTCCGTGAGCCTGGATTAACCTATAAAGCCGATATTTTTACAGAAAGCCGAGCTGCAGTTGCAGGTGGTACTACCTCCTTTATGGAAATGCCAAACACGGTACCCAATACCCTAACGCAAAAGCTACTACAAGATAAATACGATATCGCTCAAGATACTTCCTTGGCGAACTATTCTTTCTTTATGGGTGCAGCAAATGATAATTTGGACGAGGTATTGAAAACCAATCCTAGAGATGTCTGTGGGATAAAAGTATTTATGGGCTCTTCTACCGGAAATATGTTGGTAGACAATGAAAAAGCATTGGAGGCAATTTTTAGTCAAGCACCTACACTGATCGCTACCCATTGTGAGGATGAAGCAACCATACAGGCTAATTTAGCAGCTTACAAAGCTAAATATGGCGATGAGGTAAGCATTGAAATGCACCCTTTGATCCGTTCAGAAGAAGCTTGTTATCTTTCTTCTTCCAAAGCGGTAGAACTGGCCAAAAAGAATAATACTCGTTTGCATATTCTGCATATTTCCACAGCTAAGGAAATTGCTTTATTCCGTAATGATATTCCGTTAGAGGAAAAACGTATTACGGCCGAAGCGTGTATTCATCACCTTTGGTTCTCAGATGCCGATTATAAAACAAAGGGAAACTTCATTAAGTGGAACCCTGCCGTAAAAACTGCGAATGACCGTGATGCGATCTTAAAAGCAGTTTTAGATGGCCATATCGATGTTATAGCTACAGATCATGCGCCTCATACTTTCGAGGAGAAGTCTCAACCTTATCTTCAAGCTCCATCAGGAGGTCCTTTGGTGCAGCATGCACTTCAGGCTTTGTTGGATATGGTTAAAGAAGGCAAGTTGACCTTGGAACAATTGGTGCAAAAGTCTGCGCATAACACTGCTCGTTTATTTCAAATTGAACAACGTGGATTTATTCGCGAAGGTTATTGGGCGGACTTGGTGTTGGTCGATCTAAATAAACCTTATACCGTTACTAAGGATAATATTCTATCTAAATGTGGTTGGTCTCCTTTCGAAAACCATACTTTTTCATCTACCATTGAACATACTTTTGTATCTGGTAATCTGGCTTACTCGAATGGGAAAATCCTAGAAGTAGGTTCAGGTCATCGTTTACTTTTTAACCGATAAATTATGAATAAACGTTCTTTTATAAAATCCTTAGGATTGGGGCTGGCGAGTATTCCAGTTTTTGGTCAAGGGGAAGCGCTGGCGATGGCCGGTCAAGTAACATCTTTGCTGAAAGGCAAGGTATTGAAAGCTGGTGATACCATCGGTATCATAACACCTGCTTCAGCATTACCTGATGAAGAGTCCATTACTATTTGCAAAGAGGTATTGACTTATTTTGGCTTTCAGGTCAAGGAGGGTAAATACATCCGCGAACGCTATGGTAATTTAGCTGGTACGGATGATCAGCGCTTGGAAGACCTACATGCCATGTTTGCTGACAAAGGCGTCGCTGGTATTCTGTGTATCCGTGGTGGTGCTGGGGCTTCTCGTTTATTGCACCGGATCGATTACAATATGGTAGCCAAAAACCCGAAAGTGTTATTGGGATATAGTGATATAACCGCCTTGATTATGGCGTTTCAAGCTAAAATAGGATTGGTAACTTTCCATGGTCCTGTGGGTACCAGTACTTGGAGCAATTATGTAGCCAATGGTTTTAAGGAACAATTGATGGAGAACAAATTGGTCACCTTCCAAAATCCGGATAAAAAAGGAGATAATGTGGTTAACTATAGGGACCGCATTACCACGCTTCATCCTGGTGTTGTAGAAGGGAAATTATTAGGTGGTAACTTAACTTTGATTTCAGGTCTTTGTGGTTCACCGTATCTACCTGACTTTAAGGACAGCATCTTGTTCTTGGAGGAAGTTAGTGAATCGCCTGAAAAAGTTGATCGAATGTTCTGCCAATTGATGAATGCTGGTATCTTGAAACAAATCAAGGGATTTGTATTCGGAAAATGTACCGATTGTAACCCATCTGCAGGATTTGGATCACTTAACCTCGATCAAATTCTACGAGATTATATTAAACCATTAGGCATCCCTGCTTATTCAGGAGCAGTAATTGGACATATTGCCGATCAATTCTTATTGCCGGTGGGGGTGAAGGTAAGGATGGATGCCAATAAAGGCACAATAGAATTCTTAGAAAAAGCGTTAGTATAATATGAAAATAGCCCTTCTTTCCCTCGGTTTACTTGCCGCGACTACATGTAGCAATCCTTTTAATTCGGGTTCTAAAGCCATCACAGGTATGCAATTGGATACTGCCAAATGGAATGCTATGCATGAGCAATACAAAGAGCAAGCGCTTTTCCATCGCCGCTTTAAGCATAAGGATGTGGATTCCTTGATTCAAGTGCACCAAGGAAATAAACTGTTTCAAGTTAGCCAGATTGGTAAGTCTGTTCAAGGCAGAGCCATCTATGAATTGGAATATGGGAAAGGGGATAAAAAAGTAATGCTATGGTCGCAGATGCACGGGGATGAACCGACTGCAACGATGGCTTTATTTGATATTTTCAACTTCTTGGAAGGTAAGGGTGATGGCTATGATAGTATCCGAAATCTGTTGCACGATAAATTGAATCTTCATTTTATCCCAATGTTAAATCCAGATGGTGCAGAACGTTATATGCGACGCAATGCACAGAGTATTGATTTAAATCGGGATGCTCGTGCTGGACAGACCGTAGAAGGAGCATTACTTCGCTCCAGAGCTAAAGCTGTTAATCCGCGCTATGGATTTAATTTACACGATCAGAATATCTATTACAATGTTCCCGGGACAAAGAATCCAGTGAGCATTTCTTTATTGGCGCCGGCATTTAATACAGAAAGAGATATCAACGATATCCGTGAAGGTGCTATGCAAATCATCGTTGGAATGAATGGTATCCTTCAAAAGTACATACCTGATGCGGTTGCCAAATACGATGATACTTACACGCCGAGAGGCTTTGGAGACAATTTCCAATCTTGGGATGCCAGTACAGTGCTCATTGAGTCCGGTGGCCTAAAAGGGGATCCAGAGAAGCAGAAAATCCGAAAACTTAATTTTATTATCATCCTAAATGCCTTAATTCAAATTGCTGAAGGCAGTTATGAACAGTATGATGCTAAGGGGTATGAGGAGATACCGTTTAATGCCAGTCAGCTTCACGATGTCATGATACGTGGTTTGGAGTTTGGGTCAGATTCGATCTCTTTAAAAAGCGATATTGCTATCCGTAGGGGAGAGACTACAGTCGATCGAGATTATTTCATTCGCGGTCGGGTAGAAGATATCGGAGACTTGCAAGAATCTTACGGATATGATGAGGTACAGGCTGATGGAATGAAGTTTATTATTGGAAAAATAGCTCCTCAACCTGTTGATTCTCTCAAGAACATAACCAAAGAAATGGCTTATGACCTATTGAAGAAAGGATTTATGGGCATACAAGTTAAAGGCTTGGCAGTAGGGCAAGCCAATAGTTTGCATAATTTGCCGATCCATGTTTTTGCTGGAAATAGCTTCGCTACAACACCAGTCATTGACCTCGGAGGAACAACAAACTTTTACATTGGCGATAAAGCAGGGAATCTTAAATACGCCATCTTAAATGGTTATTTAATCGATCTATCTAAACCGCTTTCCGAAATCCCAGAATTAAAAAATAGGGTGCAGTAAGGGAGTTTGATGTCATATCGTCTTTAGGCTGTTGTTTATTGTATAAAGAAAAAGCACAGCGCTTACAACTCAGAGCGAAGCGAAGAGTCTCTACTCCAGCCCCACTAGACCGGGTCATCTTGAGGCTTGCCGAAAGAACTTCATACTATGCAAATCAAAAATGGTCAATATATTTGGTTTAATATAAGCGGTCGAAGCATGCTTCGACCCTACAGTAATTTTGTCTAGAAACAATAAAATCACGAATGTTTGTAGGCCTTATGTTTGTATTAAGGACGTGCTATTACAAAGAGATAGCATAAGATTATTTGTT
>NZ_BAAAZI010000003.1:0-32674 GCF_039536825.1 Sphingobacterium kyonggiense
TTTTTGTCGGTTTACTCATGTCGTTAAATTTACGTTTTAATTGTTCGGATTTTGTAAACCATTTTCAGGAACGGACAAAGAAAACGCCTTAAAATCCCAAAGAAATCAATTATTGTTATATATCTTCAACAAGATTTAAATCCTTGAATTTATTCATGTAATATTTATATGGATTTATAATAGAATAAATTTACTTATAGCGTATAAATGCAAAAATCTCCTTATCTTTAGGTTAATAATTATTAAAATGAATTGCTTATGAGTGAAAATTCTCCCAGTAAAAAGATCGGGATTAAAGAGATTGCCAAAATAGCTGGGGTGTCCATAGCAACCGTAGACCGGGTTTTAAACAATAGAAAGGATGTTTCGGAAAGTACTCGAAAAAAGATAAAAGATTTGATAAAAGAGCATAATTATCAACCTAATATTTACGCTCGATCACTATCTGTAAAAAACAACCTGAGTTTCGCCGTATTGATACCTAAGACCTCCCAACAAACAGGATATTGGGATCTTTGTCTTCAGGGGATTAAGAAGGGGATTAACGAATACAGCAATTTTGGAATTAATATCCAAGTATTTCTATATGATCAGGAAGATGTAAATACCTTTGAAAAATTGAATTCGGCTGTGTTATCGGGCAACTTTAATGCGGTAATTATTGCTCCAATCTTTATAAAGGAAACGGAATTATTTGTTGAAGAATGCAAGAAACAGAAAATTGAAACCTTATTTATTAACTCCGATATCAAAGGTTGCTCTTCTATGGGGTACATAGGACCAGATTTGACAAGTACTGGTCGCCTTGCAGCTAACTTAACCAGCTACTTGGTAAAGGGGAAATCGACTTTGCTAATTTTAAATATCGCTCGTGGATTACAAAATTACGCTTACCTAAATACCAAAATCGATGGATACAGCAATTATTTGAAAGATAAAAATGCGGACTACGATATTATTGTTAAGGATATTCCATCCAATAATTATGATGAAATTGAAATGGCATTATTGCGTCTTGAGAATGAAATAGATCCGGATTTAATTTTCGTGACGAACTCTCGTGTATCGGTTGTAGGAAAGTTTTTTGATGAACATCCAGAATTGAGCAAACCTGCAATTATCGGATTTGACTTCCTCTATGAGAATGTTAACTACCTCGCTAAGGGTACAATCGACTTCTTAATTTGTCAGCGCCCAGACAAGCAAGGCTACATGGCTCTAAACTATTTATATCGCTATTTTTTATTGAAAGAGGAAAAGGAAAACTTCAAACCCATGCCTATCGATATATTAACGATAGAAAATTATTTATTCTACGAAAATTAAAAATAAATTTTGGGGAATTAAATGCAATTGTATACCTTCGAGTTATTATACCTGAAAAATTAGTCTAAATTATTTTAAAACCCTAAATTATGAAACAATCACGAATGTTAGGATTTGTGCTTTTTACCCTAGGTTTTAAGGTGTTATGTTTAACTCTTTTTTTATCATTAACGTCGGTAACGTTAACGTATTCCCGAGAAATTAAGGATAAAACAGCAGTAAAACAAACATCTGTGAGGGGAGTAGTGCAAGATTCTCTCGGTAATCCTTTGGTTGGAGCCTCTGTTTCCATTAAAGGATCAACAGTATCCACACAAACGGATAGCAAGGGCGCTTTCTATTTTCCTGGAATCGATAAGCTTGGTACCTTGTCGGTAACGTTTACGGGATTTCTTAAAAAGGAAGTTCCAATCAATGATCAAGAGTTCTTAACCATTGTCTTACAGGAAGATCCAAATGAAATCGGAGAGGTTGTAGTGGTAGCATTTGGACAACAAAAAAAGGAGACTTTGGTAGGTTCAATTGCAAGTGTAAATCCGAAAGAATTAAAAGGTCCGACATCCAACTTGACTACTATGCTAGCTGGTAGAGTAGCGGGAGTAATAGCCTATCAACGGTCTGGTGAGCCGGGCTTAGACAATGCTCAATTTTTCATTCGAGGAGTAACCAGCTTCGGAACTGGGAAGAGAGATCCATTGATTTTATTGAATGGAATGGAGATTTCTTCCAATGAATTAGCAAGGATTCAACCAGATGATATTGAAGGATTTTCTATTTTAAAAGATGCCTCAGCAGCAGCATTATACGGTGCGCGTGGTGCAAATGGTGTGGTATTGATAACTACGAAAAGTGGTAAAGAAGGACCTACTAAATTTAATGTTCGATACGAGAGTTCCCTATCTGGCAATACACAGAACTTCAAACTTGCAGATAATATTCAGTATATGAATTTGGCGAATGAAGGCGCAAGAACTCGCGGATACGATGAGCCTTATTCGCAAAGTAAAATTGATATGACTGAATTGGGTCGGAATCCGTACCTCTATCCAAGTAATGATTGGATGGGAATGTTGATTAAAGATTACACCAATAACCACCGTGTCAATGCGAATATTAGTGGAGGAGGCACTAAGGCACAGTATTACATTTCGGGTACCGCAAATATTGATAATGGAGTCTTGCGTAAGGTAGAAAGTCAGGCATTTAATTCCAATGTTAAAGTATCAAATTTTGAAGTTCGTTCCAATGTGAATTTCAAATTGACACCTAGCACGGATGCTGTTGTTCGCTCTCAGGGACAATTTTACCAATATAATGGTCCTGTAGGTGGTGGTAGCTTTATATTTAACCAAGCATTATGGTCTAATCCTGTAGCCTTTCCTGCATATTTTCCTACGGAAATGAATCCTTTAGCAAATCATGTGTCCTTTGGAAATGCTAGAAGAACAGATAATTCATTCTATAACAACCCTTATGCTAATTCGGTATCGGGATATCAATTAACTGAGCGTTCTTATCTAACCTTTCAAGGAGAAATCAAGCAAGATTTTGCCTTTTTATTAGATGGATTAAAGGGCCGTATTATGGCCTATACGAGACGAAATTCTGATCATTCCTTGAATAGACGATATAACCCATTTTACTACCGTGCTGTAATAGATCGTGAAGAAGGATATACTGGATTAGAATTGCTTAATGAAGGAAGTGGAACGGAATATTTGTTATATGCGGAGACAGGTAAAGTGGTAGATAAATTCAATTATGTAGAAGCAGCTTTGAATTACAATAAATCAATAGCGAATCACGATCTTTCAGCTACATTGATCTACCTAGCATCTCATTATCAAACTGCGAATGCTGGAGATCTACAACTTTCTTTACCTAAGCGAAATCAAGGAGTTTCTGGACGATTTACATATGGTTTTGATAGCCGTTATTTAGCGGAATTTAATTTTGGATACAACGGTTCAGAGCGCTTTTGGGGAGATAATAAATATGGTTTTTTCCCATCTGTGGGTTTAGCTTGGAATGTGCATAATGAATCTTTCTTTACGCCAATTAAAGAAACCATTAATAAACTAAAAATTAGGGGAACATATGGCCTAGTAGGGAATGACCAAATTGGAAATGATAAGGATCGTTTCTTCTTCTTGTCGAACGTGAATTTAAACTTACCTGCTGGAGGTTATAGTTTTGGCTATAATTACGACTACTATCGTCCCGGGATTCAAGTAACGCGATATGATAACCAAGCAATCACTTGGGAGACAGCATATAAGTCTAATATTGGCGTAGAGCTTGGTCTTTTTAATAGTTTAAATGTTGAGTTTGATTTGTTTAAAGAACATCGGAAAAATATTTTGATGTCTCGTTCATCTATTCCAAATGAAGTTGGTTTAACTGCAGCTGTTCAAGCAAATGTTGGTGAGGCGAAGTCACAAGGTTTTGAGATGATGATGGATTATAACAAGACTTTTGCCAATGAAATGTGGTTGACGCTACGAGGGAATTTTACTTACGCTAGTAGTAAATATCATGTGTATGAAGAACCTGCTTATGCGCCGCACAACAAACATTTATCGCGTGTTGGCAATGCTGTAAGTCAAGAATATGGCTATGTTGCTGAGCGCTTATTTATTGATGACTATGAGGTAGCGAATTCACCTGCTCAATTTGGGTCTTATCTAGGTGGAGACATTAAATACCGGGATATTAACGGGGATGGTGTAATCACCACACAGGATCGAGTTCCTATTGGAGCACCCACAACTCCAGAGGTTATTTATGGTTTTGGATTTTCCTATGGCTTTAAAGGGGTTGATTTAAGTGCCTTTTTCCAAGGTTCTGCTAGATCATCTTTCTTTATCAATCCTGTGAATATTACACCGTTTGCCAATGATGTTGACTCCAGGTATTCTGGAATGCAGAATGGTTTATTGCAGGCAATTGCAGATAGTCACTGGTCAGAAAGAAACCGTGATGTATATGCTTTCTTCCCAAGATTATCTAGCGAATTGGTTCCAAACAACAATTACACCTCTACCTGGTGGATGCGGGATGGCTCTTTCCTTCGATTGAAGTCTGTGGAGTTGGGTTATAACCTCCCGACAAAATTATTGGATCGCTTTAAGGTTGGTAATCTACGTCTTTATGCGAATGCTTCAAATATTATGTCTTGGAGCAAATTTAAACTTTGGGATGTAGAGATGGGTGGAAATGGATTAGGGTATCCATTGCAACGTGTTTACAATGTGGGATTGAATGTTGGATTTTAAGAATTAAAGTCATGAAGATTACGAAAACAACGATAAAAAATATGAAAGGCTTGACCTTAGCAGGATTACTGTTGATGAGTACAAGCTGTGCAAAATACTTGGATGTAGTTCCAGATGGTGTTCCAACTATTGAACATGCATTTAGCAATAAATTGGAGGCGGAAAAATTCCTTCATAAATGTTATTCCTATACCTTCAGCCGGGCCCATCAAGGAGCAGCTGTAGCGAATATCATGTTTACTGGTGGGGACGAGATGTGGACCTATCGGGGAAATGATAACTACGATTTGGACTCGCCTTGGAAAATTGCCTTAGGAGAGCAAAACGTAAGTAGACCATTTGTAAACTTTTGGGATGGTGATAAACATGGTTCCAATTTTTGGCAAGCAATTCGAGAATGTAATATCTTCTTAGAAAACATTAAGGATGAGAATAAGGTTCCGGATTTAAAATTAGAGGATAGGGAGCGTTGGATTGGAGAAGTAGAATTTTTGAAAGCTTATTTCCACTTTTGTTTGCTAAGGATGTATGGCCCAATTCCAATTATGGATGTCGCTATACCTATTGGATCCTCACCTGAGGAAATGCGTGTAAAACGTCAGCCTGTAGATGATGTTGTAAATTACATTTCTAATCTTTTGGATGTTGCTTCAACAAAACTACCTGATGGAATTACCAATATGACCACCGAAGCTGGGCGTGTTAGTAAAACGGCAGTTTTAATGCTAAAGACCAAATTATGGGTTATGGCAGCAAGTCCATTATTTAATGGAAATCCAGACTACAACAATTTTAAAGATAAAGAAGGGGTTCAATTGTTTAACCCAACGTATGATCAATCGAAATGGGAGAAAGCGGTACAGGCGGGATTAGCTGCAATTGAGACGGCTCAAAATGGTAATCACAGTTTGTATAAGTTTAACAATGTTGGGTATAAACTATCGGATTCGACCATTTATCAAATGAACACTCGCGGAGTAGTAACAGAAAAATGGAATCCAGAATTGATTTGGGGAATAACGAATCATAATGAAAATAATATTGGAGATATCCAAAATGCTAACCTTGCCGGTCAAATCGATACACGGATTACCAATACCGTAGATTGGACTTCCTATTTGTCAGTAACCATGCGAATGGCAGAATTATTTTATTCAGATAAGGGGGTTCCAATTAATGAGGATACCGGTTATGATTATGCTGGTCGTTATGATTTAAAAGCTGCAACCCAAGCTGATCGCTTTAATATTGTTCCAGGTCATCGTACTGCAAAGTTAAACTTCAACAGAGAGAATCGATTTTATGGTTCTGTAGCATTTGATGGAGCCAAATGGTTTATGGCAAATTCACCTGGCAATACAGATGAACAATCGGTACTTTATGTTCAAGGAAAATATGGGCAAAAAGGCGGTAAGGTCCGAGATTCTTATTATAACGTAACGGGATATTGGGCAAAGAAATTGGTGAATTGGCGTTTCCAGCAGATTGGTATTCAGACAGGCAATAAGTTCACTACAGAAAAATATCCGAGACCTGAAATGCGTTTAGCAGACTTATACCTTCTATATGCAGAGGCTTGTAATGAAACAGATAACCGCGCAGAAGCTATAAAATATTTGGATTTAATCCGCGAACGCGCTGGTTTAAAAGGAGTAGTGGAGTCTTGGACAAATTATTCTAACAATCCTCAAAAACCAAATAGTAAAGAGGGGTTACGATCCATTATCATGCAGGAAAGAGGAATAGAATTAGCATTTGAAGGACACCGAATTTGGGATTTACGTCGTTGGAAAACTGCACAACAATTACAAAATCAACCCATACGAGGATGGAATTATAATGGTTCCACAGAAGCGGATTATTATCGCGTTCGTGTATTGCATAATATGACCTTTAATGCACCTAGGGATTACTTTTGGCCAATCCGTGAATCGAATTTATTAACCAATCCTAATCTAATACAGAATCCAGGATGGTAGGCTTTAAAAGATTGAAAAACATGAAAAAATACCTTTTATATACGCTAGTAATCTGTTTAGGATGGCTAGTTACAGCATGTAATGAAGAGAAGCATGGGCCAATCGAACAAGATGCAGAACCCATAGGTCCTGTCTCAAATGTTCAGATTGAACCAACTCCTGGTGGAGGTAATATTACTTATACTTTACCTATTGGTAAATCACTTTCTCACGTATTGGCTGAAGTGGAAATGCCGGATGGACAAATCAAGCAATTTGTATCCTCGCAGTATACCACCACTATAATTGTTGAGGGATTGCCAAAAGAGGCAACATACAAGGTGAATGTTTATGCTGTGAATCGGAGTAATGTAAAATCTCCTGGGATTTCATCTTCATTTGAATGTTTAAAACCACCGTATATGGCAGCATTTGAATCATTGGAAATATCACCAGATTTTGGAGGTGTGAAATTAAAATGGTTTGATAATTTCTCGGAGGCAAAGCTTGGTGTTGTTCTTATGGCAAATGATTCATTAGGTGATTTCGTACAATATGGTTCAGAATACTCCACTTTAAAAGATTTAACGCATTCTTTTAGAGGAATGAAATCTGCTGAAAATCATTTTGGAGCATTTATAAAAGATCGTTTTGGTAATGTTTCGGATACGATATTTGCCGATCTGACACCTTTATTCGAAACTTTAATTTCCAAGGCGAAATTCAAGGAGCATACTCTACCAGGTGATGCTGCACAATATCCTGCATCAGAAGTATCAGTAGGTTTCCGATACATTTGGGATGATGTATATTCTAACAACTATGCATCTCCTTATATGAATTATCGTTCGTTTATTTCTAATGATACACGTCCATTACCATTGCATATTACTTTTGATTTAGGTGCGAAGTATTTGTTAACCAGAATGCGCTTAAACAATTATTATCAATTCCAAAATAGAGGAGTTAAGAAATACGAGATTTGGGGGCATGCTGGCACACCTCCTACAGATGGTAGTTGGGATGGTTGGGTAAAACTTGGTGAGCATGAGCAATTCAAGCCCTCTGGAAATCCATTTGGACCATCTAATGTTACAGAGGCGGACAAACGTTATTGGGAAACAGGGGATATGGTAACCTTAAAGGATGATGCCGGACCAATTCGATATATCCGTTTTAGGGCCTTATCCAATTGGAGTGGAACTTTGAATTTTAACCTGATGGAACTTACTTTCTGGGGTAGTGACCAATTCTAATCGACTGAATTATGAAAAATACTTTAAAATTAATCGGGTTAGTCGCGTTAAGCTTGCAAATTGCATGCTCTAAAACAGCTGACTACACCAAATACCTGGAATCAGGAGAGATACAATATGCTGCTAAGCCTGAAAAGTTGAAAGCATATCCGGGAAATGAACGTATAAAACTACAGTGGTTCATTCTTTCAGACCAAAATATTACGAAGGCTAAAGTTTATTGGCGGAACAAATCAGATTCCTTAGAAGTTCCTATTACTCGATCTGCTGGAATTGATACCATTTCTGTTATTATACCTTTAGCCGAAGGTTCCTACAGCTTTGATGTGGTACATTTACATGCAGATGGTGTGAAATCCCTAGCTGCCAACACGAGTAGTAATTCTTATGGACCAAGCTATATCAGCACCTTATTAAATCGTGGTGTGAATTCACATTCCTTTACACCTACAAACCAAGGAATAGTTATTAATTGGGGACCAGTGGAAGGTACCGCTTTAGGAACAAAGGTAAATTACATCAATATAAACAATGATGCTCGACAATTTGTTGCCGCACCGACAGTAAATTCTTCTTCTTATACCCGTTTATTGCAGAATAGTACCTTAGAATATAGAACGATGTATAAGCCTGATACCTTAAGTATTGATACGTTTTATAGTCCTATAAATTATATTCCAATAAAATACTAAACATGAATATGAGGATTTGCTTGTTGGAAATTCCAATAGCAAATCCTTTATTTGAAGATCCGAAATCCGCTTTAAGCTTATTAGAAATAAAACAAATAACCTAAACATTAGATAGATGAAGTTCAAAAGATTGTTACTTCTTGCCATAGCCACGCACTTTAGTGTACAATATGTGCAAGCCCAATTTATAAATCATGGACCACAAGTCTTTGCGGCCGCTATTCAAGGAAGCCATTTTATTCAAGATACAAAAGGTGATGATTATATTTTTACAGTAGTTCGTGGATTACCTGCAAAGTTGGTTGGCTATCACTTGAAAACTAACAAAATGGTATTAAATAGCCCTTTGCCTGGGACAGATGGCTCATGGGATATGGAGGTGTCTTCTGACAATACCATTTATGTTTCTGGAAATGGCAAGATTTATAGTTATCGTCTTGGGGATAAGGATATTCGTGATTTAGGGTTTGTATTACCTGATCAAAAAGTTGTATGGGATTTAGTGGCTGGAAGGAACGGAAAGGTCTATGGTGGAACTTATCCTGGTGGGCAGGTATTTGAATACGACCCCAAAAGTGGTTTTAAAGATGTTGGTTCTGGTGCCATTCAAGAAGGTGAAGATTATGTTCGTAGTATCGCATATGACCCTAAAACGGATAAAATCTATGCAGGTATTGGTTCCCATGCCGGATTTGTAGAATTGAACCTAAAGGATAAAGTAAAAAAGCAATTATTAGCCGAGCAGGATAAGGATCATGAATTTGTTTATGATATGGAATTGGTATCGGGTTTAAAGGGAGGAGATCGAATATTTGCTTGGTTTAATAGTGCAAAAGGGGTAGAAACATTCATTTATAATCTTCAGACTAAAAGCTACGAACAGCGAATGGCTCCTATTGAGATCAAGTCCATTGTAAAGGAAAAGAATTCTCAAAAGGTTTATTATACATCAGCAGGACGAGTTTATGTTTTAGACTTTGCTCAAAAAACACCAAAAGCTGAAGAAATTGCTCGAATTGAAGGAAGAGGAAGGGCTGCAATATTGGATTCTCAAGGAAATTACAAAGTGTTAACAGCAAGCCATAAATTGTTCACCATCGATGTCTCTAACAAAATGGTGTTAAACGAAATGTTGCTAGATATTCCTAAAGCGCCAATTAGCATACAAACTATTTTCTGGGGACCTGATCAAAAGGTTTGGAGTTCAGGTTACTTGGCAGGCAATCATGGCACCTATGATCCAAAAACTGGAGAACACCAAGATTATCCAGGTTTACATCAAACTGAAGGTATGAACAACATGGGGAATACCATCTACTTTGGAAATTATACCAAAGCTGAAATTTATGCTTATGATGTTACGAAACCTTGGAGTACAAGTAAACAAAACCCGAAATTCCTAGGTGCTATTCAAAATCAAGATAGACCATTTGCTGTATTGCCTTTGGAAAGAAGAAGAGAGATGTTATTTGGCACCATTACAGGTTATGGACAACTGGGAGGAGCAATTGCCCACTTAAATGTAGACACAGAGAAATTGGAAAGCTTTGTGAATGTAATTCCTAATCATGCCATTATGTCTTTAATCGACTATAATGGGAAAATTATTGGAGGTACTACCATTTACGGCGGTTTAGGAGCTATACCAGTTGAAAAGCGAGGAAAGATATTTGAATGGGACCCAGAAAGTAAAAAGGTTTTATGGACTGACTCCATTGCCGATTATTGGTCCGTTTCTGGATTATTTATTGGTCCTGATCAAGGTTTATGGGGGTTTGCTGATGGTACCTTATTTAAATATGATTTGGAAAAGCGTAAGGTAGTTTTCAAAAAAGAAGTCTATAAGTATACCAGTACACCTAGTCATATTTGGCGAAATGGACTAGCAGTAAGTCATCCAAATGGATTAATCTATTTTACTGTAACCGATAAATTGTATAGCTATGATCCAACCAAAGATGAATTGAAAGAACTACGGGATAACGCTAGTTTAATGATATTGGGAGATAAGGGGGAGATTTATTTTAGACAAGGGACAGATTTGTGGAGTTATGATCCTGCAAAACAAAATTTATAATTGTAATTTGATGATCAATATAGTCCATATCTAGCTATAAAATTAGACTTAAACTTATACTAAACCTTATATTTTGAAAAGTAGAATTTATTCTTTTCTGTGCTTATTAGTACTCTTGAGTTCTTGTAAAGATCAAGAGAAAGTCATCGATTATTTACAAATAGCTGATGGATCTTTTCTAGCTATTGAAGAATTGCATGGTAATCTAGAGGTGCCATGGGAAATGCAATATCTGCCAAGTGAACATGCTATTTATTTTACACAAATAAAGGGTAAAATTTCAAAATTGGATTTGTCGACGAATAAAATGAAGGATATTTATCATGTACCAAATGTTTTTCATCAACGTACTTTGGGACTATTAGGATTAGCGATTCATCCCAATTTTGAAAAGAATCCTTTTCTGTATATCTGTTATACGACCAAGGAAGGAGAAGAGTTATTTAGTGAATTGAGTCGATTGGAAATTCATGAAGATAAAGTCGTCAATACCAAATTACTACTAAAGATTGAGGGAGGAACGGGACATAACGGTTCTAGATTGCTCTTTGATCAAAAAGGTTATTTATTCTGGGCCACTGGAGATGTGCATTCAGAAACACATGCTCAAGATTCTACAACGTTAAATGGTAAAGTTCTAAGGATGACAGCGGATGGCCTTATTCCTGTTGACAATCCCATAAAAGACTCTTATGTGTATGCTTGGGGATTTCGAAATATCCAAGGAATGACTGAAACTAGTCTTGGTCATATTTTTACATCAGAACATGGTGATGCGATTGAAGACGAAGTCAATTGGATTCGTCCCTTAAATAATTATGGATGGATAGAAATTGAAGGGTTTCATGATACAGCGGAAGAAAAGGCTATTGCTGCAAAAAGCCCAAGAACGGAGCCTAGCCGTTCATGGACACCGGTGATAGCACCTTCAGCATTGGTTTATTATGGTAATAATCTTATCCCAAGTTGGAACAACAGCCTACTGTTGGGAACATTGAAAAGCCAAAGTCTTCGAATATTAAAAATGAATTCCGAACAAAATGAAATCACTCAAGAAGAAATTTACCTTAAAGATCATTACGGAAGAATACGTGCAATTTGTGTTGATACGACTGGGAATATTTACTTGGCAACTAGTAATCGAGATTGGAATCCTCAATCAAGTTTTCCAAAAAAAACCGATGACAGAATATTGAAATTACACCCAACAAAAGATATTCCTAAGACCTTTTTAAGTCGATTTAAAGAGAATAAGGTCAAAGCAACTGATGGAAAGACCTTATATAATACCTATTGCGCATCTTGTCATAAAGAAGATGGGAAAGGTATTAAGGGTAATTTTCCTCCATTACAGGATACAGAAGCAGTACGTAATTCTGAGCGATTGTTACAAAGTGTTTTTAAAGGAGTGAATGGGAAAATTGAAATCAATTCTGTGATTTATGAAGGACAAATGCCCCCATTCAACTTTTTAAAAGATGAGGAGATTCAAGCTATTACTAATTATATCCGTTCCAATTTTGGTAATCAATTTTCGGAAATTGGACTTCAAGAAATAAAGGTTGCACGCGAAAGGCATACGAAATGATGAAAAAGATATTACATGTTTTAGGTCCGGGAATCATAACCGCTGCCTTAGTTTTTGGACCAAGTAAAATGACCATCACTTCTAAGATGGGGGCCGATTATGCCTATTCCTTAATGTGGATTGTGGTAGTAGCACTTTTCTTTATGGGAATTTATACAGCCATGTGTTCTCGAATTGGTGCTACCCAAAGTAAAAGTTTATTGTCTCTCATCAAAGAAAACTTTAGTAAGCCTATTGGGATAGCCATCGGTATAGGTGTATTTCTAGTCGCTACTTCCTTTCAGGCCGGAAACAGCATAGGTGTCGGAATCGCAATTGGAGAAGCTACAGGAACAGCACCATACATTTGGGTGATTAGTTTTACGGTAATTGGGATTTCTTTACTGTTTTTTCCTTCCTTTTACAAAGTAATGGAGAAATTAATGATTGGATTGGTTTTGTTAATGTTAGCTTGTTTTATATTGACACTATTCTTAGTTGATATAGATTTTGAACAATTCTCTTCAGGTTTCATTCCCTCCATTCCAAAAGGATCCATGGGGTTGATAATAGCTTTTACAGCATCATGTTTTTCATTGGTTGGTGCATTTTATCAAAGTTATTTGATCCAGGAAAGGAAGAAAGTACTGCAGCAAAATATAAGTATCCCTAAAGCCGAAAGAGGAGCATTTGTGGGAGTAAGTATTTTAGGTTTAATGAGTGCTGCCGTGATGATTTGTGCAGCAGCTGTATTATTTCCAAATGGTATCCATGTAGGTAGTGCAGCGGAGATGGGCAAAGCTTTAGAACCATTGTTTGGAAGATATGCTAGTTCCTTGTTTTTCATTGGGCTTTTTGGTGCATCCTTTTCCTCCTTAGTTGGAAACTCTACAGTTGGTGGTGCCTTATTAGGCGATGCCTTGGGTTTTGGTAGCAGTCTAAGTAGCAAGAAGGTTAAAGTTTTGATTTCCATAGTAATGGTATTAGGATGTATTGTCGCTGTAACTTTTGGTAAGCTTCCATTGGAACTGATTGTTATCGCACAGAGCATTACCATTTTTCTAGTGCCATTTATTGGTATTTCCATATTCGCCATTGCGAATAGCAAAAAAGTTATGGGAGAACACGCCAATAATTGGTTTTATAAATTGACTGGCGGACTTGGTCTAGTGGTCATATTTACATTAATGATTAGTAATGTATACGATATGTTTTTAAAATAATTTGAGAATGCAAGATTTAGTAAAGTTAGAAGAAAAGTATACCAGGCCATCGGTAGATTTCCAAAAAGATCTAGCCAAAATAGATGGTGATTTTATGTTTTTGGGAATAGCAGGAAAGATGGGGCCGAGCATGGCAAAATTATTAATGGATGGCTTGAATGAATTGGGACTTGAACGAAAGGTCTATGGCGTGTCGCGTTTTTCTGATCCATTAAGTAAATCCAAATTAGAAGAAATAGGGATTGAATGTATTGCCTGTGATCTATTGGATGACGATGCTTTGCAACAATTACCCGAAGTAAAAAATATTATTTATTTAGCAGGCTTTAAGTTTGGTGCTTCTGGAAAGGAGGATTTTACTTGGGCAATGAATACCTATTTGCCTGGTCGTGTAGCCGAAAAGTTTAAAAAGTCTAGAATAGTAGCTTTATCATCAGGCAATGTTTTGCCTTTTGTTCCTGTTACTTCATCTGGTGTAGATGAGGAAATTATACCAGAGCCTATTGGTGAATATGCGCAAAGCACTTTAGGTAGAGAACGAATCTTCACCTACTTCAGTAAGAAGAATGATACGCCAATATTATTATATCGCTTAAACTATGCAGTAGATTTTCGTTATGGTGTAATACGTGAGATTGCTAAGCAAGTACATGCAGGTGAAGCGATTGATTTGACCAGTAATAATGTAAATGTGATCTGGCAGCATGACGCGAATGAAATTGCTATCCGCAGTTTACTACATACAGAAAGTCCTGCTAAAGTATTGAATGTTACAGGACCTGAAATATTATCTATTAAGTGGTTGGCTGAGAAATTAGGTCAAGGTCTCGGGAAAGAGCCAATATTTAAAAATGATCCAGAACCAACAGCTTTGTTGAACAATGCTGCAACTTGTTTTAAGTTGTTTGGTTATCCAAAGGTTAGTGTTTTGGAAATTATAGAAATAACTGTTCAATGGATATTGAGCAATGGGGATGAATTTGGGAAGGATACACATTTTCAAGAGCGTAAAGGGAAGTTTTAATGAAAAGATTGGAAAAGGAAAAAAAGGAATTATTATTTGCTGGAACAGTATTCCCAGCACATCCATTGTGTTTAGATGCAAATCGTCAATTGGATGAAGATGGTCAGCGGCTTTTGACTAATTATTATATTGCAAGTGGGGCTGGGGGTATTGCTGTCGGCGTGCATTCTACACAATTTGAAATTCGTTTGCCTGAATTCGATTTATTAGAAGATGTACTTCGAATTACAGCGGAGGTTGTAGAAGAGGCTCAATTAGACAGACCATTTATTAAAATAGCTGGTTTAGTTGGACCTACCGACCAAGCTATTCGAGAAGCTCAATTAGCTGTTTCGTATGGTTATGATATGGGCTTATTAAGTATGGGTGGGCTACATGAACTTACAGAAGATGAGATTCTAGACCGTACGGCTCAAGTTGCTAAGATAATTCCTGTGTTTGGTTTCTATCTTCAGCCTTCTGTTGGTGGTAGAATCTTTTCTTATGATTTCTGGTCCAAATTTGTCAATATTCCGAATGTCGAAGCAATTAAATGCGCTTCATTTAATCGGTATCAGACATTGGATGTCGTACGTGCAATAGCAAATTCGGATCGTTCTGATGATATTGCCTTATATACCGGAAATGATGATAATATTATCGCAGATTTGATTTCAGTCAATAAATTCACTGTTAATGGTGAGGAGAAAGTCGTTCAATTCCGAGGTGGATTATTAGGACATTGGGCAGTTTGGACAAGTAAAGCTGTTGAATTGATGAAGCTGGTGAAAGATTATAAGTTAAACCCGACTGTCGAAAAATGGACTTATCTGCAAGAATTAAATGGCCAAACTACAGATGCTAATGCTGCTCTATTTGATGTAGCTCATGATTTCCATGGCTGCATCCCTGGAATCCATGAAGTATTGCATCGTCAAGGACTTATGAAAGGCATATGGTGTTTAAATCCTAATGAGGTCTTATCGGAAGGTCAAGCTGAAGAACTCACCCGCATACAGCATGATTATCCTGGCTTAAATGATGATGACTTTGTCAGTGATTTTCTAAAAAGTCAATTAGTAAATCATCCTTAGAGCCAATAATTTAGTATTTTGAATGTTTTATTGTTAGGATAATATCGTATGTGTATATCGGAAGATCAAAAGGAGCTAGATTACTTGGTACCAGATGCCATAAAGCATAGGAGGTATTTACATCAAAATCCAGAACTTTCTTTTCAGGAATTCAATACTAGCGTATATATTCAAAACTGCTTGAGTGAGATGAGTATTCCATTTCATCTGGTTGGAAAGACTGCAGTAGTCGGTGTTTTGGATGGTAGTCAAAAGACAGGTAATCTAAATACCGTTGTACTACGTGCAGATATGGATGCTTTGCCTATAATGGAGAAGAATGAGGTTTCCTACAAATCTTTAAATGATGGGGTCATGCACGCATGTGGACATGACTTCCATAGTTCTAACTTATTAGCTGTAGGTCATTATTTAAAGAATAGACTTTTTACCTTTTCTGGTCGTATTCTATTGCTATTCCAACCAGCAGAAGAACGTGTTCCCGGTGGAGCAATTGAAATCATCCAATCAAATATCCTAAATGATCTTTCAGGTTCTATTTTAGGTGTTTTGGGACTTCATGTTAGCCCTAGATTGCCATTAGGTTCTATCGGTATTTGTCCAGGTCCATTTATGGCATCAAGTGACGAGCTCTATTTAACGATTAAAGGTAGAGGAGGACATGCTGCAGAACCACATTTAGCAATTGATCCTATCATGATTGCTGTGCAACTGCTCAGTAGTTTGCAACAAATAATAAGTCGTCAAGCAAACCCGAGTACACCATCGGTCTTAACCTTTGGTAAGATACAAGGGCTAGGTGCAGCGAATGTTATACCAAATGAAGTGTTGCTGGAAGGTACCTTCAGAACTATGGATGAGCATTGGCGTAAGGAAGCATTAGACCGTATTGAAAGATTAATCCATGAAATACCAGCAAATTTTGGTGCTTCTGTGGATTTGGATATAAGAAGAGGCTATCCTGTTTTGAAAAATGATCCTATTCTTGCTCAAAAAATAAAATTATTCTGGCAAGAGAATTTCTCTGGATTACAGATAGTTGATCAGAATATTTGGATGGCAGCTGAAGATTTTGCTTATTATTCACATCAATATCCAGCATTATTTGTTCTGCTAGGAACAAATAATGGGGATTCTTCAACTGCTTTTGGATTGCATAATGCTCAGTTCAATTTGGATGAAAGAGCATTCTATTCCTCCATTCCAACAATGGCAAATGCAGCATTATACCTTTTAACTAATCAGAATGGATAGAAGAGACTTTATTGCTTCTGCAACAGCTATAACGCTTAGTTCTACTTTGTTTGCTAAGGTGAACTTGAATCAGAATAAGCCAATTAAGATCGGAATCATTGGTTTAGACTCCACTCATTCATTAGCATTTACAAAAGCAATTAACCGAGGAAAGAATGCCATATATGAAGGATTTATAGTAATTGCTGCATATCCCTTCGGAAGTAAAACCATACCATTGAGTCAAGAAAGAATTCCAAAGTTTACTGAAGAAATTCAGCAATATGGAGTAAAGATTGTTGAAAGCATTTCAGTTTTATTAAGTCAGGTAGATTGTGTTTTATTGGAGACAAATGATGGAAATTTGCATTTGGAACAAGCATTGGAAGTGATTAAATCGAAAAAACCACTATTTATAGATAAACCTATTGCTAATTCTTATACCGATGCATTTAAGATTTTTCAAGAAGCAAAGAATAATAATGTTCCAGTTTTTTCCAGTAGTGCCTTACGTTTTATAGAAGGCATTTCAGATTTTGATCGATCTAAATTAATTGGAGCTTCCGTATATTGTCCTGCACCAACTGAACCTTCTCATAATGATTTATACTGGTATGGCATACATGGAGTTGAAATGTTGTTTCGTATTATGGGACCAGACTGCTTCAGTGTTCGATCCTTTGAGAGCTCTGATTCGACGATTTATATTGGAACATGGAAAGAAGGAAAGCAGGCAAGTTTACATGGAATGCAGAAAGAATTTGAGGACTTCGGAGGAACAATCTTCTTAGAGAATGGGAAGAAGGATTTGGGCAAATTTACCGGATATGAAGCTTTATTAGAACAGATATTAAAGTTTTTTAAGACTGGTGTTTCCCCAGTTCCTGAAAAAGAGACACTGGGAATCTGTGCTTTTATTGATGCTGCAGAAATAAGTAAGAGAAAAGGAGGTAAGGAAATTAAATTACAAGCTCATAAATAAAGCTATTTTTTACACTTATATATTCATCCCATTAATCTTCATGCTTTATTTATTAACTTAATAGAAAAGAAGATTTCTGTTAATCATAAATAAGTGTATATGCGAATTGCTAGGTTTTATTGGGCTATAATAACATTCTTGATTCCATTTGTTAGCCATTCACAAGAAATAAGGCTTGTCAAGGATAGTTTGTTGTCTGCTTGGAGTGTGGAATCCGGAAAAGTACAAACAGGTTCAGAGTACAATAAAAATCATGTAAATACCTTTTCTAAAGAGATTTTCAAACATTTAGATTCCTTTTTTAAGGGGAAAGATTATAGAATAAATAATTCTATTAAAATAAATCAACGAATATTAGGGTTTGAGTTAATTCAAAATGCTGTTAGTTCGGACAGTCTTCAAATTTTAACCTATATTATTGATTTTAAAGATAAGCTACGTGAAGTTAAAGGCTTAGATACCCAAAAATTTGTAAAATTAAAGGAAGGTCCATCAAAAATGCCTACCTCTCATTATTTGGCTAAAGACAAAGATGAAAATTTAATCTTGTTAGAAATTAACAACGGATTAGTCTTAGGTGAAGCTGAATATGAAAGAAAAAAACACTTGTTAGATCTTGTTTTTAAATGGGTGTTGAAGTGACTTATCCATTTGGTTATTTAATTCTGGATAGACATAAAATTTGGTACAACCTAAATTCCATCATTTTTACTTCTTGAATTTTCTATTATTTATTCCTTTAATAGCCCTGCTATTTTTTGATCACTAGGTCTAGGAGCATCTTTATTGACTAAAACTCCATTCTTATCAAATATCATGTATCGTGGGATCATGTTTACTTCATGCTTATTTAAGAAATCATCTGTTTCTATATTGCCAAATAAAAAGCTATTGCTTTCCTTTAATCCTTCAAATTTCATGGCCTCCAGCCAATCTTTTTGAACCTTATCCAGTGATAAATACAAAAAGACAACATTGGGAAATGATTTCTCTAATTTTTTAGAGCTTGGCATTTCTGCACGACAGGGAGCACACCAACTAGCCCAAAAATCTACATATACTTTTTTACCCTTGTGTTTAGCCAAAATATCATTTAATGTGAATTTATCGCCTTTTTGATTTATTAAGATATTCTCTCGAGCAGATGCATCTTTAAAGGTTGGTTCAAACCGATCAGCCAATAAACTATAATAAGTCGTATCATTAAATTTACCTTTCAAATCCTTTAAACTCTGATTAGCCTTTGCAACATCCATTACAGCTAAGGATTCTTTAGCAAAACGATAAAGCACATAATCTTTTGTTTTGCCAGTAAATAGTGAACTGGCTGAATTTAAAATACTTGGAATAGCAAGGTCTTCTTTTAGATCATTAGCCATAATTTTGTAAACAAAAGAACGATATTTTGATAGGTTTAAGTTCTCATCAATATTAATATGGGATGAGATATCTCTAGTACCTTTGAAAATTTTCTTGTTTTGTTGTGCATATAATTTGACGTATTCCATTTCCTTTTTAATCCAATTTTCATACTCACCAGATATGGCACCCACCTTATATGAACTATCGATGTAATGATTACTTTGCTTGATAAATTTATCCAAACTAGCTGAATCAGCAATGGCAATCGCTTCAAAAATTGGTGTTTTCCTTTTTAAGAGTTCTGTTCCAAAATTGATTTCATGATCATTATATGAAGAGTTTGCTACATTTAAATGAGGATAACCATCTTTCATTGAAATAATAATGCTATCACCACGTTGAATAGGGAATAAGGTGCCAAAAGGAATGTCAAAACGTTCGAAACTACTTTGACCCGTATAAGAATAGGCAGTAAAATTCGTGTCTGGTCTAATTTCTTGAACCTCCATTTTAGGATCTGTAATGACCAACTGAAAATTTGAATTATTTAATAGGGAAGGTTCGTATTTTACATAAATACTATCAACAGATCTTTTTTCTGCATTTGCATCTTCGTTGTTGACCTGCTTATTATTATTAGGATTACAAGAAAAAAGGAAGGCGACAAAAATAACCCCTAAGGCAAAGGTATATGCTTTCATAATTTAGTGATATTAAGATCCTGTGATTTTAACCTACTCTAAAATAAGTAAATAAAATCTAAAATAACCCACCTCAGGTCCATCTACTAAATTCTCACTAATATATACTAAAAAAGCTCGACTATTGTCGAGCTTTTTAACGTACCTAGGGCGGGAATCGAACCCGCACTCCCTTAACGGGAACAGGATTTTAAGTCCTGCGTGTCTACCAGTTCCACCACCTAGGCAACTGAGCGAAAGACGAGATTCGAACTCGCGACCCCAACCTTGGCAAGGTTGTGCTCTACCAACTGAGCTACTTTCGCTTGACGTGGTGCAAATATAGATATTTTCTTAATCGATGCAAAAAAAAGTGAAAAATAGATGCAATATTTTTTATAAAAATATCCATCTATTCGCTAACAAGCTCATTTTTTGAGCTTTCCAAAATCCACATTTTTGTAATTATTCTTCATCCGAACTGCCAAGCTTCCTATAAATCAACTCTTGCTCATATCCTTTGCCCATTAAGAAGCGAATTAACTTCCCGCGTTCCATATATGAAAGTTTTGAAATCGGCTTATTGATCTTCTTTTCAATGATATCTTGTAATTTTTGTTCGTAATCATCTAAATCAATCTCACGCAAGGCGATCTGAATTAATGGCTTGGAAACACGTTTTTGTTTTAAATGTTGAACAATCTTTATCTTACCCCATCCTTTCATTCTAAATTTTCCTAAAACATAAGCTTTAGCAAACCGCTCTTCGTTCAGGAAATTATTTTCTATTAAGGTGCTGATCGTACGTTCTACATCCGTCATATGCAATCCCCATTCATAGAGTTTATCCCTAACTTCTTGTTGCGCACGCTCTTGATAGGCACAGTAACTTTCTGCTTTTCGCAATGCAGCTAGTGGTGTGAGTTTCTTTTTATTTGCTGAAGCATCATCCATAATGCAAATCTTCAAAAAATGAGGAACTTTTAAAAAAAATGATGAAATTCGTTGCATATTTTAAAGAAGATGTACACGATAGGTTTTGTAAGTGAGATAATAACGCTAGAGGAGCACAAGATCCTTAATTTTGAGCAACAAATAAGCGAATTAGTCTACGACAGCCGAAAAGTAAGCCTGCCAGAAGAAAGCTTGTTCTTTGCTTTAACGGCCACCAGAGATGGCCATGATTTTATTCCTGATGCATATTCCAAAGGAATTCGAAGCTTTGTTGTCAATCACATAACTCCATTTTTAGCTGAAAAAGAGGATGTGAATATCTTGATTGTTAAAGACAGCCTTTTAGCCATGCAGGAATTAGCGAAATACCATAGAACACAATTCCCGAATCCCATCATAGGAATAACAGGGAGTAATGGTAAATCCATTGTCAAAGCCTGGTTAACACAAATGCTGAGTCCAGATAAAAAGGTTTACCAAAGTCCTAAAAGTTATAATTCTCAATTAGGTGTGGCCTTATCATTATGGAACTTACAGGCATCTTATGATCTTGCCATAATTGAGGCTGGGATTAGTGAACCAGGAGAGATGGACAACTTAGAAGAAATGGTTCAACCGAATATTGGTATTCTTACCAATATTGGAATTGCACATGCCCAACATTTCGAAAATAAGAAAGCTAAGCTTGAAGAGAAATTAAAACTCTTTAAGCGTACAGAATTAGTCATTGCAAGTAGTAAATACATCTCGAAAGAGGAATTACCAGCTCAGGCATCTTGGACGTCTTGGGGAGTTGAAGAAACAGATTCTATTCAGATCCTTCAGCAGGAGGTTCAAGGGAATCAATCACTCTTGAAATTAAATATCAATAAGGAAGTTGTTGATTTCATAATACCATTTACAGATGAAGCTTCCATCGAGAATGTTTTAAGCTGTATTTCTTTATTGATCTATTTGGATTATTCCATTTCCATTATTCAAGATCGTATTTTGGCTTTAAAGCCTTTAGAAATGCGTTTGCAATTGAAAAAGGGGATTGCTAACAGTTCCATTATAGATGATTCTTACTCCAATGATTTAGCATCGTTGAAAATATCATTGAATTTTCTGCAGCAGCAAAATCAGCATCAAAAACGAACCCTGATACTTTCTGATATGGACGGTTTGAAGGAGAACAATAAATTACAGCATAAGCTAGTCGATTTATTAAACACTCAAGCTTTAGATAGATTGGTCTGGGTAGGCGAGAAATACGCTTTTTTAGAAGATATACATATCAAAGAAAAAAATCTATATCCAGATACCTCATCTTTCATCAAAGATTTATCCAACCTGGTATTCGAGAACGAAAGTATTCTAGTGAAAGGAGCAAGGATATATCAATTTGAGCAGATAGTAGAACGTTTGGGGCTTCGGTCCCATGGAACGGTCTTGGACATCAATTTAAATGCGCTGACCAACAACTTGATGGTTTATCGTTCTTTAATTCCGCCTCATGTTAAGTTAATGACGATGGTAAAGGCTTTTTCTTACGGTAGCGGAAGTTTTGAAGTCGCAAATTTACTTCAATTCAGTAAAGTTGATTACCTAACTGTTGCCTTTGCCGATGAGGGAGTAGATTTAAGGATGGCTGGAATTAGCTTACCTATCATGGTGCTTAGTCCTGATGCGGATACCTTTGAATCGCTCATTAAATACAATTTGGAACCTGAGGTTTACAGTATGCGATTCTTAAAGGAATTTTTACTTTTCCTTCAGGATAGAAATATTCAAGATTACAAAATTCACCTCAAGTTAGATACGGGTATGCACCGTTTGGGATTCTTTCCTGAAGAGATACCTGAAGTTGTTGATGTACTTAAAAAACAAAATCTTGTTCGCGTTCAATCCTTTTTTACGCATTTGGTCGCTTCAGGAGATCCGAACCAAGACGACTTTACCAAATACCAAATAAACACCTATTCTGAGGCAGCTCAGATATTAAGAGAGGGCTTAGGTTATTCTTTTATCAGGCATGTTGCCAACACTTCAGGGATAGTTCGATGGCCAGAAGCACATTTTGATATGGTGCGCTTAGGGATTGGTTTATATGGGGTAGATATGGATAGAAAGTTGGAAAATCTGGAACAAGTAAGTACCTTGCGTACTACAGTTACCCAATTAAAAGACCTAAAGGCAGGGGAGACGGTGGGGTATGATCGTAAGGGAGTGTTACTACGCGATAGTAAGATTGCTACTGTAAAGATTGGATATGCTGATGGTTATAACCGCCGATTTGGTATGGGCGTTGGCAAAATGGAAATCCATGGACAGCAGACAGCTACTGTAGGGAGCATCTGTATGGATATGTGTATGCTGGATGTAACAGGCCTCGAAGTGCGGGAGGGGGATGAAGTCATTGTGTTTCCAAATGTAATGCAAGCAGCAAAGGATGTGGGGACTATTCCTTATGAGCTATTGGTGAATATATCAGGTCGTGTGAAACGAGTTTATTATTACGAATAAGATGATACGTAAGTTT
Organism: Sphingobacterium kyonggiense; assembly: GCF_039536825.1. Taxonomy (NCBI): domain Bacteria; kingdom Pseudomonadati; phylum Bacteroidota; class Sphingobacteriia; order Sphingobacteriales; family Sphingobacteriaceae; genus Sphingobacterium; species Sphingobacterium kyonggiense. The sequence continues at coordinate 23,204 of NZ_BAAAZI010000003.1, forward strand.
TTTCAGAAGTTTTTCTATTATTTAATCAAAGGTACATTGGTTGTAGCACCTGTTGCAGGGGCTATTTTTGTCATTGTGTGGTTGGTTGCTACCTTAGATGGTGCCCTTAATATTACAGAACATTTCCTTGAGGATGAAACCGGACACCCTTTATATATTCCTGGGATTGGTATTCTCTCTGTTATTTTGCTATTGGCTTTAATTGGGCTAATCTTCACCACCTTAGTAACTGCGCCTATTCGTGCTTGGCTGAATAGAACCATTAATAAAATTCCATTATTCAATACCTTATATTCCTCCATTAAAGACTTTACAGAAGCTTTTGTTGGGGATGCAAAGAAGTTTAATGAACCAGTATTGGTGATCGTTAATGATATGGGACTAAAGAAGGTCGGTTTTTTAACACAGAAAGACTTATCTTCAATTGGTCTCCCATATGAGGTAATTGTTTATTTCCCTTATTCCTATTCTGTTGCTGGTCAAATAGTCGTTGTCAGTGCAGATAAAGTCATCAAATTAAACATGTCTGCAACTGATGCCATGAAATTGGCGGTTTCAGGAGGTGTAAGTGGGTTAGAAGGCACCAAAGGACCTGCAATCGATCCGGTAAAATAATACAATCATGTTTTGGTCTAAAAAGAATGGCAATAAATCCCAAGAGTTTCAAGAAATACTAAAACTCCGGTCTGAATTATCATTTAAAGGAATTCAATTTGATAAAGCCTTATTTCAATTATTGACTCCACTATTTGAGGAAAACCCTTTATTATTCAAAGATTGGAAAGACCTCCAAAATAAGGTTTTACAAGCAGTAGAAGAGAAAACTTGGACTATTCAGGATGAAATTGAATTTATAGAATCCTATGTCAACCTGTGGAAGATAGCCAAATCTGATGAATTGCACACTCAACTTACCATAAAAGGAAATCAACAAGATATTCAAATATTCCCATTAATTACCTTTGGCGCTATTCAGAATGCTTTACAATTGGGTTATAATAGTATGCGTGAGCATCCTTTGAAAATTCGTATTCAGCTAAGTCAATCTACTCTTCAACTCGAAGTAAGCAATCGGGTAAATCATTATTTACAAAATCAAGCTGATAATATGCAGTTTGAATATTGGAAAAATAGACTTGAATATCGTTATCCAGAAAAACATCAGCTATTTGTGAATAGTAATTCAAATATCTTTAAGAGTACTTTAATATTACAGATCGCCTAATGAAGTAATAGAAAAAGGGCATCTAATTTTAGATGCCCTTTTAAAGTTAAATTATTCCTGTATATCGAAATTCTTAATCACGAGTACACTGAGCTGTCCAGACTTTGCTGTCCTTGCTATAGGTAATGTCCAAATCATTGTTGTCAATAGTTATAGATCCTAAAGCCTCATCACTAAAGAAAATTTTTGTGTTACTTCCTTTTTCCATTTTAATTCCGGTAATGTTTGGAATTCCACGGTCAAAACGGAAGCTGTAGGTATCACCAACTTTGGTTACCCATACAGTACCTGGTCCTTTTGATACATCTCCATCTCCATTTAATTCGGTATAACTGATGTCGCCTTTGTAATCATCAACAAAGAAATCATTATCTGCAGGATCATCATCTTTAGAACAGGCACTCACTGCAACCATCATTACAAATAAAAAGCTGAATAGTTTTAATGTTGTTTTCATAGCATAATTGTTTATGTTTTTCAATAGTTATCAATTGATATAACCAATTTAAATGCCATAATGCTTGCAACATACTAGTTACAATTAGATTTTAACATTCCTTAACACTTAAAAATCGAATAAATTTAGCTGATTATCCCTTCGATTATTGAAATGTGAACTATCCAAAACCATGGGTTTCAAATTCAATTTATTCCGCTTACAATGCAATTTAAAGTTATTATTAATGATATCAGCTAACTGACCAGAGCCACGCATTCGATTACCAAACTCACTGTTATTTACTTTACCTTGATGACAACTTTGAATGCTGTGCCATATTTTATTGGCACGATCAGGATAGGCTTGAAATAGCCAATCTTGAAATATCTTTCCTATTTCTCCATTTAATCGCACATTGGTATAACCCGCCCATTGTGCACCAGCATCTGCAGCAGCCTTTAATACTTTGGGTATCTCATGATCGGTCAAGCCAGGTATTACCGGTGCGCACATGATACCCACAGGAATACCATGTGAACTAAGTTTTTCAATTACCTGTAAACGTTGTTTAGCGGTTACTGTCCTAGGTTCCAATAATAAACGAGTATCTTCAGTTAGGGAATTGATTGAAATAAATACAGCGCTAAGATTTTTCTTCGCCATTTCCGCAAGGATATCCATGTCACGAAGAACTAAACTATTCTTGCTAATTATGCTAATGGGTTGTCCAAACTCCAAAGCAATTTTTAATATGGCTTGTGTCAATTTGAATTTGCGCTCAAGAGGCTGATAGCAATCTGTATTGCCAGATAAAGAAATAGTTTCTCCTTTCCAGGTTTTCTTTTTTAAGAACTCACGAAATAATTTGGGTGCATTTTGCTTAACCAAGATCTTCGTTTCAAAATCTAACCCTGCACTCATTCCCCAATATTGATGCGAATTTCTAGCATAACAATATATGCATCCATGCTCGCAGCCTTGATAAGGATTGGCAGAATAAGCCATTCCCACATCAGGACTATCTACTTTATTAACTATACTCTTAGGATGTACTATGCTGAATGCGGTCTTTGGCTTGTCTTGTTCCCACTCATCAATCCCTTCTATATGTTCTTGTACATATTCATCTTTGAAAAAAACGTTATGAACGTTCTTTTGAGCACCTCGACCTTGAATATACGATCTCTCCATCTCACTAATATTTTTACTAAAATACTAAAAATATTAGTAATATGTTTATGTTTTATTCTTCTTCAATCTCTATTTCTTCAACTATCTTCTTAGCTGCTAAATACTTATATATTTCAATTTGCGAACGAAATTCAGGTTCATCATTCTGCACATACTCATTATTTTGTTTATTGTTTAAGATTCTCGCTTTCACGTTATCTTTTAATTGAATATCGAGCATGTCTTTAAGTTCCAGTTTCAATTTTCTGGAATTTACTTTTACAGCCGCCTCAATACGATGATCTAAATTTCTAGTCATCAAATCTGCAGAAGATAAATAGGTAAATTCTTTACCGGCATGATAAAAATAGAAAACACGAGCATGTTCCAAGTATTCATCCACAATGCTTATTGCTCGAATGGGTTCTATAAACTTTTTCTGGTTCGTGGCACAATATATTCCGCGAACGATCAAATCAATTTGTACACCTGCTGTAGCTGCTTCATATAGCTTTTTAATACACTCCTTATCGCTAAGTGAATTTATTTTAATGATGATATGAGCTTTTCTCCCAGCTTGTGCTTCAACTATTTCCTTATCGACTAATCCATTCAATTGAGAACGCATATCGATAGGGCATACCATTAAACTTTTATTGTTCTTTATGGTATCAGTAAGTACAGCCTTTGGTCTTTGTAATGCCGTGAATACTTTGTTGATATCCGCCATGACACTTTTATTGCAAGTCATTAAGCAATAATCACCGTATAACTTGGCTGTTTTCTCATTGATATTTCCAGTGCTTACAAAACCATACTGAATGGTTTTATTGTTTACTCGTTTCTTAATGATACAAAGTTTCGCGTGAACCTTTTTATTTGGTATACCAACCAATACTTTCACGCCTTCCATTTCAAAGCGTTCTTTCCAATCCAGGTTTTGTTCTTCATCAAATCGTGCTCTCAATTCCAACATCACCGTCACTTCTTTTCCATTTCGAGCAGCATTGACTAGGGCATTGGCAATTTTAGAATTGCTTGCCATGCGGTAGATGGTTATTTTAATGGTCTTGACATCGGGGTCCATTGCTGCTTCTCGCAATAAATCAATCATGGGCCTAAACTCATGATATGGAAAGGAGAGAAGTACATCTTTCTTCAGAATAACATCAGTTATGCGTTCTATTCCTGCAAAATCAGGGTGTTCGAAGGAAGTTCTTTCTTCCAGTTTTTCATATGACCCAAATACATTTGGGAAATCCATGAAATGCTTGAAATTGTGAATCTTTTGGCCCGGAATAATACTGTCTCTTTTACTTAAACTGAGTTTCCGGATTAAAAACTCCAATAGTTTTTGATCCATATCTTGGTCAAATACAAAACGAGTAGGCTTTCCTTTACGACGATTTTTAATACCCTTGCTGATTTTTTCAACCAAACTGGTATTCACATCATTATCTATGTCAAATTCAGCATCCTTTGTTACTTTAAAGGTATTTGCATTGAATTGATCAAAGCCAAAGTAGGAGAAGATATAAGGTAAATTAACCTTGATTACATCTTCCAGAAGAATAATATGCTTTTGTTGTTTAGGAGAAGGTAAAATTAAGAATCTTCCTAAATGGCTTGTTGGTAACTCAATAATAGCAAACTTGGTTTCATACTGCCATTCTTGTTTATACATCGCCACACCTAAATATAAACTTTTGTCACGAAGATAGGGAAGAGGCTTGCTCTCATCCAGCAACAAAGGAATAATACTGCTTTCTACTTCTTCTTCAAAATACTCCTTAACAAATTTCAATTGGTTAGGCGTAAGATCTTCAGCAGATTTGATAAAGACCTTTTGTTTGGCCATTTCCTTTTGAACCTGGTGCCAAATCTTATCAAATTTTCGTTGTTGTTTTATTACCAGCTCAGTTATCTTATCCAATATGATGCTTGGACTTTCATAAAAATAGCTGTTGGCAACCTTAATATTAAGTTCAGAAGCTCTTTTCAATGCAGCTACACGAACGCGGAAAAACTCATCCAAATTATTGGAAAATATTCCTAGAAATTTAATGCGCAAAGGCAATGGAACATCAGGATCTGCCGCTTCTTGCAATACGCGTCCATTGAAACTTAACCAGCTGATGTCTCTCGGTATGAATTTAGTTGCCATTTGTAGTATGCTCATAATAGCCCAAAGATGTGAGGGCTTTGTTTGGTATAAGTTAATGAAATATTAACAATTTATTAAATAATATATGAATCCCTTTTTTAAATGCTAAGTACGTTACTTAGCTTAATAATTGTTCGCCTAAAATAATACCATGATGCCTTTGCAACAAAATATTTCAACGAACACGTATTATTAAAGTCTATTATTTATCAAATTGTTTGGTAAAACATGTTCCCAAGCAAAGCTGATATTTTAAATTTTATTTGTTCTTGTTAATTGTTGGTTTTGTCACGAGGGTTCCAAACTGCTGAAAAATGAAAGCAGTTGGAGTTAATAATAGTTGTATGTGTGGAGGAACATAAAGTTCCTTTGATTTTTGGCAAACTTTTTTTGGCATATTAGCTTAAATCAAAATTTTATTAAAAGTAACCGACCTCCTTAAAATCATCAATAAATAACGAAATAAGAAAAATCATTAATCCAAAGGTAATAAAAAAGTTGATTCTAAGCTATAAATGTTATATTAAATAATTGTTAACAAACAGAAAGATAATCTTAAATTAACATAGAGGCTGTTTGTAAGTGGGATATCTTATTTATTTACCCCAGTTCTTCTTTGTATACTAATAGCCTCATATTTAGTGGTATCATAGTGTGGTTCCTCTAGAGTTAGTGTAATAGGGTAAGGCTTAAGCTTATCAAAGAAGTAGATTTTAGTGCTACTTCCATAATCATTGACAGGAAACATATCCGCACATTGATCATAGGCGGCATTCTGTGGATCACCAACACTTACAGCGTAAATGCGGATTATTCCACCTTTATTATTTTCATTTCGAACAAAGGCTACTTCTTCAAAGTCACCTGGAAGTTCTTTGATCGATGGTTGAGAATAGGCATCATAAATAAAATACCCAAGAATTAAAATTAAAGGTATGGCAAAGAACCATACCTTTTTAGTGTTTTTTTGCATAATTGCTTATAAAGTGATTTTTATGTCTAATAGCTGGAAAAATTCCTTTAAGATCGCTTGATGACCAGGCCAAGCTGGTGAAGTAACCAAGTTACCATCTACAACGGCTTGATCTGCCGGAATATTTTTCCAAGTACCACCTGCCAATTCAATATCTGGTCCAACCGCTACGTATGCAGTCAAGGTACGTCCTTTTAAAACTTGCGCAGTGGTCAAAACCTGTATACCGTGACAGATAGCTGCAACAGGTTTATTTTCCTCAAAGAAGTGTTTAGTGATTTCAATAACGCGTTTATTCAAACGAATATACTCTGCAGAGCGTCCGCCAGCAATATAAAGACCATCATAATCTGCTGGGTTTACAGCATCGAAATCCTTGTTTATGCCAAAATTGTGGCCACGTAATTCCTTATAAGTCTGATCGCCTGTGAAATCATGAACAGCTGTAGGTACCACATCTCCTTTTTTACGGTCAGGAGCGATAGCATCTACCTCAATTCCTACGGCACCCATTGCTTGAAATGGAACCATTGCTTCATAATCTTCTACATAATCACCTACGAGTAATAATACTTTTTTTGCCATGATCTTGTTTGTTTATTATTGTTCTTTTGTTGTGTTTAATCGTTCGGACATGGTACGTTTAGTTTTTCTGACAGTAGCCTCTAGGGAAGCACGAAGACTTGGGTCAATAACCCCTTTTCCTTCTTCAAAATTCTCGTAAAAGCTTGGAAGTGAGTAAACAGCTAGGAGATCAGCACCATCCCTTGGCATACGTTTTTCTGCTGCCTCAAGGACCGATTTAGCTCCACGAGCACCATCACTTGTCCCTAACAATAAAATGGGTTTATCAGCAAAAAGCTTACGTCCCTTTATCCTGGATGTCCAATCCATTAAATTTTTATAAGCAGCTGAATAACTGCCGTTATTTTCTGATAAGGACATTAATATCAATTCTGCCCAATCAATTTGCTTTGCAAAGGCATAGGCCTGTTCTGGAATACCTGTTTCCGCTTCACGATCTACCGAGAAAATTGGCATCTCAAAATCATTCAAGTCCAAAATAACAACCTCATCATCTGCCTCCTTATAGTATTTGGAAACACTCGTGACAAATTTCTTGTTGATGGATTGCTTGCTGTTACTGCCTGCAAAAGCTAATATCTTCATATTCTAAATTTAAGGAATTTTTGCCGAAGAAAACCTAATTGTAATGTCTAAAATGAAAGAATTAACCTTATTTTAATATATAGAAGAACTTTCATAAAGATTTAGTACGAACTCAAATTATTTGGAAAACAAAAAAGCCTTGAATCTTTCACTGAATTGATTCAAGGCTTTTTCTGATTATCTCTAATCAGCTATATTTAGTTTTCGATTTTATTTAATTTAAAAGCTTTTTATCTCAGATTTTCCTTCTCTTCCAGGAGAACCAGAGTATATTTGTCCTTGCGGTAAACCCCTTAAACCATTAGGAGCCATGGCAATCCTTGCATAAATCTGTCTCACCTCAGAACTTGGATTTACACGTAATCCTCCTGGGGTCACATCAATAAACACAAAGTTCTTTCCTTTTTTATTGCTGGTTTGGGGCGCCAATCCTTTAGCATCGTAGGCTAAGGTTACTTTCCCTCCATCACCATTCGGGAATGTTTTAGTTCCGTTGAAAGCGTCAATACCACGTGCAATAATAAACAAAGACCCTAACTGAGTGAAGTTTGCTTTTATATCAAAATTAGTCGCATTGTTTTTACTGTCTTGACCAGTGATTAAAACATTGTTTCCAATTTCTGCATAACCAATTTCAAGCTTCACATCTTTTTTTGCATAAAAATCTAGCTTTGACTTATCCTTCATAATCAAGGTGTCAATTCTGATGATCATGCTAGAATCTCCCTTGTTAAAGTTTTTCTTTTCCTTTTTGCCGAGCTCTAATCGCTGTATATGTAGGGTTTCCTGTGCAAAGCTGAAAAGACTTGCCATTATTAACCCTAAACTTAGTAGATATCTCATAATGTTATTCCTCCTATGCTGTTTAGACAATTATTTAGATAAAAAGTTTAATTTTCTTCCCTCAAATACTTAACGATAAGTTTTGCTGTTTTCTCGGATGCGCCCGGAGTTCCCATTTTCTCCATCAAAACCTCGTAGTTTTCCAATACACTTGCTCGATGTTCTTTATCGGTGGTTAATTTACCCAATTCATCAGCAATATTTCGAGCGGTACAATCCTCTTGGATCAATTCAATGACCGACAGGTAATTGTTGATCAAGTTCACCAAAGAAATAAATTGTACCTTGACAACACGTCTAGCAATGGCAACAGAAATTGGGTTAGCTTTGTAGACGACCACCTGCGGAACACCTATCAAAGCTGTTTCTAAGGTAGCAGTGCCAGAAGTAACTGCAGCAGCTTCTGCATGCTTTAGTAAGTCGTAAGTTTGATTGAAAATAACCTTGATGGGGTAATCTCCGATATATTGTTGGTAAAAATCCAAGTCAAAGTTCGGGGCTCCAGCTATTACCAATTGATGCAATGGAAAGTATCGGTGCAGTTTGACCAATTCTGGTAAAATATGTGCAATCTCCATTTTTCGACTCCCAGGTAATAAGGCAATGATTGGGAAATCACTCAGACCATTATCTTCCTTGAAATTCGGATTAAATTCATAACTCGAAATAGCATCCAATAATGGATTGCCCACATAATCAACGGGATAACGATACTGTTTGTAAAAATTCACTTCAAAAGGTAGAATACAAAACATATGATCCACCACGCGTTTGATTTTATATACCCGTTTTTGGTTCCAAGCCCATATTTTGGGTGAAATATAATAGCAGGTTGTAATACCTAACTTCTTCGCATATTCAGCAATTTTTAGGTTAAATCCAGGGAAATCGATGAGTATAACGGTATCAGGCATGACCTGTTGAATATCAGCTTTTACTTTCTTTAGGTTACGGGCAATGCTTCTTAAGTTCATCAAAACTTCAATAAAGCCCATAAATGCCATTTCAGAAGTGTGAATCAAGACCGGTACGCCTGCCGCAGCAGCCATTTGATCGCCACCAACCAAATGAAATTCCGCCTCAGTATCTTCCTTGCGGATTTCCTTAATTAAATTTGCGCCATGTAAATCGCCGGATGTTTCACCAGCAATAATATAATACTTCATAGTTGATAATAACGCTTAAAGATAAGCATTCTTAATTCTATGATGCTATTAAGCTCACTTTTCCATAGAATTATATAGAATATTTTTCTGGAAATTTTTATGCTACTCTGTTTTTAAAGCGCTTTTTCTCTTAGTATATTAACAAGTATTTATACCAATAACCATATTGTTGAGGGTAGGTTATGTTCGTGTTTCAGTATAGTTTGGTTCGAGTTAGGTTTGATACTCTAACGGAATTTCTTCAGATTTAATGCGGATCTCGTTCGGATCTCGTTCGCTTCTAACCGAACGAGATCCGAAGGAGATCCGAACAAGTTCCGA
>NZ_BAAAZI010000004.1:0-72775 GCF_039536825.1 Sphingobacterium kyonggiense
ATGCAGAACGTACTTCTGCAACATCAAGTGAAAACTCAGTGCAACGAACTAAAAAAAGAATTGCTCTTATTGATTTACAGGAAAAAGAGATAAGGGAGGAAATTGCTATACTTATCAAAGGAGATCAAACTCTAGTGGAAAAGATCAAAATGGTATCTTCTATTCCCGGAATTGGAAATCTAACTGCTGTAACGATTATAGCAGAAACCAACGGATTTGAGTTAATAAAGAATAAAAGACAGTTGGTCAGTTATGCAGGATTAGATGTAAGAGAAAAGACATCTGGAACCTCAGTGAAATCCAAACCTCGAATCTCCAAGCGGGGTAATAGGAATATAAGAAAGGTAATGCACTTTCCAGCATTAGCTGCAATTAGGACTGATGAAAGGTTCAGAGATATTTTCTTAAGAATAGTTTCAAGGCATGGTATCAAAATGAAGGCTATAGTTGCCATCCAAAGAAAACTGCTAGAATTGACTTTTATATTATGGAAAAACAATTCTTATTATAATTCAGAACACCAGTATCAAATCATTCCTTTTCAGGAAGTAGCGATGTAAATAAGGAGAAGCTTAATTCTCTATCGATAATTTGTTTAAGAGGTTGGCTTTAGCTTATAACCCCCTAACCTTTTTGGATTTATTTAAATCTAATATTTAAACTTAGTTTAGAATTAAAAGGCTGAAATGCATAAAAAAACATCGAAAACCATAGAAAAAATCTTATAGCTTTCGATGTAAACTTATTTATACCAATGTTACTTATTAGTCATTACTTTGTAGGTAGGATCTTCGATAATATTCACATCAATAACTGTTTCAGCATTTTTAAGTAATTGCCTACAATCTTGACTTAAATGACGTAAATGTAGTCTTTTACCTTCCTTGTGATACTTCTCTGTAATTTTATTTAGGGCTTCAATGGCAGACATATCTACTACTTTACTTTCTTTAAAATCAATTACTACCTCGTTCGGATCGCTTACAACATCAAATTTTTCTATAAATGCAGTAGTAGAACCAAAGAAGAGCGGACCAAAAATTTCGTAATGTTTTACACCATCTTCATCTACATATTTTCTTGCACGGATACGTTTGGCACTTTCCCAGGCAAACACCAGGGCTGAGATAACCACACCTATTAAAACCGCCAAAGCTAAGTTGTGTAATAATACGGTGATAACTGCTACAAGCATACCAATAAAAATGTCGTGTCGAGGCATTTTATTGATAATACGGAAACTTACCCATTCAAAGGTTCCTATAGCTACCATCATCATTACACCGACTAAGGCAGCCATAGGTATTTGTTCGATTACAGGGCCTGCCACTAAAATGATCAATAAGATCGCAAGCGCTCCCACTATTGCAGAAAGTCGGGCTCTTCCTCCAGCTCCGATATTAACCAATGTTTGAGCAACCATTGCACATCCACCCATTCCTCCAAAGAAGCCATTTGTGATATTGGCTATGCCCTGTGCGGCAGCCTCACGGTTGGATTGTCCTTTTGTACCGGTTATTTCATCAACCATATTCAGTGTTAATAAGCTTTCAATCAGTCCAACACCTGCCATTACTAAGGCATACGGGAAAATAATTTTCAGGGTTTCCAGATTAAATGGAATTCCCGGAATATGAAATGATGGTAGTGAACCACCTACAGAAGCTATATCAATTACTTTTTTAGTATCGATGCCGAAAAAGTATACGATAGCGAATACAACTATTATCGCAACTAAGGACGCAGGAACAGCCTTGGTAAACTTAGGTAATATAAATACAATTGCTATGGTTAACAATGTCAATCCTACCATTAAATAGAGTGCAGAACCCTGCATCCAACCTTCAATCCCGTTTTCTACGACTTTAAATTGAGCTACCTGTGCCATGAAAATGATTACTGCAAGACCGTTCAAAAAACCATACATTACCGGTTGTGGGATTAAACGCACAAATTTACCAAGTTTGAAAACTCCTACTAAAAATTGCATTATACCTGCCATTATAACAGCGGCAAAAAGATATTCCACCCCATGTGATGCTGCCAGTGCAATAAGCACGACAACAGTCGCTCCGGCACCTCCGGAAACCATTCCGGGTCTGCCTCCTAGGATTGCGGTTACAATACCCATTAAAAAAGCTGCATATAGACCTGTTAATGGTGAGAGACCAGCTAAAATAGCAAACGATAAAGACTCTGGGATCATGGTCATAGCTACTGCCAGACCTGCAAGAATTTCATTCTTGTAATTAATTTTCTGTCTGAAATCAAACAGATTAATAACTTTCTGCATAAAAGATTATGTTTAATATGAAAAATGTAAATAAAAAAGAGGGTGTACCAAAGTAAAACCTTTGGGTACCATAAAAAAGCCAATAAATTAAAATTGGAAAAAACAACAGTTTAGCCTACGCTCAGGGCGGAGTAACTTGGGATGATATTTGTACTGTTCTTTTCATTGAGTGGTGCAAAAGTACAATTTATAATTATTTTATACAATTTAATACAAAATAAATCTAAAAATATTTGTTTTATAACACAGAATCTTTTCTTTGGTCGCCAATGTGGCAAGAAAAGAAGTTCCCTAAAACAACAAAAGGGATAATGAACATCCCTCAAATAATGTCGCAACCTGTTTGGTAAAATGTGCCGGAATGAATGGTGGGTAGGCATCCCATTTTGCCAAAGAGGTTGCTCCGATTTATGCAAAAAGACTGTCCCGACCATCGGGAGGGAGTGTCTTTTTGCCGCCCGATTTTCCAATCAGGCGACTTTTATAGGATGGGTTCGGAAATCTTTCAGGTTGTGAAAAAATCCCCTGTATGGTGTCAAACCATTTTTAAACATACCCCATAACAGTGAACAACCCATCTGAACCAATGAGGAATTGATATACAAGTCCTGCTTTTCCAACGCTTCGGCAAGGGAACAGCTCGGTGTATCGTCTTCCAGTTCGGATTGTTTAAGCAGTTCGCCAAATTCATCCGTAACCATTGGCAGGCTTGCCACCGTTTCATATTTCTCTGAATTGGGTTGGCGAATTTTTCCTATGGTAGATAGTAAAACTTGTCCTGTATGTTGACTGTTGCCGAAGTCCAACCAATAACGTGGGCGGTTGGAATAGGGTCTTCCATTGCTCAATTCACTTAATATTTCCGCAATTTCAAATCTTGCTTTTACGCTATCCACACAGGAAATATAAATACTTGCTCCTGCATTTTCGGGGAAACTGTCGCTATTGTCTTTTTCAAATTTCCTTGCTTCCGCTTTCCAGTTCGTACCTGAGAAGCGATTTATACGGTTAATGATAGCAACAGATTTGTACAAACCGACCTCACTTTCTGCAAAACGCTGTCTTCCTAAATTGGCTTGGGTAATTACATCATCATCCCAAAGACGAATAAACAACCCTGCGTGTCCTAACTCGTTTAGGCTGTGGTTCATCTCAAGCAAGGCAGTCATTACTTTTGAGCCTGTACCACCTGCACCGATTACGTTTACCGTTATGGGATTGGTAGGATTTATCAAATCGCTGTCCGTAAAATGGACTTTTAAAATTTCTTTGCTCATTACAATATCGTTTTTATGGTCTTGTTTGTCTTTTTCAATATATCTTTAGGAAAGGCTTTGTCTGTGCCGATGAGGTCTTTCCAAAGGCTTACACAATTTCCTTTTATGGGGTTGTGTTCGTTTACCAAGTGACTGAAATAGCTGTTAAAAAAGTAGCTTTCCCACGCTTGCATAAATTCTTCAACCGAAGCAGAATTTTTGATATTGATATCTACAGTTCCCATACATACGTGTCCGTCCTCGTAAATATTGAAAAATGGTGCGTGAAATAATACGGTATTCTCGGTAGGTCTTCGGTCTTTTTCTAGGGCGAAAACAATAAGGCTCTGCTTGCTTGCATACCAAAGCATTGCAGGTACTTTCGCCGTACCGTTTGGTATTTCAAGACTTTCAGTAAAGAACATTTTGACTTTTCGTGCTTTGGTGTACCAAAGTACCGTACCGTTTTCACTCGGATTAATGTGCAGGACGTTGGTAGGCAGAATGCCGTTAGATTTTAAAAATGCCTTGCTCTTTTCCTTTTCCGTATTGAGTGCTTTTGCCAATTCTTTAGCTTCTCTCTCGGTCAAAGGATGGGCGTTGATTGGATTACCGTTCCTATCCATATCAAAATGCTCTACATAGGTGGTTCTATTACTTCCTTTGGTTTGGTAAAAAACCAAAGCCGATAAAGGGTGGTAAAGCGTTCCAAAGTTTTGTGTTATATCTTTCATTTTAGAGTATCTAAAAGTTATTCAGTATGTATATCAATTCCTCAATTAAGGCAAAAACACGGTTTTCAAATTCAAGGGTATTTGCAGTAATATCACTACCATCAAACCTTTTCACAATGGTGGGTTCTTCCATTTGTCCGTATTCTTGCAACTCGGTGTTCACGCTCTCAAAAAGTGTTTGAAACAAAATACCTTTTGCATCGGCACAGAACGAAACGTACTTTTCCACACCTATACTATTTTCCATATCTTCTTCGCTTGCTTCTCCGCTTGGCAGGGCATTACGGTTTATGGTAGCATTCGGGTATTGTTCATACAAGGCAAAGGCTTCACTTGCCAGTTTGTAGCAATCTTGGTCAAAGCTGTCTTTGATTTTAAAGGAGTTTAAACGGACTGCAAATCGGCTCAAATTGTGCTTGTTGTAAATTTTCTGCTCCATACGTTCGCCTATCTGTTCTGATTGCCTAATCTCGCTTAAATACGTTGTCGTGTCCTCATTCTCGTCATCGCTTACAATCCACTCTGTTACCATTTCATACATCCAATACAGATAACTGTTTTCCTGTCGATAGTAAGGAACATCTGCAATGTGGTATAGGTACGCACACACGGATTGCAATAGCTGTACGGCTTGCTTGCGATTGGGATGCTTAGATAGTCGGTACAATGGCACTACGGGAATGTAATACAGGGTTGCACCTGTACTGTACCGTTCTTCACTTACGAAATACGTTTTCTTACTATCCTGTATCAAACGGAGTTCTTCCCAATCACGAAACTTCTTTCTTAACTGTTCCTCTGTGGAATCCAAAGCTAAAGCGATATTGTAGGGATAGCCGTACTGCCTGGACTGCATAGGTTGTATACCGTAATGCCCTGCCAATTTGGAAAGGGACTGATAAAAATCCCTTTCCGTCTTTTCCGATTTTCCACAAGCCTGTACGGTTTGTGCTTCTTGCAGTTTAGGCAGAAATGAGCATTTTAGAAAACCATTGGTAGTACCGTTATCGGTACCGATTTCATTTTGTCTTTTCTTATTTCGTCTGCGTTCTTTGGTCTTTGCATCCAATCTGCGAACTCGCCCAACTGTTTGTGCAAAGTCTTCTGTTTCGGTTGCTGTAGGGTTTTGATGATGCCCGATATGATATTGCGTTGCATAATTCATTTTTTTTGATTTTTGATTTAACCTTTCGTTCCCATTACACTCTCAAATCGGTACTGTATTGTATCGTCACGGATAACAGGGGCAGATACTTTGGCAGTGGTCAGTATCGGATAAGAATTTGCATAGAAATTCATTACGGCTTCCACGCTCCAACGTGGTTCGGGGTCAGTCAATGGAATATCCTGTCCTTTATCTTTGAGTATGAAAATTCTCGGTAATACTGTTGCTAATAACATAATGTTCGTTTTTAATTGTTAATATTCTACTTCTTCGTTTGTTGTATTTATTGGGCAATAGGTAGCAACCTCCTCCGTTTTTGACGGTTCGGGTTGCTCCTCCGTTACTCCACCAAAAAGGCTCGGTGTCCCGAACTTGTCGGACAATGACGTTTTGCGTTTGCGTATCTCGTCCGCTTTTTCGGGAAACTCCGTAATGTCGGGTACTTTCATCCACGCTTCACGGAACTTGCCCTCTTTCTCCAACTCGTCCACCTTTGCCATACCGTCTTTGTACTTCTTGTCTTTGGTTTCTTTTTCCTTTTTGGCTTTCTCGGTTTTCTGCTTCTCCATTTCGGATTGCAGTTTGACGGTTTCCATTTGCTTCATAAAGGCTTCCATATCCACCATTAAACCCGATATGGCTTTAATTGGTGCGTTTATCTGCTCAAAAAATCCCTCGTCAAACTCCTGCGAAGTGGCGTTAAAAATCAATGGGGGAATGAGGTTTTTCGCACTATCTCCGCATTGCTCATTGTTGAGCAATACTGTTACGATTAGTTTGTTTTCTATCCCCTTAGAAATGTTCAGTTGCAATATTCCTGTAAAATCCAACTGCTGTACTTGATTGAAAAAATTTGTGTTCATTGCTGTGAGTTTTAATGTGTTGTTACTTGTTCTTTGATGGCTGTAAGTTTCTCGTACATATCCGCCCAATAGGCTTTTTGCCTCTTGTCGAACTCGGAAAAACGCTCGTCCTCGTGGCGGTATTCTTTGTACCGCCCTGCTATTTTTATGGCTTCCTTTAAATCCGTTACTTCGATTTGGCAACCGTTTAAATCTGTTACGTACATCATTAATCGTCTTTTAGGATTACCATCGTGTTATGATTAAAGGCATAGTCAAACGCACCGTTTGATACCCTATGCCTTCTTCGCAGTTCCACGCCCTCATCATCCCAACCAAAATCGGGAAGACCGTTTACCCTTGCCACAAGCTGTGCATTGGTCAAGTGCTTAAATCGCTCCCTGCAAAACTTTTCAAGGTCTGTTTCTTTGGTAATTCTATCTGTTGTTTCCATCTTTGATTGCTTTAAGTGTTAATGACTGATTTCTGCTATTTGGTCAATCCTGCCATAGATTATACTCCGTAGGCTCGTTTTGTCGGGTGCGCTGTATTCCTGCCAACTGTCGTACTGCTTCACTACATAGGTTTTTAGAATATCATCAAACCCAAACCGATAACCCATTAGGGGAACTGCCCCGTTAAAAAAGGCGTTTCGGTTTACCGCTTCCGCAATCCAATTTTTCTCGGCTCGGCTTAGCTTCTCGCCCTTGTTCAGTTTTTCCCTTAGCTGATAGACCTTTGAGGTTTTCAGCGTTTCCAATTCGGGTACTTCGTGGCTGACAAATTTTATCGCTATGGCGTTCGTTTCCATTGTAACTGCTTTTGAATGTTATGCGTTAATCTTCGGTGGCATAAACCCCATTTACATAGTAGCCGTGTAATTTTTCCCAAAGGCGTACTAAACCGTTCGTGTCTATATAGAAATGCTCTGTACGATTGCAGTAAATGATAAATACGCTTTCGCCTTTGTGCTTCTTTTCAAGGCTCTTGGCTCTCGCCAAATTTTTGGCTTCCTCTATTGTTATCGCTTTCATAAAACTTATTTTTAACAGGCTACCACCGATTGTGGCGGTAGCCTGTGATTATCTAATTGAGGTTTAGGATTTCCGCACCGTCTGTCGCAAAGGCTGTACATAGGTCAAATGCTTTTTGTCCTTTCATTTGAGCCGTTCCACCCAATACAATACTCTGTAACTTGGCTTCGTCATCCCTGTAATTGCGTACATTTTGGAAGTAGCCTGTAACAGCATTGTATGCTCCGAACAATGTGCCTTTTGTAGTGTCCATTTGTTGCGTATCACTCGTCATTGCATAGGCAAACGCATCGTTCACGGCATTTTTAAACATTGTTGATATTTCGTCTTCAGCACCTTTTTTGATGAGCTCAAGGGTTTCTTTGTTCGGGCATAGTGCCAATTGGATTAGCTTTCTGACCTCTTGGTCTGTTGCCCTTATCGTTGTCCAGTCATTGAAAATACCCTGTAGCTGGTCGCTCAATGTGTTGGCTAACCCCATTATCCTGTGTGCATTCTCGATACGCTGTTTTGCTCCCGATGTGTGCTTGATACGGACTACATTGGTCATATTCCGCAATGAAGCGTTAAGGGTGTTTTGGCAAACGATACGGATAGGCGTAAACGCTGCGGTAATACTTCCGCTTCCGTCGTGGCTTGTGGTAAGGAAGATGTATTTTTCCGTAACATCATCGCCATTGCCTACACGGATATAGTCGGGCAATTTGGCTGTGATAAAAATGCGTTCGCCTTTGCCCAATGCCCCTGCGGTTTCGTACAGAATACCCTCGCCACCTCCTACGATAGCATCAAAGAAACTGAACGCTTCACGGTTTTGTACGATGTGGTAATCTTTACCCACTACGCCCAATACGGCATTGTTATCGGTGCGTATGTTGGCGAAACAGTTAGGTACTTCCAGTTCGTTACTGCCTATCTCGATACCGTCTGCGGTTTCGGTAATGCCCGAACCTTTGGTAAACAGAGGGGATTTGACTACCTCGTAATCTAACCCTGCGTGTCGGATAGCTTCCTCGCTTGTGGGGTACTGCTCTACGATTTGCCCCAGACCGTGCCACGCTTTTTGCTGAACGCTAAAGAATGAATAACGTCCTGTTTTCTCGTTGTAATTGATGTTATGTGCCATAATGCTAAAATTTTGATGTTGAAAAACGATTGAATATTCGTTGTTAAAATGGGAGGTCGTCCTCGGTTGATATTCCTGCAATGCTGTTGTTTTCTGCTTTTGCAGTAACCTGTACGGTTTCGGCTCTATTGCTACCTCCGTGCAATTTGATTTGTGAGGTATGGAAATTAAGTCCTGCTCTTGGTTCTCCGTCTTTGTTTACCCACGCTCTCGGACTTACACGCCCTGTGAGTTCTACCAAAGTGCCTTTTGTCAGTAGCCTTGCCACGTTTGGAGTTATCCAGTAGGCACAATCGAAGTAGGTGGTTTGCTCTACTCGTTCGCCCTGTTTGTTACGGTAGCTGTCGTTTACCGCTACTGAAAAGTTTACCACCTGTTTTTCGTTCGACAATGTGCGTACTTCCGCATTTCTTGTCAGTCTGCCTGTGATGTTCATTTTCGCTGATTTTTAGTGATTGATATTTGATTTAATTTTTCTGATTTATTCGGTAATGAGAGGAGGTGCTGTTTCGTTTCATTACCATTTTTAATGCTTATAATTTTCATAACTGACATTTTTTTTATTCGTCCAAAGAGCCGGAGTATGCTATGTTTCGTTTCACGAGCATAAAAGGTTCGTATTTAGCCGACACAAGGTTTTGAAAAATAAATACTACCCAGCGGGTGGAGATTTTTTTTTCAAACTTGCTTGACCTTTTGGCGGTGTTAAGAACACGGAAATACCTTTGCTCTTGAAATGGGACAATAGTGCATACAGGCTTCTTTGAATAAAAGAAATGTGGAAGCCGAGAAAATTGCATTAGAAAATGGTCTGTTTTGAATTGAAATAATACTTCCAATTCGTCGGATTGATAAATGTTTTCTTAAGGTGTGGTTCTCAAAACCACAGAACAGGGATTTTAAAAATATCTGAAAATGGGAATAGCGGAGAGGTTTTTTTTAAAAATTTCTGTTTCAGAAATAGCCGGAAAGCTCTTTTACTGCGAGGATATTGCTATGGGAGGTAAATGTGCTTTGGCTGCAAAAAGTACCGGCAAAAAAAAGCAGGATCGTCAAATCCTGCTTGCTATCATTTATTTTTTAATATTTTAATCCCTAACTCCCATCAACACCATCCATTAGTTTCCGGATATCTTCATACCGATAATACATCAATCCACCGATTTTCGTGAAGGGTAACGTTCCGTTTAGCCGAAGGTTTTGGAGTGTCCCCGCTGAAATCCCCAATAATTCTCGGATCTCGTAACTCTTGAGCCATTCCCGAGGCTCCTTTTCGGCTTTTCTCGGATGTGGTCTATTTCTCCTGATTTCTTCAAGAAGTTCCTTTTTAAAGCTATCTAAGTCTTCTTTAGTGATAAGTTCTACTTTCATTTGCGCTGCTTTTTAATGTTTCTAAATTCTCTCCTCTAGAACAGAATTGATTTATGGTCTTTTCTGTCTTTACGGATACAAATGAACCAAAAGTATCTACGAATTTGATCAACATGGCAGTCAGTGGTTGCATTTGGCGTCCAAAGGCACACATATAGTATTGCATCCATTAAAATTACAACCTTACCTCGTTTCATTTCAATAATGACCTAGAAGTATCTAATCCTGGGAAGCCATTCTAACCTCTAACTTGTGCATATCCTCACTTAGCTTATGTTCCAACACCTTAGCATAAATTTGGGTGGTACGTATAGATGTATGGCCAAGCATTTTACTCACCGATTCAATTGGCACACCATTGCTTAATGTCACCGTTGTAGCAAAAGTATGCCTTGCGAGATGGAACGTTAAATTTTTATTGATGCCGCAAATTTCTGCGATCTCTTTTAAATAACCGTTCATTCGCTGGTTGGATATGACAGGGAAGATCGTTCCATTCGCCTCAGCTACCGGATGCCCTCTGTACTTCTTAAGAAGATCTGAAGCCTCGGGCAGCAAAGGAACTCGAACCGTTGTATCGGTCTTTTGTCTTTTTGTCGTCAACCAATCTTTTCCGTCGATTCCTTTTGAAATATTTTCGGGGGTCAGGTTAAAAATGTCGATGTAAGCAAGACCTGTATAGCAACTAAAAATGAACATGTCCGACACGGATTGCAGACGCTCTATTGAAAAGGATTTATTAAGCAAAACAGTTAGCTCCTCTTTTGACAAATGGCCTCTTTCTACCTTTTCAAACCGAAGTTTGTATTTGGCAAATGGATCCCTAACCAGCCAATCCATCGTAACAGCCAAATTGACCATCTTCCGCAAACGTTCCATATGTTTCATCACCCCATTATTATTTATGGGCTTATGATGATCTTTAGGTTTGTAGTCATTAAGGAAGTTTTCAAAATCCAAAATGAACCGATAGTTCAGTTCATCCAACGGTATGTCTTTTTTTCCATATTTTTGTTTTATAAATTTTTGAATATAGGTTTCGGTGGTATAATAATTTTTCATGGTACCGGGGGCAAGTTTACTTACTGCCACTTGTTTATGGTATTCCACTAGCTTTAGAAGAGTCATTGTTTCCTCTATGTCCTCGCCTAGGTAGACAGATTTAACCGCTTCAATGGTAACGGTTTTATTTTGCTGCACCAACTGGTGATAACAATCGAAAATAAGGGAGCGTACCTGCTCCATGTGGCTGTTCAGCTTTACGATTTCTTGGCGTTTTCCTTTTGCTCTTCCTTTTACTTCGTCCCAATTGTTGATCGATACTTTGCTTTTTAGGGAAATTTCAGTTCTACGGCCGTTTACTGTAATCCTTGCATAAACAGTGGCCATTTCGTCTTTCTTGTTCTTGGGCAACCGTAACACGAATTGAATCCCAAAAGTGTTTTTACTCTTCATATCCATTTATTTTATGTTCAACTGATACACTTTAGTGCAGTTCTCTCAATCCAACTATTGGATATGATGCAGTAAAGAAGTCAAACAATAATAAATAGCATCAAAATAAATGTTGTAAATAAATGATTTACAGTTATTTATAAGCTATCCGGTGAGTAAATATAAAACTTAAAAAGACTCACCGTTTAACTCACATTTAGATTGATATTTATTGGGGTTTCCTGATATAATATAAAACAAAAAAACCTCAAATTCATAGAATTTGAGGGTTTTTGACCTTACTTAGTGTAAGTGTTGTCGGGGCAGTGATAATCCGTTAGAACATTTAATGGGTATTATTAGGTTAATAGGTGATTTGATTAATGAAGATGAAAACTAATTTGAGTCGACTTAGCTGCATCAAACAACTCATATTTATAGAAAACCTTTAAATCTTAAAACCAAGCGTTACTGTATGACATAAATTTTCATACAGTAACGCTTGGAATATCTATTTTCACTTTATATCCGTGGACGAATTTGTTGCCGTAACCTAAGTTGTACTTCTTCATATATTTCAGTACCAACAGCTTCTTGAATTTCAAGAGTAACTATTAGGGCATATCGAATTTTATCGTTCTTTGTAAGTCCCGAAGCATCATCTCGGCAATTTACTTTGATATTGAGGGAGGTTCCATCAATAAAAGCATCAGCGTTGTCGCCTAATAGAATATCATGTTGAACAGTTCCTTTTTGTGCGACACGAAAGTCATAGGTATCACGTGAAAGGGTCAAATGTCCATTTTTATCCAAGTTATCGTAAAACAAATGAGCCTTTCTATATTTTGCAGTATTGAAATTAAGAGGTGAGAACCAGGCTAAAGTAACCGCCAACCTCTTTTTTATACGTTGTTGTCCAATGGAAGGAGGTAGAGGAAATTTATAAATATGTGCATTCTTTCCTTCCTCTATCGATAATTCTCCGTATCCAATAAGGGTTACACGTTGTTCCGTACAATATAACACCCTTTCAGAATCAACGCTTCCGTAGCCCAAATAGGGAAGTAAATGCTTTTTTGCATAATTGCCAGCAACACCGGGTACGTTCTTCACTATTTCTTCAAGTAAAGCATGAGCATCACCCCAGCTCGCGCCATGCACTAAGAGGCTTTTTAATATTACTGTGAAGTAATCCGGATTAATTCTGTGTTCATAGGGCAGTTCTGTGTTCAATTCTAACAACAATTCATATAGTTGAGCAGCCAGACGGGTTGTCAACGCCGTTGCATTACTTGTACCGCATGAATATCCATATTTGTTTATCTCACCCAAATTTCCGGGAATAGCAATTTTATTTCCGGGCTGGTTTGACGGGTAGTAACCCTCGCATCTCAATTGGGTCTTAGCTGCATCAGGTTGCCTAATAGGCCTTCTATACAGTTTTATTCCTCCCGGCATCAGTATTTCCGGCTTAACCGAGTTGTTATAGCCAAAGCCTATTCGGCTTATCGGACTCAAAAGATGAGGAGATGTAACGATATTGATCCTTTGCTGCGAATCCCCTACTTGCGAAAAATCTGTGTGACAAGCACCTACTGTAAGCGAATTCAATGACTCTGCCGGTGTTAGAATTTTCCTGTCAAGGTTTCCCGTTATGATACTTTTAATGGTCTCTTTTTCCCTGTCTTCTATTGACAAAGCATCAAATTGCTGTTCAGTGATATTTAAAACTATGTCGTCTGTTTTATTACCAGCACTGATTATGAACAGCACATTATATTTAAAAGATAACCAATCAATAAGCTTAGCCCAAGCACTGAGGTTATTATGAAAAGGTCGAAAACTGTCTCCAATTGAGAAATTAATCACTCTAATATTTGGAGCTGTCGGAGGAACTCCGCCGTCACCCTCAAACATTCTTTTAACCGCTCTATGTACCAAATCAATGGGTAATTTATCATCCGGAAGATATTCACTTTGACTAAGCCCATTAGCCTCTGTTTTCATTATAGGACGGACATAAATTGGCCGAGACAATGGCAATTCATGCTCATTGCCCAAGTCTCCGTTTAAAATAAGGGAAGCCATTGCGGTACCGTGATTTCTCTTTTCTGCGAGGTAGTTCTCACCGAAGTTATCAGGATCATCCACAATTAGCCTATTTGATAAAGCCGAATGATTCTGTAAGGGAAGTCCATCAAATAATGCCACTATAGGTTCGCCCTGGGGTTCAACTTCACGTATTTCGGTTTCCTGATCTCTTGCCAATTCACCTTCCTCAATGCTGCCATCCGATATGGATTGACCGACCGGTCTGAAAAAGAGTATCTGCTGCGATTTAAGAAAGCTTATGTTGGTGTTTTCATTGAGTATTCCAAAACAATTTATAGGAGCTTTGGCTATGAAAGCATGGTAGTTAATTTCCGGAATTATCGTTAAGGAACCATGTACTACTTGACCTCCCGATTCATCAATAAGTTCAGCTACTTCTGCATATGCCCTTTCGTTGCCCTGTGGAGTACTTTTGTACGCAAGCTCAATTTCAAAATATACTTCATCTGTGCCATAGTCCCTCATCAGCTCAACATAAGTTCCAAAACCCGTATCCCTTAATCTATCCTCAACACTATATGGCCTTATATCCTTTAGCTGTTCAAAAAGATTCCTGAATTTTGTAGTACCACGTTTAAATTTTTGTCTCGCAATGGGCTTCTTGTATTCTCGCCAATAACTTACCAATTCAGTTAATGCTTGCTGGTTAGTCATGGTCAGGAATAGGCGGGCACCTACTGGCTTATCCGTTCGCTCACCAGCGTCCGATTTGATATAAAAGCTATCATCGGGTGGAATTTCAGTTTGATGTTCCGCTAAAAATTCGAAACCGGATGTCTTGCTGACAGCCTTATAAAAATCGTCCAAAGTTCCTGCCACCTCCAATACGAGGATCATTTCAGATATGAAATTCGCAGGATTTCTACCCAAATAGGCAGTTTTGTTTTCTAAGACCCGATCCAGATTGGTTATTGGAGTTTCGAGTCTCGCTATTTGACTTTCAGAAGTCGGAAAATTCATCTTTCCCGGTCCTCCGCTTTTTTTGGATTTTGAAGCAAACGCGGGTTTAGGAAAAATTAGTAGAGGTTTCTTGGCCATATTTCAGTTCATACTTGGATGCAAGCTGGCTTAGGGATTCGTCAACGATTTTCTTAACATTTACATCGGGAAGCGACAATATATACTTCCGCTGGATATCCAATACGAACTCTTCAATTTCTGCAAAACTCAAACCTTCAAGTTTTGCGGCGATAGTCTTATGTGGGTGTTGTAATGTATATTTAACCTGAGATTCAAATCTCTTTAGCCAGTTTTCAATCATTGTCCTATCAGGTTTGGACAGTTCCAATCTAATCTGAAATCTCCGCCACACAGCCCTATCAAGTAATTCCGGGTGGTTTGTTGCCGCCACCACGACAACGTAGCTCGGCAGTCGATCTATCTGTAATAACAAAGAACTGACAACCCTTTTGATTTCTCCAGTTTCGTGAATATCCCCTCTTTCTTTTCCTATCGCATCAAATTCATCAAAAAACAACACGCACTCTTGGGTTCTTATGAAATCAAACATTGCTTTTAGCCTTGAGGCAGTCTCGCCCAGATAACTGCCTATGATACCATCATATCGAATTACATAAAAAGGCACCATAAGAGACTGACTAATGGCTTCAGCGAGGGAAGTTTTGCCGTTACCCGGTTCTCCTGCGAGCATAATTCTATTTCGTGGTTCTAAGTTATACGACCTTAGTAAATCACTTCTATGATGCTCCTGAATTAGTTCATTGATTATCGTCCGATTTTCACGGGATAAGACAATGTCTTCTAACGACTTTTTAGGATAAATCCTGAACAGAAAATTTTCCAGTTTGTCATCGAGCGGCGATCTTTTTACTTCAGCATTATGGGACAAAGAGTTTCTATTACTCCTTAATATATCTTCCAATTGATTGGCAACGACATGGTGTTGTTTAGCTTTTTCTTCGGCAATGAGAGACTCAACCACTTTTGTAAAAAGTGCTTTATCACCGTTGGAGCCAGCTTTGACTAATTTAACTAAAAGATCTGCCCGTGCCATAATAACAAATATAGAAAGAAAGCACCATAATTTGGGATATTATTATAAAATCACTTGCGAAAAGTGTCATCAAATGTCTTCCAAAGGCACTTTTGCGCCGCAAGGCGCCGCCCGGAATTTTCGGGGCAGTAAATCAAATATCGACAGGGCAAAAAATGCCCTGCCAATATCTTAGAGCCGTCAGTTTAACGCCAAATCGCCATGTACGGCAAACTCTCCGCACAGGTTAAACGCTGTCTGTGAACGTTGAAAACCTGTTCCGAACATGATGGAATTTAGCTTGCTTTCTTCATTCCTGTAACTGCGCACATTCTGAAAATACCCGGTTACGGCATTGTAAGCACCGTACAAAGTGCCTTTGGTGGTAACTTCCTGCTGGGTGTCGCTCGTAAAATGGTAATCCATGACCGAAGAAACGATATTGTTAAACGTGGTCGATAGCTGTTCATCCTTTCCGCTCCGTACCTGCTGTAAAATTTCCTTGTTCGGAGACATTGCCATCTGTACCAACCTTTTGACGTTTTCATCCGTAATGCGGATTTTCGCCCAATGGTTAAACACGTCTTCCAATTCGCCCGCCAGCATATCGGAAATACCCAAAAGTTTGTGCGCCTGTTTCAGTTTCTCATGCGCACTGGCGGTATGGCGTATCTTGATACTGTTTACCGCACCTTTTAGGGCTGCGTTTAGGGTATTGTTGCAACAAATCCGAATAGGTGTAAACGCTGCCGTTATACTGCTGTAACCGTCATGCGAAGCGGTCAGAAAAAGATAGTTTTCTATCAGGTCATTTCTGCCCACCCTTATATGGTCAGGCAGTTTAGCCGTAATAAAAATGCGTTCCCCTCTGCCCAATGCCCCTGCCGTTTCGTACAAAATGCCGTCCTTTCCCCCGACAATGCTGTCAAAGAAACCGAACGCATCCACATTCTGCACAACTTCGTAATCCGTTCCCACAATCCCCAAAACTTCTTCCGTATCTGTCCGAACGGTCGCAAAGAAACCGGGTACGGATAATTTCGCCCTTTTTAGCTTCTCTCCGTTGAAATCCCAATCTTCGGAAATGTATTGGTTTTCGTTGTCATAGGTAAAAAGATTGCGTTTTTCCACATGATAATCCAACCCTGCGTATTGTATCGCTTCCGAACTCGTGGGGTAATCCGCTATGATTGTCCCCAATCCGTGCCATGCTTTTTCCTTGACAGACATAAACGCATGCCTGCCCGTACTGCCGTTATAATTAATGTTGTGTGCCATTGTTTTTGATTTTAGACTGTTGTAAACTCCTGTTTTTTTGTATTCCCCTGTGTTCGCATACAAAGGCGGTCAATTGCCTTTGGTACTCGGTGGGGTTTTCCTCGCGAAATGTTTCACCGTAGCCCTCCCAATACAATTGGTCGAGATATTCCAAAAATGCCTGTTCCATGTGCTGAAAAATTTTAATGAACGGAATAAATGCCCCTGCCTGTTCGTGACAGGGGCATTGCTGAATTATGAGGGGATAATAATTTCGCCCTCGATTTCGGCTAACCTGTCAAGGCAAAGCCCATTGATGTACTCGGCTACCTTTTGGATGATGTACGGATTTTTGGTTACAAATTTCCTGCGGTCATCGTCCTCAATAGTCAGTTCACAGCGTTGGTAGGGGTTGCTGTCGGTTTCCTCCGCATCGTCCAACTGCGCTACCTCGAACGCTTCCAGCGTATCAATGGTGTTAAGCAGCTTATCACGTTGGATTTTACGGCGGTGCAGTTCCTCAACCAGTTTCAGGGTGCTTTCAAGGTTAAGGATTGTTTTTTCTTTTACCTGTTCCTTTACCTCCGCTTTGGTAGGTTCCGCTTTAGGTTCTACCGTTCCTGCGGTGGGTACTGTCTCCTGTGCTTTGGGCTGTTCTGCCTGTACAGGAACTTCCGCTTTTTTGGCTTCGTCCTTTGCCTTGCCGTCAAATTCCTTGCTAAGGGGCAGACCGTTTACCTTTTTTGCTGTGCTTCCGCTTTCTGCTTTGGTGTTCGCTGTTACGTTCGTATTTCCTGTTTTTGCGGTATTTTTACCGTTTCCGATTACTGTCGTTTTCATGATATTTCTATTAAAAAAAATGATTAAAAATGTGTTCTATGACCTGCCCGATATGGGCAGGGGGTGCAAAATCGCTGTGCATCCTGCGGACTGTCCGCTATGCTGTGCATGGTGTCTGTGGGTGGGCTTCTGCCTTTGGGTGCTTCCATAATGCTGTTTCTTTTGAAAGTCCGTCGGCAGGGCCTCCGGGCTTTTTGATAGGCACCCGCACCTAAACCAATCCCAGAGCAGGGCAAGGCTTTTTGAAAAAAAATACTACCCCGCAGGGGATGGAGATTTTTTTTCAAAAACCAGCGACGAAGGAGCCGTCTTGACCAGATCGGGGATTGTTGAGAAATTTGCTACCAAAAAGTACTGGGGGAGCTTTTTAAACAGGCTTGGCAAACCGTTGAAAGGATTATAAAGTGGCAATCAGCATAGGCGGCCGAGGAACGAGGCTGCTTATGCCCAGTGCAGGGAAGCTGTTGAACGAGGAACGAGGCAACGGCTGCACCTGCTGCGATAATCCGGGGTGTCGAACTTTTCGGGTTAGCTGACAGCATAATCTGTAGCAGCATAAAAAAGGGCCTGAACAAAAGTCCAGACCCTTATAAAAACGGTAAAACAAACCTACTTACTGTTTTTCCTTTCGGTTACGTCTTTCCTGATTTCGGTAGCGAGTACCTTTAATTCCTGTAAACCCTTGCGCAAACGTGTCCCTGCGGCATTGTTTGCCCTGTTATAGAATTTTTCGGCATCCGATTCGATTGAGGCTACCAGTTCCTTTACTTTTTGAAAGTTTTCCATGATGTTATTTTTTTTAGTGGTATGGAAGCTGCCTGCGGCGGTTTCCATGATGTTTAATTTTTTTAGCGGAATGAATTTATGCATTATTTGATTTATCGCCCAAAAAATCCTGTTCAGATACTTATGCCCTGGCTTTCTGCCAGTTCCTTTTCTTTGCCCTTGTTTTTGGCCAAAAGCTGTTCATGGGCTTTCGGGGTCATAAACTGTTCCCTTTTTTCCGGTCTGCCGTTCTCGGCATGGAAGTTCAGTTCACCGTAACGGGGAGCGGCCACAACCCTCATCTTTACTTCTTCTCCATTTTTAACAACGGTCACAAATGGACGGTTGCCGTTACGGATGGTCTCTTCCAGTTTTTCCCGCTTGCCGGGGTCTGCGAGTTCTTTGATGTGGTACCTGTCCAGTGTTTTTTGCAGGTCAAAGCCGTAGGAAGGGTCATGGTACTGCTTGGTCTTGTAATTATTGAAGCGGTCTTTGGGGCTTTTGAAGTCCAGTTCGAGCCATGCCTTGTAGGTCTGGCCGCCCAGGTTGAGCATGTCGTCCCGGTGAACGGCCCTGCCCTGCAACATATTAGCGGACTGTTCGGCGGTAAACCCCTTTCCTTTTTCTACATAGACCGTCTGTGTCACCGCAGGGGTATAAAAGACCTTGCTGAAATCTTTGGACACAAAGTTCACCTTGTCGTTCTCCATTGTGGCCAGCGTGGTCTTAAAGGCCAGTTCCTTTTTATCTATTTTGCCTACGGCCAGTTCGCTGCTGCCTTTCTGCTCCTTGAAATAGGCAATGGCCTCATGCGGTGTATCAAACCTTCGCATCATCTGCTTATCCTTTTCGCCGGGTGAGATTACCAGGTACTGGTGTCCCTCGGCCAGCGGCTTGGCATTATTGAGGGTGATGTTGTATTTATTGAAGTAATAATAGTCCGACTGTGCAGACTGCCGGAAATGGAGCAGCATATCTACCTGCCCTTTGTCGCCGGGCTGCTGGTGACGGAGCTGAAACTCCGACAGGTTTTTTTCCATGTGTTTTTCCATTTCCTCGATCACCTTTTTTGGAAAGCGAAGCTCCTTGAGTTCGTTTTTCAGATCGTCTAAATTGTTTTTGTTCATAGCTTTTATCGTTTTTAATACTAAATCGGGGTTATTTACAGCTATCCCCCTTGATGCCTGCTCCAGTTCTTTCAGGTTAAAGATCATGTCTCCGATGGGAACGGCCTGATGCCAGTTGAATAGCTGCTGGTATTCCCGCTCGAAATCGAAGGCTTCCTCCTCATCCGGAAAGCAATGCAGGTCATACCTGGTGTTGATCGGGTTATCGGTATCATAGACTACCCATTCATGGCCTTTGGCAGCCTGCTGCTCCAGATATTCCCGTAATTCCCCGGCCATTTCCGGTTTACCTACCAATTGTGACATGGCTTTTTATTTTTAATATTATCATATACCAACGCTCAGGGGCTGATCCTGTGCCCGGTGGTTTTCCTGTACCTTGTGCAGCTTTACTTCAGAGCGGATAGCAGCGGCTTTTCCCTCTTTGACCTCCTTTAAAAGTTCTGAAAGCGCTACCGGTCTTTTGCCGGCATCCAGCACACTTACCGAACGGTCCGCAGGATTGGCATGCAGATAATACCGGCCTTTGTCCGGCACTTCCATTGCAATGAGTTTTCCTGCTTCCAAATCCCTGATGATCTTATCCCTACCCAGTCCATCCACGCCCAGGCCACTGGCAACAGCCATGATTTCCTTTTTTAGGTCATAGCCGTAACCGGCATGAAATTCTATGAGTTTCGACCCGTTTTCCCTGAAATCCAGCTGCACCCATTTCTGTGCAATGCTGCCGTTCGCTGTCCGGTAGCTTTTGCTGACCGGCCGGCCTTCCAGTAAATTTGCGGCTTCAATCGCTGTTACCTTGCCTTCTGCCGGAAAGGTGTAGCTGCACTGCATGGAGCCGTCTCTGTACAGACCGGCCTGATATTCGGTAAAACGGTAATGCCCTGTCCGGTCACGTTCCAGCTTCAGGATAATATCCATAGTTCCCTTGTCCGCAAGCTGCGTGGTCATGGGGATGCTGATCTGTGCCCGTTCGTAGTCCAGGTAATTGTCCAGCTTTCCGGTGAAGGAAGCGAAACCCGATGTTTTAAGCTGTGTGGTAAGCTGCTCCATATTTTCCGCTTTCTGCCTTTCAAACATTTTCAGGTGGGCGGGTCTGTCATGGAGCAGTACTTTCAGGCGGTGCAGGGTACGGATAACCGGATTGGGATAAAGCTGTTTTTCCAGTCTGGCGGTCACCGAACGGATCACGTGTAGGTAAAGCTGTTCCTTTTCCGATGGGTTCACCGATAAGCGGTACAGCCCCTGACGCAGAAAATCATATTTCAGCTTCCCGATCATACTGTTGCTTTCGCTGCCCAGTCCGGCAAGGCTTTCCAGCCTCTTCTGCTTTTCCTCCCAGTTTTTCCAGAGCTGTTCGGCTCTGTTCACGTCCTGCCTCATAATTACCGGGTTTTAAGCTGGTTATTGCGCAGGAGTACTGCTGTACCCGCTTCCAGTTTCACTTTGACTTTCCTGATCTTTTTGCTGAACAGGTTTTTGGCAGCATCAATCCCTGCCCCGGCTACCTGCGTGGCGATGCTCTGGTCGATACCATATAGGCCGATACTGCGCACCGCATCATCGGCGCCCATACCCGCCGCGTCTGCCAGTTCCGCTTCGGGCGCATTGATGCCCACCATGCCATCGGGCGAATAGACGGTCAGGTCAACCGGAATGATCGAGGTGCCCAGGCGGATATTTTTGATATCCAGCAGCAGGCGCTGGTTGGTGATGCGGCAGGAGCCGGTGATCTCATGACCTTTGGGAATAAGATGCCCATTGAGGGTCACGGTGTCCAGCAGTCGCAGTCTGATACTTGCCCCCTGTACCGCCTTCTGCTTTTTAACAATCTGGGCAGGTATTGCCCGGAACTGGCTGTCGGCTTCGGCTACCGGCTGTTTTGCCCTTTGCAGCTGCATTAGCTCGGGGTTCTGGATGGCCAGTATCTTGTCCATCATATCATTGAGCTGTGTCATTTCGGGGTCTTCGCCCTTTTCTTCCTGCATGGTGCGCATGAGCTTTTCCAGCCTGTCCACGTCACTGCCGATACCGTTGTTTGTTGCATGGGATTGTAATTGCGGCCTGTAAACTTCAGACGGTGCGGAAACGGGCCTGTTGATCTCGGCACCGATCTGTGCCAGTTTTTCATTGATACGCTGCTCATTCGGGTCCGGCTGGCCAGCTGAAGTAAATCCCTGCTCGGTAACCGAAACGGGCAGGCTGTCGGGCTTACCGGCCTGCTCACGCCTGACCTGTTCGTACAGGCTCAATTTGTCCAGCGGGTCTTCGTTCTTAAAAGCCGCATCCGGCAGGCTGGTATTGATGCCCTGTTTAACTTGCTGATCCTGTGCATTGGAGCTGCCCTTGCCACCGCCCAGCGCATAAAAGGCCAGCGCCAGAAATGGCAGGATGAGTACCGGCAGTGCCAGCAGCAGTTTTTTGGTGTTTTTTTCTTTTGTTTCCATTGTATTTTTATGATTAATGAGTAATTGAACCGATAAGCAGCCAGAGGTTGGCAGCAGCAAACAGCAGGCAGAATACGATCAGCAGCAGCAGTTTCCTCCTACAGGTTAAATGCCTTGTCCTGCTGTTCAGGTAGGCGGCCAATCGTGATTGGGTACCGATAATGCGCCCTGCGATCCGGCCTGCCAGTTCTTCCCGTTTGGGGTTAACGTCCGCTTTGTTTTTCCTGAATAATTTCATCGTTGCAAGGTTTTAGGGTCTGTATCCTGATTGGAAAGCACTTCCCAGCCCTGTACCAGAAAGCCGTGGGGATTGTTGTCCGTCTGCGCCTTCAGATCCCTGACCTGTCCCTGTGTGACGAGCTTCCGGGTAGCCGTACTGCTTGCCCGTACCAGCTTTTGGGTGGCGTAACAGGTAAAGGTGTAGGGATATTGGTCGATGTCCAGTCGGACGCTGTCCACCTCGATATCCTGTGATACGTTGGCGGAGATCAGGTTGTTGTAATAGCCGGATTCCCGTAGGTTGTCATACTGTTTTTTGGCCGATTCGTCCGCTAAATACAGGGCTTTGGATATGTTCGCCTGTATCGCCCTGTCATCCGGGCTGAGCGTAAAAAAATACTGGTGGAAGGTCTTGATATGGTCGCGGAGCTGGACGGGCAGGTTGCTTTTCCTGTCCGAAGCGATGGCTTCCAGTACCTTGCCGTTGTACAGGATATGTATGCGGTTCTGCGCCCTGTCAACAATGTCATAGCTTTTATAGATGCAGAAGCCCATCGTCAGCACATTGGCCAGTATCAGGAAGATACTGAACGTTTTAATGTGCCTGAAGGCGGTGTCTATATTTTTGAACTGTGTGAACATATTTTTTGGTTTTATATCGTTTTATAGATGACCAGCATGGAAGGAAAAGGGGCTTGCCATTGGGCTCCGACAAACCGGATACGTCCCCTGATGAACCTGATTTCCTGTGCTGTTTTATAGATGTATTTATGGAAATAGGCAGTACAGGTACGGGCAGGGATAAGCATGACCACCAGCGTACCGGACTTACTGCCTTCCTTCTGGCATTTTATAACCCATTCCACCAGTTGCCTTCCGTAAGGCGGATTGCAGAATACCCGCTCGCCCTGCCAGTCCTGTATCAATCCATTCTCTTTTGGCGTATAATATTTCGCACATTTGGCGGTTTCGGGTACGCAGCAAGGGTCAAGCGTGAAATGGAACTCATCGTCCAGTTCTTTAAAGAAGCAGTACGGTGTTTCCCAATCAAGGCGCTTAGAGCTAAATAGACTTTGGTTTAACATGATGCTGTTTGTTTTAAATATTACTTACCGGACAGTTTGTTGTGCTGGTGCTGTGAGCCGCCGGACTTATCGGGGAAGTAATCCTTGCTGCCGGCACCGGAAAAGCCCTGTGTAAGGGTACGGTAGCCGTCTCCCAGCATGTCGGCCTGCATTCCCCTTGATTTTGTATCGGCCTGCGACACCATCGAGGTGGTATTGCTCACGATGCTGTTGACACGTTCCAGTATGGTATTGCCGCCTCCGGCGTGTACCACGTAGTTGGCGACATTCGGTACGGAAAAGTAGCCCACGATACCGATGACCAGGAATATAAGGTATGCCGTATCACTGGAGCTGAAGAAGGTGTCGCCCTGCTCACCGATCTGTGAAATATCGAGTTTGAGCATATTCTCCTGTATTTTTCCCAATATGCTTCCGAATATATTGGCAATGGGCAGCCATAAAAAGATGTTGACGTAGCGGGCAAGCCAGACGGTGAGCGTATGCTGGAAACCGTCGAACACGGCAAAGCCGAATACGAGCGGCCCCAATATGGCCAGTACTATTAAAAAGAATGTCCGGATAGTGTTGATGCACAGTGCAGCCGAAGCATACAGTACCTCCAGTACCTGGCTGAGCCATTGCTTGATGGAATTGCGGAAGTTGTAGGACTGTTTTTCGGCCCAGAACTTCATATCGTTGCCGATGCCCTCGAAAAAACCTTCGTCCCGGCCTTCGGGATCTTTGGGGTGCGTATATTTGTACCAGGCCTGCCGGTCGCCGCTACCGTCCTCGCCGACGTACATCTGCCACTGTTTGGAATTTTTCACGGCTTCTTCCTTTTGTTTGAGCAGAACGGCAATGGCTTTATTGCTGTCACTGACCATTGCGCCGGTTGCCGAAACCGTCGGCTGCAATACGCCGTTCATCAGGGCGATGACCGCAGGAAAGGCGATAATGGCAAGGCCCAACGCAAAGGGGCGCAATAAGGGATAGAAGTCCACCGGTTGGGCGGATGCAATCTGCCGCCATACCCGGCTGGCTATATACCAGAGGGCGGCAAACCCCGCTATGCCTCGTGCCACGCCGATGAGCTTGGAGCAGAGGGGCAGCATCTGGCTGTACACCTTGTCCAGTTCGGCCTGCATACCGCTAATTTCACTCGCTATGCCCTGGGCATGGGTAAGTCCGGGAAGCAGGACGAGCAAGAGCAGACCGGCAAAAAGGCTGTATTTTTTTATGGTTTGTTTCATGGCTGATAAATCTTTTGAAGGTTCTGTATCTCGTTTTTTTCTTTCAGCCTTTGCAGATGCAGGATGCTGGCCTGGCTGTTGAAGCTGCGCAGGAAAACAAGCTTGTCCTGTGTATCGGCAAAAATGCGGTCGATGGCCTGCAACCGCTCGTCATCGCTCATCCTGAGCTGCGAAGCGGTAATGACGGTCAGCAGGTTATCCAGATTGTTTACGCTCTGCTCGAATAGCTGGCCGTACACCTTTCCCAGATAATCCAGTTCACCGGCATTAAAGGTGCCTGACGCTTTGAAGCGGTCAAAGGCACTTTTGTACTCACTTACTATATCCTTCTGACAGGCGATAATGCCCGCCACCCTGTGGTATTTTCTGACCTCGGGGCTGACCAGCATCAGCCCGTCAATAAAGGTTTCGTGTAAACTGAAATTGCCCTGCGAAATGTTCTTTACCGCATTATATCCGGTACTGACGATCTGGCACCCCTTTTTCATATCCTCCAGTATGTTCTTTAGCTGGCTGAGTTTTTCCACGTTCAGCAGCAGTTGCATGACCTCCTGTGTCTGTGCGTCCGCTTTCGGCGGAAAGCACAGAACGAAAAGCAAAAAGCCTATAACGGGTATTTTTTTATTGATTTTCAGTGTTTTCATAGAGCCTCCTGATATGGTTAATGGATTGCTGTTCTCGTGATTTCTGTGCGGCCAGTGCCTGCACCTGACCGGTAAAATGTTGGGTAAATGCCGATTTGTCCCGCATGGCGTCATATACCCTGTCCAGCCGTTTAATGCGCTCGTCCTCGGTCATCTCCACTTTACCGGAAGTGATGACCAAAAGCAGTTCCTCCAGGTCTGTGACACATTCGTCCAGTACGTTTGCCCTGACCGATGCAATGTACCGCTGGTTATCGGCGGATAAGAAGCTGTTGCCCTTCATGCCGTTAAGACTTTTGCTGATGGCCAGTTGCAGGGCAATGATTTCCGCTACCTTGCTGTTGTTGCGGATGACCGGGCTGACCGCTTTGAGTGAACCAAAGAAAGCGCTGTGCAGGCCAAATTCCCCATTTTTGATGTCTTTTACGGTATTGATGCCGCTGCCCACGATGTCATAGCCTTTTTTGGCATAGCCTATATAAAGCTGCAAGGCTGCAATCTGTGTGAGCAGGTATTCTTTCTGCTTTTTCTTCTGGCTGAAAAACTCGGCAAAGGTCTGCGCCTGTACGCCTGCTGCGGCAGCGGATGCCAGAGCGGTCAACAGGGCGTAGGCCAGCAAACGCCTGGCTTTTGTCCTGATCTGTCCGGCCTTTCGGTTTGCTTTATTCATTGATCCCATAGATTTCTTTTAAAGTGGCTGTTTCGTCCAGTGAGCTTGACCGCTGGATGCTTAACTGGATATTCTGCGCATTGAACCGCTTCAGGTCGGAATAATTTTCATCCATCCGGTCTGCGGCGGCATTGATGATCTCCAGCCGCTGGGCATCGGACATCTGCGTTTTGAAGCTGTTCACTACCAAAAGGATCTGGTCCAAATTTTTGATGCTGGCATCCAGTATGCCCGAATACACCGTTTCCATGTATTGCAGTTCCTCCGGTTTGAAATGCTTGTCCTTATTGAACAGCCCCCATGCCCATTTATACTCGTCCACGATGGCTACCTGCTTTTCGGTCAGGTCTTTGATGCGCCGGTAATAGGCAATGGCGGACTTGATCTTCCAGAGTTCCTCGTAATATTCGCTGTAAAGCTGTTTCTGCTTTTCCGTCCAGTCGGCTATTTCTGTTAGTTTGAGCTTGGAAAGCTGGTTTTCCAGTACCTTCTGCGCATTTTGCAGCCATATCGTTTCGTTCTGCAACCGCTGTACCTTCAGGTCAACGGCCTTGATGACTTTTTTAACGCCTGCCTTGATGACTTCCAGTACGGCAATCTGTGCGTTTGCCCCGGTGGGCAGGGCGACAAACAGCGTCATGGCACTCATGGGCAGGACGACCATGTACTTTTTCATAGTATTTTTAATTTGTTTTTTAATGGATATGAAGAACCCTGACGGGGTTTTCATATATCTTTTGATTGCACCGATGTAAGGGATTATCTTCGATGAGCTCGCAAGCTCGGTTACATCGATCGTTTTGTGATTATCCATATTGTGGTGATTTAATTGATCTTGTTATACTCCCTTGTACCGACCCGCAGGCTGTTGCTGCTGGGGTAAAACGTAATGCTTTTTCCCAACCGGGTTTCGGTCAGGGATCTGGTGGCCTCATCGTAGATTGCCTGCCACTTTTCGGTTTCATATTCTCGCTTTCCCTTTTTGCCGTCCCTGATGATATTGAAGCCTGTTTTCCGGTCAATGACGTAGTTGTTGCTTTCTGCGGGTTCGATGACCAGTGTATCATCTGCCACGCTGTACTCACCACCGGCACTGTTTACATAGGTACCGGGAATAAACTGCCTTGTCTTGTCGGTGGTGCAGGCGGTCATCCATAGGACGGCCACCGCGAAGATTGTTGCATGTTGTGTTGTCATTTCCATTTGTTTATGTTATGTTTTAAAAATTCCGTAACTTTATAGCATGAATACGTTAACGATACAGGTGCCGGAAAAGCTCGAAAAGGAGCGTGAGGAAACCGTCAGGTTCCTTGCGGCCAAGCTGTACGAAGCGGGTAAACTGACTTTGCGCCAGGCTGCTGAAATGGCCGGCATGAAAAAGTGGGATTTTGCGGAAACCCTTATCCGGTACGGCATACATTTCCTTGACCAGGGTGCTGCTGAAGACCTTGAAGCCTTTAGAAAATCCCATGCGCAATAAGATTGTCATCACGGATGCCAGCTGCTTTATCACGCTGGATAAAATAGACGGCCTGCAACTGCTGCATGCGTTGTACAGCGAGGTTATCACCACTCCGGAAATTGCGGCCGAATACGGCAAAAGGCTTCCCGACTGGGTGCATGTACTGCCCGTTCAGAACCGTGAGCTCCTTTATGACTATGCCGAAACCGTCGACATCGGCGAAGCCAGCGCAATGGCTCTTGCTGCGGAGATAAAGGCCGATCTGCTTATTCTCGATGATGCACAGGGGCGGAAATTTGCCCATCAGCTGGAACTGAACATTACCGGAACGGTGGGCGTGATCCTTGAGGCCAAGCGCACCGGTGTTATTCCTGCTGTCAGGACCTATCTGGACCGTATCCGCCAGACTAATTTCAGGCTCTCCGAATGGCTGTTCGTCCAGATCATAAAGGATGCCGGCGAATAACCATCGCTTTTCTGTCCTGTTTACCCGATAATTCAAAGAACGTATGGCGGTTTTCGCCTTACTGTTTGCCGCTTCGCAGTTCCTGCGCCAGTACGGCAATGCCCTTTTCCATGCTGCCGTACTTTTCGGCGTATTGCTGTACCCTGATCTTTTCGCTTTCCTCGGTGGAATAGGCCAGGTATTCTTCCGTAGAGGGTTCGTAGCGGTAGATCTTCATCACCTGCCCGCCCTGGTCTATCAATAGTTCGCGATAGTTCCGGCCCGGTTCGTTCGCCCTGTTGACGGAAAGTTGCAGGATCTTGGCCTTGTCGGACATGCCCATCACCTCCTGCAATCTGTCAAACTTGTTCATGAATTTGCGCATGTCCAGTAGCAGCTTGGTGTCGGACAGGTTGATGACCGTTTCCTTGATAATGGGGGAACTGATCAGGTCTTCTACTTCCTGGGTAATCAGCGCGGCGATACCGTTGAATTTCCTGACCGTTTTATAGAGATACTTTATAAATTCCGCCATACCGGACTTGGCAATGGCTATCCATGCCTCGTCAATGGCCAGTATCTTGCGCTGCCCCTTCAGCTTGCGCATCTTGGAAATAAAGAGTTCCATAATGATGAGCGTCACCACAGGGAACAGGATCGGATGGTTTTTTACATTGTCCAGCTCGAACACGATAAAGCGCTCGTTCAGCATGTCCAGGTTTTCCCTGGCATTCAGCAGGTAATCGTATTCACCACCCCTGTAATAGGGGTTCAGCACATATAAAAAATTGCCGATGTCAAAATCCCGCTCCTTCACGTCCCCGTCTTTCAATACCACCAGGTACTTTTCCATCAGGAAGTCGTAAAAGGAATTGAAGCAGGGAAAGATTTCGGGATTGGCCGCCAGGTCGGCATAGTACAGCGTAATGGCGTTGGATATGGCGACGTACTCGCTGCGCCGGAACGTTTCGTCCTCTTTTTTCCAGAGTGCCAGCAGCAACGATTTCAAACTTTCCTTTTTCTCGGTGTCCAGCACCTCGCCAGCGGTCAGGTAAAAGGGATTGAACCGGATGGGGTTTTCCTCGGTATAGATAAAGTAGTAACCGCCCAGCAGGTCGCAAAGTCCCTTGTAACTCCCGCCAATGTCGATGGTGACGCAGTGGGTTCCCTGCTCGTACAGGCTGCGCAGCATGTGGTTCATGGTCATGGACTTTCCCCCGCCACTACCACCGCAGACAAACAGATTGCGGTTTGTGACCGTACCGTTCTTCATGGGCTGATCGAACAGGTCGACCCATACCGGTGCACCGTACAGCCGTTCACCAAAGCGGATACCTTCTGCATCGGAACGGTAATTGGCATCGGGATTGAAAAAGCAGGCAGCCTGCTCCAGAAAGGTATCAAAGGTGTCGTTCATGGGGAAGTCTGCTGCATTGCCGGGCAGGCCTGCCCACCAGATCTGCGGCGCTCCATCGGTTTCCTGTTTACAGGTGGCATCCATTTTCGCCATTGCCGAGCCTACCTTGTTACGGATCTCCTGTAAAGCCCCGGCATCGTTTGTCCAGGCCAGTACATTGAAATGTGCCTTGACCGGCAGCCGCTGGGCACTGATCGCCTCGTTCAGAAAATCGCTTGTGGCATCCCTTGATATGGCATTTTCACGCGAATAGGCGGACAGGGATTGCAGGCGGAGCCTTTTCTTTTCCAGCCCTTTCAGGGTCTGTTGGGCATCGCCGATGAACACGTACTGGTTCAGGATATGGTTACAGTCCAGGAGCAGCCCCAATGTGGAAGCAAAGCCGATACTGAATTTGGTCTTATCGGTGCTGTAATTCTCATAGTTGATGCGGCTGCCGCACAGGGCGGGCAGGTCTTCCACGTCCGACAGGGTAAAAAGCTGGCAATGGCTGTCACCGACACGTATTCCGTCTTTCAGGTGGATGTCCTTCAGCACCGGCTTTTCACCGGCTCCCAACAGAAAGGCGTACTGTTCGATGATGCCCGGCATTTTACGGGTTCCCGCCAGTTCCTCATCGGACAGCCTGCGCAGGCTGACAAATCCGCTGTCCTTCAGGATACGCTCGAAACGGCCGGCACTGTCCATAAAATCACTGAACAGTGCCGGGTCAACGGTCTGCCGGGGCACAATGGACTTGCGCAGGATATTGCTGTAGGCCGATGAAGCTAATTTACGGCCGGAGGGCTTTTTGGTCAGGAAGAAATAGCAGCGGTGGTCCAGGTACGGCCTGCCGTCAAAAAAGCGGTCGCTGGAACCGGACAGAAAAGTAGTGTCCTGTTGAAATTCAGCTTTGTACCGGCTCCGGGTAAAGTAGTCCTGTTTATGGAAAATGCTGTGCCGGGGCAGTACGCGGATGGCCTTGACCATCGCCTGGTGATAGCTTTCGTAATCCTGTGCCGACAGGGTAAAGATTTCCGGAAGGCGGGCTTCATAGGCAATGGTGATGTCGCCCTGCGCCGATACGATGGCCCGGTGTTCCACCTTGCTGAGCGGCATTATTTTTTCGATTTCGATCATCATCTGTCCTTTGTTAATGCGGTGAATATTTTTCTTGAACTGAACTTGAGGTAGCGGGGCAGGCTGCGTCTGGCGAAGTATTTGAGTAGCCCGTACTGGCCGAAGCGGTGGCTGAGCCGGAATACGGTAAAGAACAGTCCTGAACCCAGGCCCAGGATCAGCGGCAGGATAACCAGTAGGCTTAGTCCTGAAATGTAGAGAACGGCAAAGCCGATGAGCAGCAGTACCAGTCCCACGGCCAGATAGCCGATGTACTGCGCCCGCAGGCCCTTAAATTCGATGGGCTTGTTGATGCCCTTGTTGATCTGATATATCGAAGACATGAGATATTAGATTTGAGACCTGTTAAATGCCGAAGAACGATTTGAGTACGGTTGCCACGACTACCAAAAAGATACAGGAACCGAACCATGCGGCGGCCACCTTGTTGGTATCGGGTTCTCCCGCATTCCACTTGTTAAAAACTTTTATGGCCCCGATGATACCGACCACTGCACCGATGGCATACATCAGGTCGGTGCCGGTGTCGAAGTAGCCTTTTACCTTGTTGGTGGCTTCCTGTATGCCCGCGTTTCCGTCCTGGGCGAACAGGGCAAGCGTGGAAAGTAAATGGTATGCACAGAGCGTGAAGGCCATTAGCAGCAGTCTGGCAAATTGTTGTTTTTTGGGATTATTGGTGTTGTTCATGATCTTTTTTTTAGGGTTGCACAGATGATTTAGAGGGTGTAGATTTGAATTACTCCCAGAGCCGGTCGAGTTCCTCGTCCGAGACAGGAAAAAGTACATGCTCCCGGATATACCCGTTCAGTGCCTGCTGCGACGGCGTACCCTTGATCTGCGGGTATCTGGCACTGACCAGCGCAAACAGCGAGATAAAGTCTTCTTTGGTACCATCCTCTTTTTCAAGGATGCGGAAAATGGTCTTCAGTTCCTCCAGCACATCGGGAACCTCGCCTAACCGGATGTCTCGGCCGGCATCCGGATCTTCCTCCTTAGCTGAAAAGCGGAGTTCGTCCATCGCTACGCTGCTTACGCCCTCGGGCTGCCGGGTACTGCCCATCAGCGTTTCCTCCCCGGGCTGCCCGATTTCTTCGTCCCATTCCCTGCGCAGAGGCTCCGGCTGCCTTTGTCGGGAAAACAGTTTTTTCACCCCGTTCCGGTAGTACAGCAGGATGACCACTGCATACCAGGCTACCGCCAGCAGCAGTGCGACAAGCAAAAATTGCTGCCATGTGAATTGTTGTAACATATTGCATTCGTTTTTACCTGCCGCTCCATTACGACAGGATTGACGGAAGCAAAGTTTGCCAGATCGCAAAACTTCTTATCCCATATGGGATATTTAGCTGGAAAAACAGCCCCGAAACACTCCGAAAAGCGGTTTTAAAAATCAGCTTCCGGGCTTCCATATGTCCTCGTCGTCCATCTGTTGCAGCAGTTTCTCCCGCATCTGGTCGGTAAAGTGCGTTTTGCTGAGGCGTTTGCGTTTTTTCAGGTCATCGAAGCCTTTTTTGGGGATACCCAGGTTGACACCAAAGAACTCGCCCAGCAGCCCGAAGAACTCCACGATACCGATATTGCCGCCCTCGACCTGTGCGTTGAGGTAAATGCCGTAGGCCAGCTCGATCAGGTGGATAACAGGCCCTGTCCACTGCACTTTTCTGCGTGGTTTGCCCTCTTTTACAGGCTGCAGTGCCTGCAACCTGCCCTCGATATGGCTATAGAGCATCTCTGCGGCACGGAAACGGGCAAAAAGGCAGCTCATGGGCGCAGCCTTATAGGCCAGCGGTTCGATAAGGACGGGCATCAGCACACTGCAGCGTCCGGGGTCTTTCCTGAAATACAGGTCATCCAGATCGTCCGCACCGAGCTTGAAATAAGTGTAATGGATGTGTTCGCTCTCCACTTCCTGCCGCAAACGCTGCTGGCGTTCCCGGTAAAATTTCTTCAGGGAACGCTTGTCCCAGTCCGGCAGGCTGGCTTCCAGCCGGTAAAGACTGGCCTGATAGACATAGAGGCTCTGGAAGGTGGGATAGATATTCTTGTAGTAGTCGATCTCCTGGCAGAGGCCGGCAAAACCGTTTTTTCCAACGAAACCGTCAAGTTCGTCTATGGAATGGGCAATACAGGCCAGCTCATCGGCCAGCCTGATATGTGCAGGCTCCTGCCGGGCCGCAATATCTGCAAGGCCGTCCCTGAGCCGGATAAATTCTCCGTCGCTGAATTTCTTTATCATAGTCCGGATTTTAGTAAACCCTGTCCGGTATGATGTATTTGTCCTTAATCCATTTCTCGCCGCAGGACAGGGAAAAGGTAGCTATGTTTCATAGGTCTGCGCATTGATGAAGAGAGCAAAATTCGGCTAAGGCGGCACAGGTGTCAATACGTCTTTAGGATGGTTATTGTACGCCTTATGTAGAAAAGGTAACGTTTAACCGCTATTTTTCATGGGAAATGCTGTACACCAATACGTGTACCAGCTCCATACGGCCAGCTGCCCCCGTCTTATGGAACATGTTTTCGATATGCTTCTTGACCGTACTTTCGGCAATAAAAAGCCTGTCGGCAATTTCCCTGTTGCGCAGTCCCTGGCGGATATATTGCGCAACCTCTTTTTCCCTCCCGCTCAAACCATAATGCACACAGTTTTCCTCAAAGTAAGGCGCATGTGCCATTCCCATTTCACGCAGTTCAGCAAGCTCCCTTTTCTCGGCAAGCTCATAGTTGAGCGACCGGTACAGCAAAAATACGCTGAGCCCAAGGAAACCCAGATTGGTAAACAGCGTTTCGGTGAGCTGCCCCCAGCCGAAATACACGACAGGAGCCAGAAACGCCCAGGGCATGATGGCTATATATGCCGCCAGTTCTTCGGTGAACAGGTGCCGGTTGCGGTGTTCACGGTAGGCAAAGCGGATGGCTCTGCCGATGCCTGCCAACAGCACCAAGGCATAGACCGTGGGGACGATATAACCGTAACGGTGGGTATATGCAATGTCCTCGTGGATGGAAAGGCCGACAACGAAAAAAGAAAAGTATGGAAGCAGGAGAAAGAGGGGTACGCCATAAACGGCGAGGAAGCGGAGTTTCTCCAGACCGAAAAACCGGTAAAAATAAAAGGGGAAATAGGACACGATCATAAACCCGAACGTGTTGACGATGATGTGCTGGACATAGATGGGCAAAGCGTAGCCCGGATTGGGCAGCAGTCCATTTACGAAGTTAAACCCGAGCAGGAGCAACAAAAGGATGATATACCCCAACCTTGTCCTGTCGTGGGGGCGTTGCAGGTAGAGTGCAGCCTGTGCGCCCAATATAATAAGTTCGATGATGATGGCCGCCAATGTGGCGGGGTGCATCTGTGTACAGCCTATTGTTGTCAAAGTGAAAAGTAGAAAGTAGAAAGTAAAAAATAAAAAGTTACAGGTTGATGTTTACACCAAACTCCCTGCGTATACGCCTGTCCAGGTGCAGCGAGTACCAGAACAGCAAAGCATCCAGTAGTATCAGCGAAATAATCAATATCGTTGTGTTCATGTCTTTATCTTTCTGTCTTCTGTAAAATTCTATACCGTCACATACTCCACCGCCAGGCGGTATTGCTCTTTTCTGCGCTGCGAAATGCGGGTTTCTTTCTTTACCTGCCTTAGCACCGGTGCTACCACGTTTACCCTTACTTCTTTGTGCAGGGCTTCATACTCTGCAATGCAATCTGCCAGTTGGGAAAGCAGTGCTTCGTAATGACTGAACCGTTCGCTTAGTGACTGAATGTAGGGTAAAAAGCCATCAGCGGACAAAGCAGCTTCTTCCGAAACTTTTCCAAAGTTCGGAACTTTGGAAAAGTTGGAAGAAGATACCGACAACTCCTTTAGTTGTTGCAGAGCGGCTATTAATGCCTGGTGCTGTCGCTTGCTGATGGCTTTCAATGTTGTTTTATTGTTGTGTTGTTATCATCTTATAAGGCACAAGAACCTTTCCCACTTAACCAACCCAGCATTCCTTCGCCATATGAGGCTGTTAATTAGCATATAATATTTCAGGAGATATTTCGTAATATTTATCTCCTAATTTTATAAAAAGAGGATGCTCTCCCCATTGTTCAATTGATCTAAGATAAATAGTGTAAACTCGTTTTTCTGGATAG
The DNA here is from genome assembly GCF_039536825.1 of Sphingobacterium kyonggiense. NCBI lineage: Bacteria > Pseudomonadati > Bacteroidota > Sphingobacteriia > Sphingobacteriales > Sphingobacteriaceae > Sphingobacterium > Sphingobacterium kyonggiense. The sequence continues at coordinate 34,231 of NZ_BAAAZI010000004.1, forward strand.
GGAGAAATCATATCCGGATACAAAAAGAAGTTTTGGCTCCAATAGTCTTCGCCGCCATGCATTTTTACAAATTCCTGTGTTTTCCTATCCCTAAATTTAAAAGTGTAGGCTAATATATCGCTTCCCCCTGTAGGGATCTGTCTGTATTGTTCTTCTCCTATGTTGTTTGATACAGATTCCAAAGTTGCCAATTCTACAGTTTCGAAGTTCATATTTAACCCAAGCACTACAATATCAAGATCCTTAGGCAATAAATCTCCAGCATAATTTGCAATCTTAAGTCTCATAAATTCCGCCGGAGCGGCTTCTTCATCTGCTTGTCCATTAGGATCGAGAAAAGCTATCGGATCAGTTTCGGTAGGCTGAAACAGGTTAAACGTTTCGGGACTTGCGGGAATGATATTTACCGTTTTTCCTCCTAACACCTCGCCCGTCCTTTCATCGTAAAATTCAAATTTCCCTTCACCTTGGGGCACACGGACACGGCCATTAGTACCACTTTGTATCTCAATCGAATTACCATTGTACTTTATTTTAAGATGACCTGTCTGATAGCTTGCTGTTTGGCTTGCATCAAAATACACCTCACCAAATTCAGTATAGGGTTCGGTATAATCTCCTTTTTCGCAACCTGCGAAACTAAGCGCCAGCAGCAATAGTATTGACAGCCCTTTGGTTATTTTTATGTTCATATCTTTTTTGTTTTATTAGTTCTTAAAATTTGTAAGTAAATGAGAGCGATATATTTCTTCCGGTCTTTGCCCGGTAGGTTACACGGTCGTCATTTTCCCGCTCATAGGCAGTGGTGTTGCCATTTTTAAGTTTCATGGGAGCTCCTGTCGCATTAGGGTCATCGTGTTCATACGCATTGATGTTCTGGTAGAAAAGGATATACTCATCCAGCAGGTTGCTTACATCCAGTTTCAGTTCTGCTTTCCTTTTCAACAGTCGGGCGCTTACCTGTACGTCCAGCAGATTGCGCCCTTTTTCGTATTCCACTGATGCAGGATCTAAGTTGATGGTATTGCTGCGGTGTCCGGATTTATTATAGCTTGCCGTGAAGCCGAAAATATCATCCTGCCAGGCAATACCGCCGTTGATAACCCACGGAGCCTGCCCGTACAAGGGTCTGTCCAATTCGGGATAGCGCTCGGTTTCCCGGTTTTCGCCCGGCATGGGTACATCCTGTACCTCTACCTTTGATTTCAGCAGCGTTCCGTTACCGAACAAAGTGATGTTGTGCAGCCAGAGCTTATCGGCGATAAAACCCAACGATTTGCGGACTTCCATTTCCACGCCATAGTTTTTGGCTGCATACTGATTTTGAAAACGATACTGCCCATCCTGCACAAAGACCAGTTCGATAGGGTCTTTCATCTTTTTATAAAAGCCCGATATGGAAATAATTTCCCCGGCGGATGGATACCATTCGTAGCGCAGGTCGAAATTGTCCACAATGGTAGATACCACCTGTCTGCCGCTGATGTTAGCGTCCAGTTCAAAATCGTAGAAGCCAAAGTAGCCGCTTTCCCTGAAATCGGGGCGGATGGCGGTCTTGCTGTATGCCAAACGGGCGTTCATCTGCGGGGTAAGGCTATACGTAAGATTGGCAGAGGGCAGCAAGCGCCAGTCTTTCTCTCCTGTGGTAGAGAATAAAGCCCAGTTATTGTCTATTTCCCCAAATCTGCGTTTAATATATTCCTCCTGTCTGTTGGCAAGGTTGTAATGCTCTGCCCTTAAGCCATATACCAGGCGCAGCTTCTCGAAGAAACGTTGGTCTAACATCAGGTAGGGTGCATGTGTTGCCATGCTGCCATCAAACGCAGGGCCGTTCAGGTTATCTGCCCAATAGTAGGCCTGTCCTTTTTCTGCGCCCACACGGTCTGCTGATAGGATATCGCTGTACAATCCCTCGATAGGATTGAGGTTATCCTGAAAACTGGTAAAGGGTATCAGCTTGGTGACGCTTAGGGTACGTTGTTTGTTCCAGCCGCTGTAGCCCAGCTTAGCGGTGTTCTTGATGCGGTTGCCCAGCGTAAAGTCTTTGCTGAAAGACAATCCCCAGTTGTAATCGGTTTCCTTTACGTCCGTCCACATGCGGTAATCATAGTCACTGTCCAGACGGTTGGGGGTATAGATATTTGGGGTCTGAAAGTAGTCTACACCGCCAATAGTTTCCGAGCGCCTGTATTTCATCCTGCGCTGGTCTTGGTTCTGTTGCTTAATACGGGTAAGCCCCAGCGTATAGTCCAGCTTCACGCCGGTACTGCCCAATAGGTTCTGCCCCTCCAGTTTGTGCTGCCATACTGCGGTAGCCTGCGGGTCTTGAAACAGTTCACGATACTTCGCCTCGTTGCTTGCACCATAGTTGATGCGGTAGGTCTCGTTAAACTGGTCTTGAAAAATATGGGAGTACATGTTTTTTAGCACAATCTTAAAGCCGGTGCCCTGCAAGCCCATGTTCAGTGCCGCACCGATGGTGCTGTTAAAACGATAGGATGTACCGGGATTGTTTTCTTCACTTTCCATGTGATTGGTACTCGCTTCCTGCCCCCTCACATTGTTGAACGTTACTATGGTCTGCTGGTTGCGGTAGGTAGCACCACCTGAAAAACCAAAGCGCAGGTTGTTGTTGAGGTCATACACACGTCCCAACGATAGACGGGCATTCGAAAAAGGGATGGCCTTGTAATCTGCCACACGCAAGTCGGCGGCATTCAGCTTCCGGCTCTGTGCAATAGCATCTAAGCTGGTGTAGGGAATGTCGGAGCCGGGCGTCAGCGGTACATCGTTCCAATCCGTATATCCGGAAGGCGGTGTAGCGGGATAGTTGCCATTTGGTCCTAACGGTGGGGTGTGTCCATTCGTGTACCAATACCACGATTGTAGTCCGGCAGGTTCCTTACGATGGTTGCTCAGGCCGAGGTAGTCAGCACCCTTGCGTTCGCCAAGTGTATAGAAATTCTTTCCGGTGCTTTGGGTGTTCATCCCGGAGCCAATGGTCAGGGTAGTAAAGTTTTCGGTAGGTATATCCATCGTATTAACGATGACCTGCCCGCCGGAGAACTCTGCCGACATATCGGGCGTAGCGGTTTTGTTGACCACCACGCTGCTGACCAGCTCCTGCGGTACTACATCGAAGGAAAAATTCCTGCGGTTCATGCTGGTGCTGGGCAGTACAACGCCATCTACCATGGCTTGGTTGTAGCGGTCGCCCAATCCACGAACCACGACATACTTGTTGTCCACGGTGGTCACACCGCTTACCCTTTTGAGTACCTGCCCAATATTGTTATCGGGTGTACGGGCAATCTGTTCGGAAGAGATACCGTCCGTCACACTCGCTGCATTCTTTTGTTGAGCGTACAGTCCGGCAACGCTTTCTTTTTTGTAGTCTCCGGTCACCACTACCTGGCTGAGTTCATTGGTGGCAGGGTTCAGTACAATGTTGAGGTCGGTAGCCTGTCCGGCCTTTACCTCTACTTCGGTAATGCGTTTGGTCTGAAACGAGATATAGCTTACTTCTATGGTGTAGCTGCCGGGCATGAGGCTGAAATTGTATGTTCCGTCCACGCTGCTCTGTACGGCCTGGTTGGTCTGTACAATTTTTACGGATGCACCGGGTAGGGGCTCTCCACGGTCGTCTACCACCTTGCCGCTGATGCGGCCGGGTTGTTGGCGGGTGGCTTTGGGTGCAGCTCCTTTTGTCACAGCATTTGAAACCTTCCTGATGGTCACAATCTTATTGTTGACCGTATAATCAAAAGGCAGGTTGGAAAAGCAAAGCGACAGTACTTTATCAATATCCGCATTGCTGACATTGACCGTAACCTTTGATGCGGCATCAAAGATTTCCGCATCGTAAAAGAAATCATATCCTGTTTTTTCGCTTATCTCTTCCAGAATAACTGCCAGAGAGACATTCTGCTTGTTGATTGAGAGGCGTTGCCCATAGGTAGCAGCACTCAGCTGCATCATAAAACAGGTCATCAGTATTATGGTAAGTTTCATCACACGTATGAGCTGATAAAAATTGATTGTTATTTTTAATTTTTTTGGTGCTGCCGGTATGAATTCATACCGGTTTTCGCTGGCAGGCTTGCCTGCCCATGAATATTTCATATTTTTGTCTGATAATTTTGTTGTTTTTAAACTTGTTCACGCATTTTTTCAGACGACCTTAATTATCCGGCGGAGATGTTCGAGCATCTTCGCCTCTTTTTTTTCAGAGGTCATCGCTTTGGGAGGTAATTACTTTGTCACGATGATCCTCCTTTCTTTAAGCTGTACATTTATTTTTCCGGTAGCGGCAATCATGGCTACCACGGCAGACAGGGGTTGGCTGCGGGAGACCTTTCCGGTAAAGGTGATATTCGCCAGCTCGGGCGGACATGCTACTTCCAGGTCGTACCAGCGGGATATTTTGCGCAGGATGCTGCCGAGCGCTTCCCGCTGGAACACAAAATTGCCGTTTACCCATGCCAGCTCCTGCTTTATATTTGCCGGGGATACCATCACCGAGGTGCCAACGGCCGCCCGTTCACCGGGTTTCAGTACGGTGTAGCTGTTGTCTATTTCCGATTTGAGCCGGACGCTGCCCTCTACCAGTGTAGTCAGCTGATGGGCTTCATCGGCGTAGGCATTAACATTGAACACCGTTCCCAATACCTCTATTTCCTGTTTTTCGGTCTGCACAAAGAAAGGGATGCGCTTGTTGTTGCTGCCGGTTGCTTTGGCTATCTCGAAGTACACTTCCCCGGTCATTTTTACACGGCGTTCTTTTTCGCCGAAATGTACCGGGTAGCTGAGCGAGGATGCGGCATTGAGCATGGCTACCGAGCCGTCGGGCAGGGTGATGCGGTATTGCCCGCCTTTGGGTGTGGCGACCTTATTGAAAGCACCGGGTTTTATCGCGGCTGTACCGGTTGCCCGGTAAACGATTTCCCCGTCTGCGGTCTTCTCTACCGCCAGGCCTTCCTGCAGGGCTATCTCGCCGCGTTTGGCTTCTGAAAGTGAAACCGTAGATCCGTCGGCAAGGGTAAGCACCGCTTTTTCGCTGCCGGGAAGGATAGCTTCCTGCTGTGCCAGCTGCGCAGCGGGCGTGTGGACATTCGTCTTGTAGGTAAGCAAAGCAATACCCCCGGCCAGCAGCAAGACCGCTGCGGCAACCTTCATCCAGACTGCCGGCCTGAACCTGCTGCCGTGGACTGCCCCGTGATCGGGAGGGAGCTGTATGACCGTCTTTTTCCTTTGCTCAAATTCCCGCATGAATTTTTCCAGTCCGGGGCCGTCCGGGCTGGTGTCCTCCCGGGCCGGTAACTGATCCCATGCTTCGGCTATGCAGGCCTCTATATAGTCCTTGTCTGTATCCATGGACAGGTAGAGTTCTACCAGCTCCTGTTCATGGGGCTGACAGGCTCCCCTGAAGTAGCGCAGCAGTATTTCTTTTGGTGGTCGGGTCATTTTATCCATTGTTCTGAGGCAGTACCATCTGCCTTCTACTATAAACAATGCAAAAACGCTGTCCAGCCACTATATGAAAAGTGAGATTTCATGATTTATTAATATTCAGCCAGAATAGTTAATATGGGGTTAACACAAAGAAGGGATGGTTTTCCCTACAGAAACAGGGCTGTAAGGCTGCTGCATGCGAATAAAAGCAAGGCAGAGGGGCATTCTTTGAATTCTTCCCTGAAAACTTTCAGGGCGGCATTCATGTGATTGCCCACCGTGTTGACGGACAGGCCGGTATTGTCGGCAATCTGCTGCTGGCTGAGGTCCTGCTCCCGGCTCAGGCGGAACACCATTTTCTGTCGGGGGGTAAGCTTGTCCAATGCCGCCTGGTATTTGCTGCGGAGTTCCTGCATGCCCAGCTCCGGGTGTGCCACCGTTCCCAGATCCTCCGGTTCGATGTTGTCCAGAGGTTCGGTCAGCAGGACACGCTTGCGGGCATGTGCCACGATTTCCCGGCGCAGGATGCCGAACAGGTATTCTTCCGGCCGTGACACGTAGACGATGCGGTGCTTGTGCTGCCACAGCCTCAGAAAGGCATTCATGACCAGCTCTTCGGCATCTTCGGGATGCTGTACCATTTGCAGCGCAAAGGCGGACATCTGGTGGAAATAGCCGTCCACGACATGACGGAAGGCCTGTTCGTCGCCTTTCAGCCATTGCTGTATGTACTTGTCTGTTTCCTGTTTTGCCATGTCGGATAACGGAATTCCAACGCAAAATTAGCCAATAAGGGAGGGATGCCGAGATTATGTTTTGGTTAATTTATTGTTAACATTAAGAGGATATATGCTACATGGAAACGGCCTGCCCCGGATTTTCGTCCTCATCATCGCAGGCGGGCGTTTTTTCTGCTGCCTGTACGGCTTCTTCCGGTTCCTGCAAGGTATTGATCAGGGATAATTCCCGGTCGATAAGCTCCATGATGTCCCTTTTTATCTTTTTATAGTTTTCCTGTATGTCTTGCTCTGTTACCTGTTCGATAAGGGTGATAGGTTTATAAGCATCTTCCTCGGTCTTGATGGCCTTATGGTCGTTCTGTATCTCGCAATGGAACATTTTCAGGTTGATTTTCTGGTCGGGATTGTCGGCTACCATGCCCACAAACTCACCGGACGACAGGGCGGCAATCCTGGCGGACGGTATGGCGTCGCCCAACTGGGTTGCCTTGGTGGTCGAAGTATCGCTTCTGTTAATGGTCATGCTGTCTTTGTCCTGTACGATACGGCCAAAGTTTTCGGACAGCTTCTTGGCCGTATCGCCCGTTACCTGTCCGCTGAGGATATTGCCGACTATGCCGGTAATCACGTCCGCCTGCTCGGCCCCGTAATCTTTCTTTAGCTGGCTGAAATCCTGCACCGCCAGCGTGGTGGACACAAAATTGCTTCTGGCGGTTGCCAGCAGTCCGTCCACGCCCGATGCCCCGCCGACATAAATGGTAGGAAATTCGTCAAAGACCAGGCTGCTTTTGAGCTGTCCCTTGCGGTTGACCAGCTTGAGCATCCTTGATATGTACAGGGATAGTACCGCTCCGTAGACCTGCAATTTCTGCGGATTGTTGCCCATGCAGACAATCTTGGGCTCTTGGGGATTGTTGATGTCCAGCGTAAAGTCATTGCCCGAAAGTACGTAGTAGAGCTGTGGAGAGGACAGCCTTGCCAGCCCGATCTTTGCCGATGCAATTTGCCCCTCCAGCTGTGCCATCGCCTTGTTGTGGTAGGCGGATATAAAAGGGTTGATGAGTACCTTGATTTCCTCCTCTGTTTCGAGTATCGCAAAGAGCCGGTCGTAATCGGTCTGCATCAGCTCGATGACGTGGGGCAGGGTGCAGAGTTTTCCGTCCTCGTACCTGCACAGGTACCAGATAATGGCGGTCAGGAAGTTGATGGGGCTTTCGACAAAGAAGTCTCCCTGCTTTTTGATCCACTCCCTGTTCAGCCCCAGCATGATGGTGCGGCTGGCCTCGGTCGCATCGGTAATGTCGTCCATGCCGGCCGGATCAAGTGGATTACACCTGTGGGTACGGGTCAGGTCGTCAAAGTTGATGATGTAAAAGGCAGGTTTTACTTTGTAGTTCTTTTGGTACCGGAGCAGCTTGTTATAGGCAATCCTGGTGAGGTCGTCGTACTTAAAGTCGTACAGGAACATGGAAAAGCCCTTTTTGATGTGCTGGTCGATAATGTGGCGGATAACGAAGTAGGACTTCCCGGCTCCGGGCGTTCCGGCGACTAGAATGCCCCGAAAGGGGTTGATGATATTGATCCAGCTGTTGCGGATCTTTGATTTTAGCCGGTACTTTGCCGGTAGGTTGACGGAATATTCGTTTTCCAAAAGCCGTTCTTCCTGTGGAAAGGTCTCGTTCTCGGTATTGAAAGGGTCTTTGTTCAGCTTATTTTTTAACAGTCTTGACAGCTGGCCGCCACCCGTTAAGATCAGCATATAACCTGTGGCGGTCGTACCTATATATAATAAAGCTATGGCGGTGGCTGCTGCATGCAGGTAGAAAAACAGCAAGCTGATGAAGTAAAGCAGCAGGCCGGTGAGCAGGTAGGCGATAATGGGCCTGATCTGTATCTTTTCGTCCTTTTTGCCCTTGACGGCGACAAGGGAAACGAGCAGGCAAAGCAGGGCGGCGATCTTGGGCTTCCAGATGTCGTTGAACAGGCCTGTTTTTGCGATGTTTTCGTTGATGTGGTCGGTAATGTCCGCCGTAAGCCCCCATTGGCTGAATGCGGTGTAGCAGGTAATGTAAAAATGGATGGCAAGGATGAACAGGCTGATCAGCCGTGTGAAATCTATGATCTTGCGCAGTCCCTGGGTGTCTTCTCCGGTTTGCATAATGGTAGTATTGAGATGTGAGATGTGAGATATGAGTATTGAGATTTTGGCAGGACTATAAACTTTGTTCCTGCTGCTGATCCTGTTCAGGCAGCCGTTTTTTCTTCTTTTTCCGGCGTGGCACTCCGAGGCCGTAATCCGTTCGGGTTTTGTCGAGCAGGCCTTTGGTATGCTGTGCCGGTGTTTTTAGATAGGTCTTGGCGACAGTTCCTTTTTTGAGATATGTTGTCTGCGGGGGCGGCTTGAGGTAGGTTTTCTGCTCCGGCTTCAATGGTTTGTCCGTGGTGCCGAACCTTTCCATGATAGCCTTTGCGCCATAGCCCTTGCCCAGATCGCTGCCGTTGAATACGGTTTTGTTCCTGTTGTCGACGAATGTCAGGCCGTAGGTAAACCCCTGTTCGTTCTGGCGGAATGAGGCATGGATGTTATGCCCGGCAAGTTCCCTGATAAACGTTGCTTTGCTGAGGTCGCCATATTTGGCGAAAATGGCGTCAATAGCTGCTTTGAGCGGCTCTTTATAAGGCCTGCGCTTTTCCTTGCCCCGCCGGAACTTTTCTTCCAGATTGGCTAAAGTGGGTTTGCCGTAAATGGTGCTTGCCTTGATGGGGACACCGATTTTCTTTCCATTTTGATCTATAATACTGTATTGCAGGCCATTTTTTTGGTACATGAACGTGTTCTGGTTGCCACGATCTGCTGTAACGTTGAACTGTTTCAGGATGGCGTTCATTTCGGCAAGGGACGTAAATTTATAGGTGCGGATTACGGCGTTCACGATATTGGTAATACTTCTTTTGGTCAGGCTTTTGCCATATACGGCCTTTTCGATGTCGGCGGGTTTGATACCCAGTGCATTGCTCGCCTGCCTGCCCTCAGCCTGTACCAAACGATATTCTTTCTCGATCTCCTTTCTTGCGGTCTCGGACAGGGTGCGGCCTATGCCGTGGATGTCGATGCGTTCGCCGTCTGCTTTGATATTGGTGGTGGCGATGTGTATGTGGCTGTGGGCGGCATCGGTGTGCCTGTACACCAGATACGGCTGTTCGCCAAAGCCGATACGCTCCATATAGTCGGCGGCTATCTTTTGGAGCTGTGCATCGGACAACCTGTCCTGTGCATCGAAATTGAGCGAAATGTGGATGGCGTTGGTCTTTGTTCTGCTATTGAGCATGGTACGGCTCTCAAAACGTTGCGCTTTCTGCACAAGGCTCAACTGAGTGATGTCGGTGGCAAAGCCGCTGGACAGGATCAGCCGGGCCTGTTTTTCCATAACCTTGTCCTCGTTGTAGTGCAGCATCCCCCGGATGCTCTTGCCGCTGATTATCTTTGCAACCATTTTTCTGCGAGTTTGGAAATGATGGACAGGAGTTCGTCGACCCTGCGGTCTACTTCTTTATATAGCTCTGCGGTCTTTAGTGCGTAAAAGGCTCTTTCCTGCGGACTTGTGCTGGTGTGGAAACGGTGGGTCTGCTGGTTGATGTTGATGCCGATGGCTTTCAGTTCTTTGCGTATAAGTGCCATTTCCTCCATCGGGGCGTTTAATGATATGTCCCGGTAAAAGCAGTTGATTTTTTCGCGGGACAGGATCTTGCGGGTGACTTCGCCAACGCTCCGGCAGTCGCTTTCGTTTCTGATCTTTTCGAGCCTGTCAAAGGTCTTTTGGGTAACCCTTGTCCTTATGGGGCAGGTTAAAAGCTCCTGCTGGTTTGCAGCTTTTTTTCGTGACATGGTCTGCTCTTTTTGAACGTTCCCAGACTTCGCAAGTTCCGCCGCGAAGTCCCCGGCCGTAAGGACGGCAAGATGTTTTTGTGGACAAAAATACATCTTGCTGCTCGCCCACGCGGGCCAGAAAGCACCTAAACGAAAGTGCTCTTAAACGTTGGTTCATACTTTATTGATTGTTTGAAAACTCCTTTAAATGCCTTTGGCTAAGGTTGGGGTTTCTGCCCGGTTTCCGCTACCTTTTCCGGTTGGCTCAATGGGATGAACGAACGGAGCAATTGCCGGATTTTTTGCCGGGGTTGCTGCCGGACACGTTTGATCTTCGGATATAGTTTGCCTTTGAGATCGGGTATCTTTTTGCTTGCTTTCATAGCTTTTCGATTTGAATTTGATAAATCCAAAGGTTGCAAAGCTGGAACAGGGTTTATCCCATATGGGATATTTTGTCCCGCACATTTATTTTTCCCATATGGGATTTTGTGTCTTTTTTTCGGGGGATTATTGGGGTAAAAAGGAATATGGAAGATAATAAGGAACTGGCTATATATCAGCAGGATAATATAGAAAAAAAGAATAGCGATGTGGATAAAAACACTGAAAAACAGCATGATAATAGCGAAAAAATGCTTAAATTATTGGCTGAAGTTATGGTGCAGATCATCATTAGAGAGGTTTCTGTAGCCGCTCAGGACGACACGCCCATAAAGGCAGAGAACGTTTAATTTATCATTTTTTTATGAATGCAGTTACAGCTATGGGGATGATACCTAAAGTAGGTGTTGTCCCTGCCCGTAAAAGGGGAAAACAACAAGGAAAGGGGGACAGATGAAAGCGATGGGCTATGTGCGCAAGAGCACCAAAGACCAGTCCCATTATTCCCTCGACTACCAGAAAAAGAGCATCCGGGAATATTGCGAGCGGAACGGCGTGGAACTGAGTGACATCTACACGGATGACGGAGAGAGCAGCTATACGTTTGATCGTCCCGATTTCCAGGCTTTGGAGAAATTTATCCGTGAGAACAAACGGCAGGTAAAGTACCTCGTGATTTTTGACCATGACCGTTTCAGCCGTAACCTTGCCGAAGCGTTGCAGAAGATAGACCAATTGGAAAGGACTTTCGGGCTGACGGTACTGGCGGTAAACGAGCCGCTGGACATCGACACTTCTGATCCGGCGGTATTTATCCAACGAGCGTTCAAGTACCTTATGGCAAACCATGAGCTCCTTATGATACGCAAAAGGGCTAAAATGGGTATCCGGCAGGCTCAGGAGTCGGGACGGCACGTCAGCGGTGCGCCTTTCGGCTATATTAATGCCCGTGAGCCGGGCGGTAAGGGAAAACTTGTCGTGGACGAGAGCAGGGCGTTTATCGTACAGCGTATCTTTAGGGATTACCTCAACGGTGTTCCGCATTACATCATCCATAAGGAGGCGAAAAAAATCGGTTTCACCTTAACAGGTAACGATTCGGTTGCAAGGGTATTGGGTAACTGTCTGTACGCTGGTCTGGTTAAAGTACCGGCTACCCCGAAACAGCCCGAACGTATCATTAAGGGTTTGCATGAGCCAATCATATCAGAGGAACAGTATTGGATGGTGCAGGAGATGCTGACGACCAACAAGCGTAAGGAACAGCAGAAGCCGAAAGAGGATTTTCCATTGAAAGGGCTATTGCAAAGCCCATGCTGTGGGGGTAAGATGACCGCCGGATGGAGTAAGGGCAACCAGAAAAAATACATTTATTACCGTTGTATCAAGCACAGCAACGTAAATATCTCCGGCAAGCTCCTGCATGAGAAATACGAGCGAATGGTGAGTTTTCTGAATTTGCGGCAGGACGATGTTGACAGGATAGTCTCCTACGTGAAAGATGAACTCAACAAGGAACTGGACAACCGTAAAAAACAGGAAAAGGTGAAATTGGAACAGCTTGTGGAAATCGAAAGGAAAATAGACCGTCTGGAAGAACGCATGATAAACGAGGAGCTTGAAGTCTCTACCTATAAAAAGTACATGACCAGGTTTAAGGCGGAAAGAGGGCAGTTGGTGGACGGCATCAATTATCTCAAACAGGGTGCGGAAGACCATTACCAACAACAGTTGCTCGTATTACCTTATCTGCTCAATCTGACGGCTATCTTTAAAAAGTCCTCTATCGCGGTACAGCACAGCATTATGCGGGAAATGTTCAAACATGGTCTGACCTTCAGAGAGGGGGCATTTAGAACAACTTGGATCAACCCCGTATTCGAGCATAACTTACTGATACTCAAAAAAGAAGGGCTGCTCTTTTTGGAGCAGCCCAATGATGATCCGGGAAAAATCCCGTTACGTCGGGGTGGCAGGATTCGAACCTACGACCTCCACATCCCAAATGTGGCGCGATACCGGGCTACGCTACACCCCGAAATGGTATCACCTTTGTTTTGTGTGGCACAAATATACGGCGATTTTTATTTTTGTCAAGTCTTTTTTAATAAAATTTTATAACCTTCTCATTTATTGATTCTTATTTTATAACAAGACTTCCAAACCCCAATCCCCAAAAATTATTTTACATTTCTTAAGGATTCCAATGGAATAATCCCTACTTTTGCACGCATTGAATAAAAAGGAAAATATTTTCAAAAAGTATTTCCATATTTAAAAATAAAGCTGTAATATTGCATTCCGATTTTTACAGGTTAAATATCGTTATTAATTACTCAGAATCATGGATTTAGTAAAATTTGTAGAAGAACAAGCGGTAGTAAAAAATGAAATTCCCGCTTTCAAAGCAGGAGATACCATCAGCGTTCATTATAAAATTCGCGAAGGAAATAAAGAGCGTGTACAGGTGTACCAAGGTGTGGTTATTCAGTTAAACAGTGAAGGTGTTAACGCTACATTTACCGTTCGTAAAATCTCAAACGGTGTGGGTGTTGAACGTATTTTCCCTATAAACTCTCCTAACATTGAAAAAATTGAAGTAAACAGCGTAGGTAAAGTACGTCGTGCGAAATTATTCTATCTTCGTGGACTTACCGGTAAAGCTGCTCGTATCAAAGCTAAAAGATAATCGAGAAAAACTTCTTGTAAAAGATATTTTAGGGCTTGACATCTGTCATAGCCCTATTTTATTTTCTACTTACCTAACCCAACTCTACCAAAAAAATCCTGAGCCATTTATCATAACCCAGGATTTCAATACCATCTATTTAAGAGACTAGTTGCGAATCACAACTGGCTTTGTCCCCATAATATCATCAATCTTTTGCTTCACTTCTTCGGTCATCAAAGGGAGAACCTCCAAAGCTTTTAGATTTTCAGTCAACTGATCTACTTTAGTAGCTCCCAATATAGCCGTAGTTACATTTGGATTACTAATACACCAAGCTATGGATAGCGTTGGCAATGACACACCCAATTCATTGGCGAAGTCTCCCAAAGCTTTTACACGGTTGATCTTATCCTCTACCACAGCGCGGTCTTTTAACCATTCGTAACCTTCCAAAGACATTCTTGACCCCTCTGGAATACCATCATTGTATTTACCTGTTAAAATACCAGATGCCAAAGGACTCCAAATGGTCGTTCCCATGCCTACATTTCTGAAGATTGGTGCATAATCCACTTCTAATTTACGTCTGTTGAACAAATTGTATTCAGGCTGTTCCACCGCAGGACCTTCCAATCCTAAATCCTTAGCGATCATATGCGCCTCCATGATTTCGGCAGCAGTCCATTCACTTGTCCCCCAATAAAACACCTTACCCTGTTGAATTAAGGTATTCATGGTGCGAACCACCTCTTCCATGGGCACATTCGCATCCGGACGGTGACAATAGTACAAATCCAAATACTCCACTTGCAGGCGCTCTAAAGCCTCGTGGCAGGCTTCCATTAAATGTTTTCTACTCAAACCATGTTGGTTTGGTTTCTTATCCTCTCCTTTCCAACCAAAATAGGCTTTGCTGGACAATACATAAGAAGATCTATCCCAGTTAAGCTTTTTCAAGACACGACCCATCATTTCTTCCGATTGGCCGGCTGAATACACCTCTGCATTATCAAAAAAATTGACACCTGCCTCATAAGCTTGTGTCATTAATCTTTCATTGGTATGGTCATCGGTTTGTCTTGCGAAAGTAACCCACGAACCAAAGGACAGCACACTAAGTTGCAATCCTGATTTACCCATTCTTCTATATTCCATATGATATGTTCAATTTATGATTAAAGTTAAAGCAATTCTATGTTATTTGAAGGTAAAAATTGAGATAAAATAGCAGGCAGTGCAGGTTTATATTCTCCTTGAAGTTATCGCAGAGGCATTTAACAAATTGATCCCAAAAGCATAAACTCAAAAATATTGCTAGGAATTTTTTTTATCCTAAATCTAATAAAAATTCATACCTTTGTATCCCGTACATAGAGCATTTGATCGCACCTAATTTTGATCAAAAATCTTTAGAAATCCATATATTGCTATGACTAAATACATCTTTGTTACGGGCGGCGTAACTTCGTCGTTAGGGAAAGGTATTATTGCAGCCTCCCTTGCCAAGCTTCTCCAGGCACGTGGTTTTAAAGTAACCATCCAGAAATTTGACCCGTACATCAACATCGATCCAGGAACACTTAATCCGTATGAACATGGTGAATGCTATGTTACAGAGGATGGAGCAGAAACTGACCTTGACTTAGGTCACTACGAGCGTTTCTTGAACGTACCTACCTCTCAAGCCAACAACGTGACAACAGGCCGTATCTACAGCCACGTTATTGAGCAAGAGCGTGCAGGAGCATACCTTGGAAAGACTGTTCAGGTCGTTCCACACATTACCGATGAGATTAAACGTAGAATGTTGTTACTTGGTCAATCCGGGGAATACGACATCGTCATCACAGAACTTGGTGGTACTGTAGGTGATATCGAATCGCTTCCATTTATTGAGGCGGTGAGACAATTACGTTGGGAGTTGGGCAATAACGACTCTTTGGTGATCCACCTTACCCTTGTTCCTTACCTAGCTGCAGCTGGTGAGTTGAAAACAAAACCTACGCAACATTCTGTTAAAACCTTATTGGAATACGGTGTACAACCGGATATTTTAGTGTGTCGTACTGAGCACAAATTGAATAACGATATCCGTAAGAAGTTAGCCCTATTCTGTAATGTAAATATCAATGCGGTTATCGAATCCATCGATGCACCGACCATTTACGATGTTCCTTTGAACATGCTGAAAGAACAATTGGACAAAACAGTATTGGCTAAATTGAAACTTTCGACTAAAAACGAACCTAACCTGGAACAATGGAAAGCATTCTTAGGTAGATTGAAAAACCCTACAGATGAAATCAACATTGGTTTAGTTGGTAAATATGTAGAACTTCCAGATGCTTATAAATCCATTGCTGAGGCCTTCATTCATGCTGGCGCAAGCAATGAGACTCGTGTAAAGGTAAAATACATTGCGGCGGAGAGTGTGAACCAAGAGAACGTATCGGAGAAACTAAATGGTCTTGATGGCGTATTGGTAGCACCGGGTTTTGGAGAGCGTGGTTTAGAAGGTAAATTAGAGACTATCCGCTTCGTGCGTGAAAGCAAGATCCCATTCTTTGGTATCTGTTTAGGGATGCAATGTTCGGTAATCGAATTTGGACGTAATGTTTTAGGTCTTAAAGGAGCGAACAGCTTCGAGATGGACGATAAAACGCCACATCCGGTTATCAATTTGATGGAAGAACAAAAGAACATCACCAATATGGGTGGTACGATGCGTTTGGGAGCTTATGATTGTGAAATCAAAAAAGGCTCTAAAGCATTCCATATTTACGGGAAGACCAAGATCTCCGAGAGACACCGTCACCGTTATGAGTTCAATAACGATTATTTGAAAGATTACGAAAAGGCCGGTATGATTGCCTCCGGATTCAATCCAGACACTGGATTAGTGGAAATTGTGGAGTTGAAAGACCATCCTTTTTTCGTGGCTGGACAATTTCACCCAGAATTAAAGTCAACAGTAGTAAATCCTCACCCACTTTTTGTTAGCTTTGTAGCCGCTGCTTTAGCGCATAAGAAAACATCGCAGTTAAAGAACACGACGAAAGAATAGTAAACAATAAAAAATGGATAGAAATAACATTCTAGGTTTTGTTTTAATCTTCGGTATCCTGATCGGCTCTTTTTATTTATTAAAGCCCTCAGAAGACGAGATTAAAAAGGAACAACAACTTCAAGACTCAATTAAGCATGCCCAGAATGGAACAGCCCCTGTTGCTGACTCCATGAAGACCGCGCAATTAGTACCTCAAACTCCAGACTCTGTTTTATTAACTCAGCCTTTCGGTGCTGCATCGGTTGGTCAGGAACAAGATTTAATCTTAGAAAACGAACGCTTGATCGTTAAATTAACGAACAAAGGTGGCCGTGTTAAATCAGTAGAATTAAAAGAAGAAAAGAATTTCGATGGAACGAAAGTGGTTCTATTTGATGGAAATGAGAACCGTTTCGGATTAGAATTCAATATTCCTGGTAAGGCAGTAAAGACCAATGACCTTTACTTCCAAGCTCAGGGTGCTGGATTTTCCGTTACTGGAAAAGATTCCAAATCACTGACCATGCGCTTGTCTTATGCTGCTGATAAATACATCGACTACATCTATACACTTGCTGGAAACGACTATAACCTGAAATTAGACGTGAAAGCAGTTGGTCTAAATGATCTGATGGATGTGAAGTCGCAGACAGTATTACTGAACTGGCAGTCTACCCTACTTCAAAAAGAACGTAATGTAAAATCTGAGCGTGAGAAATCGGCTATTTACTATCGTGATGTAGAGGGATCGGTAGATCACCTTTCTGAAACCAGTGATGAAGAAGAAACTATCGAGAAAAAGGTTAATTGGATCGGTTTCAAACAACATTTCTTCTCAACAGTATTGACCAGTAAGGAAGGATTAAGCAACAGTAAATTGAAGTCAACTTTCATGACCCAGGATGGTTATGTGAAGAACTACCAAGCTACTGCGGAACTTCCTGCATTAAATCAGCCAAATACCCAATACAGCTTCAGCTTCTTCTTCGGCCCAAACAAGTATAAAACCTTAAAGGCTGAAGGGAATGGATTTGATAAAATCATCAATATGGGTTGGGGACCAATGAGCTGGATCAACAAATTCATTACTGTACCGATTTTTGATTTCCTTGATGGATTCAACATGAACTACGGTATTGTGATCCTAATCTTAACCTTGTTCTTAAAATTATTGATGTTCCCATTGACCTACAAGTCATACCAATCCATGGGTAAAATGCGTGTGTTAAAACCACAATTGGATGAGATTAAAGCGAAGGTAGGCGATGATAACCCAATGTTGTTGCAACAAGAACAAATGAAGCTTTATAAACAAGCAGGTGTTAATCCGCTTGGAGGATGTTTGCCTTTGCTATTGCAAATGCCATTTACCCTAGCGTTCTTCTTCTTCTTCCCGAACTTGTTCGAATTGCGTGGAGAAAGCTTCCTATGGGTTAAGGATCTATCGACTTATGATGCGCCGATCACTTTCCCTTCTCTCTTCGGATTTATTGATCACATCTCGTTAATGTGTGTGTTGATGACGATCACCACCTTATTAACCACTTGGTATAATAACGCGACATCCGCAGGAGCAAACAATCAGATGAAATACATCGGTTACTTTATGCCGTTGATTTTCTTCTTTGTATTAAACAGCTTCCCTGCAGGTCTGAACTATTATTACTTCCTTTCTGCGGTACTTACCTTCTTAACGCAAGTATTGATTCGTCAATTCGTAAATGATGATAAAATCTTAGCGAAAATCGAAGCACACAAAAAGAAACCAGAATCAGAGAAAAAATCATCTTTCCAAAAGAAAATGGAAGATATGATGCGCGCTCAACAAGCAGCTCAACAAAATAAAAACAAGAAATAATCCCCATAAAGGATAACTTAGAAAAAGCGATCGAATGTCAATTCGGTCGCTTTTTTTATGCTTAGATGAACCCTCTGATAAATATCAAATCAACTCCTCTGTCCTTACATCCTAATTCACAAATTATCCACTTAAAACAGATCAATTAACACCTGCCATACGATCATAAATTTCACCAAAAACCCCATATTCTTTCGCCTAAATTCTGGTGTCTTTCGTCTGTTGTCTCATCTCCGTTTGTCTTTTTTTTTACCGTTTTAGTCTCAAATCTAATAGCGAAGCGGTCTCACATCACATATCTATTTCAAGGGTTTCCTTCGTTACTTCTTCGGATCTCCTTCGGAACTTGTTCGGATCTCGTTCGGATCTCGTTTGGTTAGAAGCGAACGAGATCCGAAAAAGATCCCTATCGGATCCCTAGAAATTCCGTCTGAGTCTAAACCCAAACCATAAGCATTATACAGCTTGAATGTATTTAAACTCAAATCAATTTTAGCGTGTTAAGGGAATGATGTAACGTAGCGGTAGATGGGAAATAAAAAAAGTGCACAATTAAATCATTGTGCACTAAGCTATCTTGTTACAGATTATTTTTAGAACTTATACAAAGGCGCTGAATCCTGTGATGCTTCGTCCTACAATCAAAGAATTGATTTCTTTGGTTCCTTCGTAAGAATAGATAGCCTCGGCATCTGCCAAGAAGCGGGCAACGTTATATTCCAAAAGAATTCCATTCCCACCCATAACCTCTCTTGCTCTGGAAACGATATCACGCATACGCATAGTACAAAACACCTTGGCTAAGGAAGCATGTTCATCCTTTAGTTTTTCATCGTCCTGTATTTCCGACAGGCGGAAAACCAAAGTCTGCATGGCGGTTAAATTGGACAGCATTTCGACCAGGTGATTTTGGATCAATTGGAAGGAAGCAATTGGCTTTCCGAACTGTTCTCTCTTGATGGTGTAATCTAAGGCATTTTCATAGGCTCCACGGGCACATCCCACTGCCATCCATGCCACACCTGCTCGAGTCATCTGCAGCACCTTGGCGGTGTCTTTAAATGAATTTGCAAAAGGCATGCGATCAGATTCCGGAATACGGCAATCGGTCAAGGTGATCAATCCATTCTGAACAATGCGTAAGGCCATTTTATCTTTGATTTTCTCTACGGAAAACCCTGGATTTTCTTTTCGAACGATAAAACCCTTCACCTGTTGATCATCTAAATCCCTGGCCCAGATAATCGTGATATCCGAGAAAGTGGAGTTTCCGATCCATTTTTTCTGTCCATTTAGCACCCAGGTATCCCCTTCTCTTTTACAGGTGGTGGTAAGACCACCGGCAGTAGCCGAACCTACCAATGGTTCAGTTAAGCCAAAAGCCCCAATTTTCTTAAGCTGTTGCATAACAGGTAACCATTCGTTCTTCTGCTCATCCGAACCACACATATAGATTGACCCCATGGCAAGACCGCTCTGTACACCTAAAAATGTAGCGATGGAAGGATCGATACGCCCAAACTCACTGGCAATGATACCGTCCATTAAAGATGTACCACCGGCACAGCCATAGCCTTCATAGACATAGCCGCATACATTAAGCTCAGCGAGCTTGGGGATGACCTCAAAAGGAAATTCATCATGTAACCAATATTTGTTTACTATAGGCTTAATTTCTGTTTCCAAGAAATGCCGCACCTTCATCTGTAGGGCTTGATCTTCGGCAGATAATTTTGAGGAGACCTCATAAAAGTCGGCATTAATGGGTGGAGCTTCTCTTTTTTTCTTACTTCCAGTCAACATTTTCATGGCCATTTTGAGCTGATTTTCATCCATTTTTGATACAGATGACAAAACTTCGGATAAATCAACTTTCTGTGAGATTTTTTCCAATTGCTCCAAATCCACTGATTTAAAGAGCTTTATAGCATTTTTTAGTTTATCGAACATATATGTAATTTAAAAAAATAACAAAAATTTAACAAAATTTGTTTTTTGTTGTTGCAAATCAGCAAAACAGTAGTATATTTGCGCTGCCCAAAGCAAAAAGGATTAAAATAATCTACTGAGAATCAACTCATTTAAAGTGATTATAAAAAAAATATTTTTTTTGGGTTACCTTTCTAAGGTATGAGGTATTAAGGATTAAATAAACAAATTTGTTTCAACTAAATAAAAAATTAAAAATGAAAAATGTATTAAAATTCGGATTCTTAGGTTTAGCTTTAACTGTAGCTGTTGCTTCTTGTAACAACGCTGAAACTAAAACTGAAGCTGCTACTGATTCAGCTGCTAACGCTATCGATTCAACTGCAAACGCTGTTTCTGATTCATTGAAAAACACTGCTGATTCAGCAATCAACGCTGTTGATTCAACTGCTGAGCAAGCTGTTGATTCTTTGAAGAAAAACGTTCAATAATCCGAACAAATTCAAAAATACTCCAAAAGCCCGTTTTAGAAACGGGCTTTTGTTGTTTTTGTCGAGGACAACAGAGGATAGACAACAGATTTCAGACTATTGAATTTATAGGTTGAAGCCAGTCTATCCAAGATTTCGTAAAGTAACATCTTGACATTTCTACCGTCTGATGTCTAATGTCTATTGTCTTTTGTCTCCTCTTTCCTTATTTTTACCGCCAAAATATATTATAACTCATGACATTATCCCCACTTACCGCAGTTACGCCGATTGATGGCAGATATTACAATAGCACGAAAGATTTATCAAACTACTTTTCCGAGTTTGCCTTGATCAAATACCGTGTATTGGTGGAGGTAGAATATTTTATTGCCCTGTCTCAATCAGGCATTCCGCAACTTAGTCATTTTGATGGTAGCTTAAATGAAAAGCTACGCGATATCTACCGTAACTTCAGTTTGGCGGATGCTGAATGGATTAAGGATACCGAGAAAGTGACCAATCACGATGTGAAAGCTGTTGAATATTTCTTGAAAAATGAATTTGAGAAATTAGGATTAACGGATTCTTTAGAATTCATCCACTTCGGATTAACATCTCAAGATATTAATAACACTGCTATTCCCTATTCCTGGAAAGCGGCCATTGATGCCGTGTATTTACCGGCAATTCAAGAATTAGTGGACGAATTGAAATCATTATCTAATTCTTGGGAAAAAGTTCCCATGTTGGCTCGTACGCACGGACAGCCCGCATCTCCTACGCGTTTAGGAAAAGAAATCAAAGTCTTTATCGAACGTATAGAGAAACAATTGAACTTATTGACGCAGGTTCCTTACTCTGCCAAATTCGGTGGTGCTACAGGTAATTTCAATGCACACCATGTAGCTTATCCAAACAATGACTGGGTGGCATTTGGAAATAATTTTGTCAATGAGGTCTTAGGTTTGGATCGCTCGCAAACTACAACGCAAATTGAACATTACGATAACTTTGCTGCTTCTTGCGATAACTTGAAACGCATCAACAACATCGTTATTGACCTTTGTCGTGATATCTGGACTTACATTTCCATGGATTACTTCAAACAGAAAATTACTGCGGGTCAAATCGGTTCTTCGGCAATGCCTCACAAAGTAAACCCTATTGATTTTGAAAATGCAGAGGGTAATTTAGGCTTAGCGAATGCTGTATTTGAACATTTATCAGCGAAACTTCCAATTTCCAGATTACAGCGTGATTTAACGGATTCTACCGTATTGCGTAATGTAGGTGTCCCTATGGCGCATACGTTAATTGCGATTAAATCTACCTTACGCGGATTACGTAAGTTAATCTTAAATGAAACAGCATTCCAAGAAGACCTTGAAAACAACTGGGCGGTAGTTGCTGAAGCTATTCAAACGATATTGCGTCGTGAGGGATATCCAAAACCATATGAAGCATTAAAGGATTTGACGAGAACAAACAGCCACGTTACGCAGGATACCATTGCGGAATTTGTAGAGAACTTACAAGTATCCGATGAGGTAAAGGCAGAGATCAAGGCTATATCACCAAGCAATTATACCGGGGTTCAATTATAAGCTTTGACGCCCCAATGACGGGCTTACAGCTTGAAATACCCTATATTTGTTAAATTTTTATTAGAGAGAACATGGCAACAATAAACGTATATACAGAAAGTACCCCTAATCCGGCAACCATGAAATTTTTGGTTAACAAGCTGTTAATCAATGGTAGTTTGGATTATCCAGATCGGGAGAAAGCACAAGAGTCAGCATTTGCCCGTGAATTATTCAAATTCAATTTTGTAAATGGTGTATTCTTTGCCAGCAACTTTGTTACCATCACCAAGACAGAAGATGCGGAATGGTCGGATATCGAAGCATTATTGAAAGAGTTCGTTAAAGGCGCTGTTGAATCTGAATTGGCTGTTAAACCTGAGGAGCACTCCGAAGAAGTGGTATTCGAAGGAAATGATGTAGAAGTGAAAATCCAACAGGTTCTACACGACTATGTACGTCCAGCTGTAGAACAAGATGGTGGTGCAATCGCCTACAAGTCATTTGACAACGGTATAGTAACGGTTGAACTTCGTGGTTCATGCTCAGGATGTCCATCTTCTACCATCACTTTAAAAGCCGGAATCGAAGGCTTATTGAAACGTATGGTCCCAGAAGTGGATGAAGTTGTAGCGAATGCGATGTAGAGAGAGACCGCTTTTGGGTAATATATAGTAGTTAGTAGTTAGTATTAAGACCTATCCCGGAAAACATTACCTAAGTGAAATCGCTGAAATTTGAGATATGAGAAAGTAAGCGTGTTAGTCTTAAAGATATTAAAAAGGACTTGTGAGATGATTCACAAGTCCTTTTTTTATTTGGTTTGAAGGAGATATATCCCCAGACATGAACGAAAAGAATGCCCGTCCGAATTTATAATAGAAATCAGACGTGAGACACCAGATTTCAAAAACATATTTCATACAGTAGATGTGAGATTTTAATTCTTTAATCGGTCGATACGTGTAGCATCCCAACAAGTATTCATGCAATAACAAACCATGGGTCTAAATACTAACTACTTGATACTAAATACTCCCCCAACAGCGGTCTATTATTCATTAAAAATCATTAACTTTATCCGCAAATTATCGAAATATTATACATTAAGATGAGTGCAGATATAACAAAACTTGAACAAATCGCTTCACAAGTAAGAAGAGACATCGTTCGTATGGTACATGCATGTCAATCGGGTCACCCAGGAGGTTCTTTGGGTTGTACTGATTACTTTGTTGCATTGTACTTTCATGCCATGAAGCATGATCCTTCCTTTAACATGGATGGTATCGGAGAAGATCTTTTCTTCTTATCGAACGGTCACATTTCCCCAGTTTTCTACAGTACATTGGCGCGCGCTGGATATTTCCCAGTGAGTGAGCTTGCTACCTTCAGAAAAATCAACTCTAGACTTCAGGGTCACCCAACTACACACGAGCACCTTCCAGGAATCCGTGTAGCTTCTGGTTCCCTAGGTCAAGGTCTTTCTGTAGCGATCGGTGCTGCTCAAGCGAAAAAATTAAACAAGGACAACAGCCTGGTTTATGTATTGATGGGTGATGGTGAATTGCAAGAAGGTCAAGTTTGGGAGGCAGCAATGTATGCGCCGCATAACAAAATGGACAATATCATTGCAGCAGTTGACTACAACAATGCGCAGATCGATGGTTCTACTGATGATGTTCTATCTCTAGGCAACCTACGTGCTAAATGGGAAGCATTTGGATGGGATGTCATGGAAGTTGCTAATGGAAATGATATGCAACAAGTGATCAATGGTCTAGATGAGGCTAAATCTCGTACTGGAAAAGGAAAACCGGTGATCATTTTATTACACACAGAAATGGGTAAAGGAGTAGATTTCATGATGGGATCTCACAAATGGCATGGTGTTGCTCCAAATGATGAACAATTGGAGATCGCCTTAAATCAAATTCCTAGAACAATTGGTGATTATTAATTCGTAGACCCTTTTGTTGGATCTTCTTAGGGTTAGAGCCTTAAATTCTTTCCCGACGAATCAGACTGCATAACATGAAAAAATACACGTATACAGAATCAAAAGATACACGCTCTGGTTTCGGCGCCGGATTATTGGA
This sequence comes from Sphingobacterium kyonggiense, assembly GCF_039536825.1. Classification (NCBI taxonomy): domain Bacteria; kingdom Pseudomonadati; phylum Bacteroidota; class Sphingobacteriia; order Sphingobacteriales; family Sphingobacteriaceae; genus Sphingobacterium; species Sphingobacterium kyonggiense. The sequence continues at coordinate 58,333 of NZ_BAAAZI010000004.1, forward strand.
AGCTGGAAAACAGAACGAAAATGTAGTCGCACTATGTGCTGACTTAATCGGTTCATTGAAAATGAACGACTTTATTAAAGCATACCCTGAGCGCTTCTTCCAAATCGGAATTGCAGAAGCAAATATGATGGGTATTGCTGCTGGATTAACCATTGGTGGAAAAATCCCTTTCACAGGTACTTTCGCTAACTTCTCTACTGGTCGTGTTTATGACCAAATCCGTCAATCTATCGCTTACTCCGGTAAGAATGTGAAAATCTGTGCTTCACACGCTGGATTAACATTGGGTGAAGATGGTGCAACTCACCAAATCTTAGAGGATATCGGTTTAATGAAAATGCTTCCGGGCATGACTGTTATCAATCCTTGTGATTTCAATCAAACCAAAGCAGCTACTTTAGCGTTAGTAAACCATGAAGGACCTGCATACCTTCGTTTTGGTCGTCCGGTAGTTCCTAATTTCACACCTGCTGATCAGACATTCGAGATCGGTAAAGCAGTCATGTTAAATGAAGGTACTGATGTAACCATCATCGCTACAGGACATTTGGTTTGGGAAGCTATTCAAGCTGGTGAAGAATTGGAGAAATTAGGAATCAATGCTGAGATCATTAATATTCACACCATTAAACCATTAGACGAAGAGGCTATCTTGAAGTCAGTTACCAAGACAGGATGTGTGGTAACAGCTGAAGAGCACAACCGTTTAGGAGGTCTTGGAGATAGCGTTGCGCAATTATTGGCGCAGAAATTGCCTACTCCTCAAGAGTATGTTGCTGTAAATGATAGCTTCGGTGAATCAGGTACACCAGCACAATTAATGGAAAAATACGGATTAGACGCTGCACATATTGTAAATGCAGTGCGCAAAGTAATCAGCAGAAAATAATACCTATGGAAGATTCCCTGATAATAGCAAAGTTTGCAGACGAAAGTACTCGCGAAGAGGCTTTCCGCTTATTGCTAAAAAAATATCAGCAAAAAATCTATTGGCACGTCAGACGAATGGTTATTGACCATGATGATGCGGATGATGTGGTACAAGATATTTTTATCAAAGTATGGCGCAACTTAGAAAAGTTCAGGGAAGACTCGCAACTGTATACTTGGTTATACCGAATCGCGACCAATGAGTGTATTACTTTCTTAAATAAAAAGAAACAGAAGCAGAGCGTATCGTTAGATGACGAGAGCTCTGCTTATTTATCAGAATCGTTAGCAGACGGTTCCTATTTCAATGGTGATAAAGCACAATTGAAATTACAACAAGCCATACTAACTTTGCCAGACAAACAAAGACTTGTTTTTAACATGAAGTACTTCGAGGACATGAAATATGAAGAGATCTCTGAAGTATTGGGAACAAGTGTCGGTGCATTGAAAGCTTCATACCATTTAGCAGTTAAAAAAATAGAGAACTTTTTTGCTGCGCACGATTAAACCTTTTGGCCTCTAAATCATCTATTAGTGTACCATGAAAGAATACAACACATATCACGAAAACACGGGAAGCAACCACTTACCTAATTCGTTGCGTGTCAACCCTTTCATTGTACCTGATAACTACTTCAATGAACTTCCTGAGAAAATCCTTTCACAAGCTAAGCTTGAAAAACTAAAAGGAGAACAAAACACAGGATTTACAACACCTGAAGGTTATTTCGATACATTGGAATCGCAACTGATCAGCAACATTAAATTCGACGGATTACGGGGGGGTGATAACTTCCAGGTACCTGAAGGGTACTTTGTGGAGATGGAAGATCAGCTGATGGCCCAGGTAGCTATCGATAAGTTCCAAAGCGAACAAGAACAAGAAGTACCGCAAGGATACTTTGAAGGTCTTACCGACAGGATTATGGCACGTGTGCAAGAAGATGAGCACAGCTTGGCACCTATGGCGGATGGGTTTACCGTCCCTGAAGGTTACTTTGCTGAAGCGGAAGAGCACATGATGGCCAACATTGCAGTAGAAAAACTAAAAGCTACGGTGGAAGCCGATGGATTTGAAGTTCCGCAAGGATACTTTGATCAATTGAAAGACCGCATCTTGGATCAGGTAAATGATACAAAAATCATACAAATGCCTGCTGCCACTAAAGATGCGAACCATGGTAGCAGCAAACGTAAATATGCTTGGTTAGGCGGTGTTGCAGCCGCATCTGTAGCCATCTTCTTAACTTGGAACAGCTTTAATCAGGATCAACCTCAATTTTCTAAGGAGAATTCCGTAGCTTTGAATGAGATACCTAAAGAGGAAATCCTAAATTATCTTTCAAGTTACAGTGATGCATCAGATATCAGCGAGTTTGCCGAGTATATTTATGAGCCTGAAGACTCTAAACAGATTGGTAGTGGAATCGATGATGAAGATTTAGAACTTTACTTAAATTATACATTATAATGGTTCGTTTAAAACATGTTATTACAACGATTTGTCTGATTTTGTTTGCAAGTGCCGTGGCTATGGGACAGTCTAATCAGGAACGTTTTGAAGCGATCGAGAAACAAAAGGCTGCCTACATTTCCAAACAATTGCGCTTGACTCCTGCAGAAGCTCAACGCTTCTTTCCTTTATACAATCAGTATTTTAAGGAGATTATGGATGTCAAATCAAAAAAGAATAAGCGTTCAGCTGATATGAGAAACTCCCAAAGAAGCAATTTCAGAGGTAGTCAAGATATCATTGAATTTGACGCTCAAGAAGTAGAAATCAAAAAAGAATACCGATCTAAGTTTGCCGAGGTTATCGGTCAAGCCCGGTCTTCCCAATTCTTTGCAGTAGAACAAGAGTTCATCAAACTCCTCTACAAAGAACTTGAAGGTCGAAATAAAAACTAAAGAAGCTCCATTTAAGGAGCTTTTTTTATGGCATTCCCGAGACAGAGCCTACCCTAAAGCAAGCTATATTTGCTATTTTTGCACTTTATCCATCTTATCATGATTAGTAATCGAGAGCTATTCTTAAAAAATACAGCCCAAACATCCAATTCCCCAAGATTAATTGAAGTTGAACGTGCCGAAGGTATTTACCTTTATGGCCCTAACCAACAGAAATATATGGATTTGGTTTCTGGCTTTAATGTGAGTAATATCGGTCATCGCCATCCAAAGGTATTGGATGCTATAAAACAGCAATTGGACAAATTCATGCATGTCACCGTATATGGCGAGTTCGTGCAAGCGCCACAAGTGCAGTTTGCTACTGACTTGTTGAACGTATTACCAGATAGCTTTCAATCGGTTTATCTCACCAACTCGGGTGCAGAGGCCGTAGAAGGTTCCATGAAGATCGCGAAGAAATACACTGGACGCAGACAAATTATTGCCGCCAAACAAGCTTACCATGGAAGTACACAAGGTGCGCTTAGCCTGATTGGCAATGACGAATATCGTAGAGCTTATGCTCCCCTACTTCCCGAAATCGACTTTATAACCTATAATGACATAGCGGATTTGGACGCTATTACAGATCAGACTGCTGCTGTCATCATAGAGGCTATTCAGGGCGAAGCAGGCGTACGTGTTCCATCTAAGGAGTACATGAAGGCCTTGAGACAGAAATGTTCCGATACAGGGGCGCTATTGATCTTTGATGAGATACAAACTGGTTTTGGACGTACAGGCAAGTTATTCGCATTTGAACACTTCGATATTGTACCAGACATCCTGATGCTGGCAAAGGGTATTGGTGGTGGAATGCCCTTAGGTGCTTTTGTCGCTCCCAAGGAAATCATGGATGTCATCAAAGACAATCCGATGTTAGGTCATATTACCACGTTTGGAGGTCACCCAGTCAGCTGTGCTGCTGCAAAGGCCTCTTTAGAGGTGATCATTCAAGAAAAATTGGTTGAACAAGTAGCTGAAAAAGCACAACTATTCCGTGAGGAATTGCAAATGCCACAAATAAAAGAAATACGTGGCTTAGGATTGATGATGTGCTTGCAGCTAGAGAATTTCGACCAGGTGTATGCAGTAAGTAATTATTGTGCGGAGAAAGGGATTATTATCGACTGGTACCTGCATTGCGAAACAGCATTACGTGTGGCTCCTCCATTGACCATTAGCACAGAACAGATTAAAGAAGCATGTAAAATAATTCGGGAAGCAATTGTCAAATTCTGTTAGTTTCATTAACTTGCTAAGACAATTTCTACCTAGACTTAAACACATGAATAACAGAAGAGACTTTTTAAAGAAAGGTTTATTGGGTATAGCAGCGACTACCGTTGGCACTTCCCTAGTACAAGCTGAGGATTTCTCGGCAGCTAAATCTGGTAAAATCAGCCTAGCAAATAATGATATTATTTTATTTCAAGGTGATTCAATCACTGACGCTGGACGTAATAAAACCAATGCAGAGCCCAATGTTGCCAATGCTTTGGGGACTGGTTATGCTATGCTTGCTTCCAGTACCTTGTTAAATGACCATGCTTCTAAAAACATCAAGATCTATAACCGTGGGATTTCGGGCAACCGTGTTCCCGATTTATTAAACCGTTGGGATCAGGATGCCCTAGCGATTCAGCCAAACGTACTCAGCATCATGATTGGGGTCAATGATTTCTGGCGCACGAAAGACCGTGGGGCAGTAAATACTCCTGAACAGTATAAAGGCCAATACAAGGAATTGCTGGATAAAACATTCAAAGCATTACCCAATGTAAAATTGATTATCTGTGAGCCTTTCGCTGTCAACAATGTCAATTATGTGAACGACTCTTGGTTTCCAGAGTTTACAAAATACCAGAATGCTTCCAGAGAATTAGCAAAAGAATACAAAGCCGTGTTCTTACCATTCCAACAAGTATTTGATCAAGCATTGAAAGCAAATAATGGAGCTTATTGGACAACGGACGGTGTACATACTAGTCTTGCAGGGGCAAATTTAATGGCCAAAGCTTGGTTAGATCTTATTAAAAAATAAAGCTATTTAACAGCTTTTCTAACAATAAATAAGGGCAAAACGATCAGTTTTGCCCTTTTTATTTCTATTTCTTGTTGAGTTATAATACCCGAACTAACAAACCTTTTAGGTATTCCCCCTCAGGGAAGGAAGCCCGTACAGGGTGGTCTTCAGGTTGTGAGAACTGATGAATAAACTGAATTTCCTTTCCTGCATCCAAAGCTGCCCAAGCTAAAACTTGTTTGAAGGTATCAATATCCATCGCACCTGAGCAGGAATAAGTTGAAAGCAATCCTCCACTATTCAGTAAAAGCATGCCTCTTCTATTTAAGTCTTTATAGGCACGCGAAGCCTTTTCCAATGAAGAACGCGAAGGTGCATATTTAGGTGGATCTAACACAATAAGATCAAACTTCTCCCCTTGCTCACCTAAATCACGAAGGTATTTATTGACATCCGATTGTACTGCCTGATGCTTGCTAACATCAAAGCCATTATTACGAACATTATTTATTAAAGTCTCAATCGCTAAAGCGGAACTATCAACGGAAGTCACCGAAGCAGCGCCTTCTCGAAAAGCATTTAATGTAAAGCCTCCTGAATAGCAAAAACAATCCAATACCCTTTTACCTTTGGTATATTTAGCTGTAATTGCTCTGTTTTCTCGTTGGTCACAATAGAAACCGGACTTCTGCCCTTCCACAATATTTACTTGATAGCTAATTCCATTCTCTATAATATCCACAAAATTTGGTGGTGTCTGTCCGAAAAGAAGACCGTTGGTATCGGGCAATCCCTCATGCTCACGGGACTTAAGGTCACTGCGTTCGTAAATACCCAATGGCTTTAAAGTGTTTGCCAGCTCATCTACGATGATGGCTTTGACAGCTTCTGTCCCTGCAGCATGCACCTGAATGGAAATATAATCGGCATATTTGTCGGCTATTAATCCTGGGAGGAAATCAGCTTCAGCAAAGATTAATCGAACAGTATTGTTGTTTTCTGTCAATAAGGCTTTCCGATTATTGACTGCTTTAGCCACTCTTTTTCTCCACCAAGCTTCATTAATCTCTTGTTGTGGATCCCATTCCAAAAGGCGAACTGCCACCCTTGAGTTTCCATTATACATACCATAAGCAATGAATTCTGCTTCTTGGTTGAAGACGGAAACGATGTCCCCGTTCTGCGGTTTACCATGCACTTGTGCTATAGCTCCCGAAAAGATCCAGGGATGCAACTGCCAGGCAGCCTTATCCTTCCCTTTGTTAAGGATTATTTTTTTCATGGTTGCAAAAGTAAACAGAATTGAAAAAAACAAAAGGTATTATTTTTATTTTTTATACAAAAATCAACTAAATCTTTCGTTCAAAATACTGTATATTAGAGCTGTAACCAATTTGAATTTTTATGAAAACCACACGAATCCTGTGCTATGCCCTCATTACGCTATGCATGCTGCCCTTCCTATCTTTTGGCCAACAAATTGAAATTTCTATTAAATCTGATAACATAAAGCCTGAGATCAGAATCCAAGCTCCAGTTAATGGAACCTATTTTTACGACAGTAAAATGGATACTTCTTTGAATCAACAGAATGAACTCATGCTTACTTATCCAGCATCAAATGCCGGAGCATATACCATATATTATCTCGGTACTGGCACCAAGCTTTATTTAAATCCAGGAGATAAAATCCATATTAACTATACCACAGATGCCAATAAGAAAGTTCAAGCTAGTATTAGTGGAAATAATCTAGCTGGACAAAAACATGTTAACACTATAAAAAGACCCTTTTATCAACAGGTTGCTGAAAAACACCTCCATAAACACGGCAGCATTGAAGCCGCACAAGAAGCTATCTTCAAGAATATGAACAAAGAGATTGGGCAATTGGATTCCTTACTTAAAAATAAAGAGATCAATCAAGCTTTCTTTGACATGGCAGCTGCCGAAATAAAAACTTACAACTATTCTTTAGCAGCATTTGCTTTACAAGATTCGATGTATCGCATTAAAAGAGCATTAAAGGATGGCCTATTACCTGATTCCACAGCAAATTTCTTCGTGAATAATTGGAAAAAGGTAATCGCCAATTATGACTTTCATGATAAACATAACTTGAACAACAGCAGCTTTATGGATTTATTAGAAATCCGAAATGCATTTGAAGGTTATTACTTTGAGCCAAAGACTTTCAAACAAGTCCAAGCTCATGATAAAAAGGACAGCTACCTGGATTTTATGTTTTATTCTTATACACTGAATCCTGACATCGTAAATGATGAATATGTAACAGCCATGCTGTTCTCCAACACCTTGATGCAGGAGAATTTCGAGCAATTACTTGTTACAAAATTTGATGAATTTAAATTGAAATATCCAAACAGCAATTATTCTCCATATCTAGAACCCGAAATCCAAAAGGTTCGTGAATTCAATCAGAAAGCAGCAGCAAACTTCAGTGAAAACACACACTTCATTAAAGATTACGAATCATTTACTGATTTCAAACAAGTACAAGACTACTTTAAAGACAAGTTAGTCTATATCGATCTTTGGGCAACCTGGTGTGGACCATGCAAGGCTGAGTTTGCCTATAACAAAGATCTTTCTGAATATGCTAAGGCCAATAACATAGTCAAGGTTTTCATTTCGGTAGATCGAGCAGAAGAGGATCAAAAATGGAAGGAAATGATCAAGTATTATGAGCTCGAAGGCCATCATATGCGGGCTTCAGAAAACCTATCTAAACAGATAGCTGAAATGTTCTCCAAAGATTTCAATGGTCAAAGGGGATTTGGTATCCCCCACTACATCATCCTGAAAAATGGTGAGTTAGTACAAAAGGATGCTATTCGTCCAAGTAGATTGAAAGACCTAAAAGAACAATTCAAAACTTACCTATAAACTTCATTCACAGCATACAAAAAGGGGAATATCAACACAATATTCCCCTTTTTAAGTTTTTCAAAGTCTAGTTATTAACGAGCAAATAGGTCTTGAAAACCTGATAATCAACAGGCATCTCGGTTGCTAATTTAGCTTTATCTGCCAATAGTTCTGCTCCTTTTGGAAGTTTCACTGCTTTAAAGGCTTCTTCGGCTATTGCCTCCGGAAATTTACAAGGATGTGCCGTAGATAAGAATACCGAAGCATAAGTACCCGGATGATCCTTTCTATATTGCTGTGAAGCTAGGTAGGCAATCGCTGTATGCGGGCAAGCCACATAATTAAAGGAATCAAACAGTTCGCTCATGCCCTGCTTCGTCTCTTCATCCGTATAGGTATAAGAACTAACCATCGCTTTTAAAGCTACTTGATCTTGTTGGAACATATCCTGTATCCGAACCCAATTACTTGGATTTCCAACATCCATTGCATTAGCTAAAGTTTGAACAGATGGTTTTGGTTCATATAATCCAGTTTCCAGAAACCGAGGTACCGTATCATTTACATTGGTAGCAGCCACAAAATGTGTTACCGGTAAACCCATTTTATAAGCTAATAAGCCTGCCCCTATATTTCCAAAATTACCACTCGGCACTGTAAATACAACCTCTTGTTGTCCCTGAGCTTTCAACTGCGCATAAGCCCAGAAATAATAAAATGTCTGCGGAATTAAACGAGCAATGTTAATGGAATTCGCTGAGGTTAAGCGAAGCGATTGATTCAATTCCTGATCATTAAATGCCTGCTTCACCAATGCCTGACAATCATCAAAAGTACCATCAACCTCAATTGCACGGATATTTTGACCATTGGTCGTTAATTGTTCCTCTTGGACTTTGGAGACTTTCCCTTTTGGATAAAGGATCGTTACACGCGTTCCTTCAACGCCTAAGAAACCTAAAGCTACAGCTCCTCCTGTATCCCCTGAGGTTGCTACCAATACATCCAATAGATCATCCCCTTGTTTGGAGAAATAACCCATCACTCTGCTCATAAAACGAGCTCCAAAATCTTTAAAGGCATAAGATGGTCCATGGAATAGCTCCAATACTGCCGTATCTGCACTTAAGAAACGTAATGGAGAATCAAAATTCAAGGCATCGTCTATGAGCGCCTTTAGATCCTTATCGGGAATATCATTTCCTATGATGGCTTTAGCCACGGTAAAAGCAATTTCCTGAAAAGAGTACATCGGCAGATGTTTCAGAAAATAAGGATCCAATTTTGGAATCTCTTCCGGCATATACAATCCCTTATCCTGCGGCAGGGAATTAAAAACGGCTTCTTGAAAAGAAACGCGCAAATCTTTATTATTGGTACTGTAGAATTTCATGTTTTTGAAGATTAAAGCTTAAGATTTAGAAAGCACTTTAGGACCTTCCAGGTTAACTGCAGATAAATATTGGAAGCTTTCTATGCCTTGCTGGTTAAGGTGCGCCTGTATGGCATCTATGGCTTTCTGAGCAGCTTCCTTTCCTTTGGAAATAGCAACAACCGATGGTCCAGAACCTGAAATACCAAAACTCAATACACCAGCTTCTAATGCTAATTGACGCATTACCTCAAATTCAGGAATCAAGATGGACCTTGTCGGCTCAATCAATACATCTTCCATACTACGACTAATTAAATCATAATCCGAAGTAAATAAACCCGAAACCAAACCTGCGATATTTCCCCATTGGGTAACCGCATCTTTCAGAGCTACCTTCTCTTTTATCAATTGACGGGCATCCCGAGTTGGCACATCCACCTGTGGAAATACAATCCCTGCAACCAAATCCTCCGGAACTGGCAAGTTGATAATATCCAAAGGCTCATAACCTCGAATCAAAGTAATCCCTCCCATTAAGGCCGGAGCAACATTATCGGCATGTCCATGACCACAAGCTAGGCGCTCTCCCTCGACACAGAAAGGCATCAATTCTGCCTTCGTCAAAGGCTCCCCTAGTAAGGTATTGATGGCAAAAAGACCTGCTACAGTGCTGGCAGAACTAGAGCCTAAGCCACTACCAATTGGCATATGCTTGATTAAATCTATACTTACACCTACTTCTTCACTTAATCCCAAATGTGCCAAATACATCTTGACACAGGCACTTACCGTGTTTTTATCCGGATCCAAAGGCAGTCGGCCATCATCTCCTTGAATGGAACGTATAGTTACGCCAGGTTCCGCTTTGCGTTCCATAAAAACTTCATCACCGGGATGATCTACGGCAAATCCTAAAATATCAAAACCACAAATCATATTGGCCACTGTTGCCGGTGCAAATACCCGTACCTCTTTTAACCATTTGGAAGAATCCAATGCCACTTGACCTTCCTTTATATCTACTGCTGAATAGCTCATTTTCTTGTTGTATCTATTTGTAATAATTAATAAATGGATAGGCTTAAGCACCTACATTGACTAGATCGGCAAATACACCTGCCGCGGTAACCTCTGCTCCGGCACCCGGTCCTTTAACCACCAATGGTCTATCTTTATAACGCTCTGTGCAGAAAGAAATGATATTATCAGATCCCGAAAGCGCATAAAATGGATGTTGCTCATCCACCATTTGAAGACTGATCTTGACTTCTCCATTTTCCAAACTACCAATGTAACGGATCACCTTTCCTTGTTCTTCCGCATCCTTTTTCAATTGGTTGAAATAATCTTCTGCCTTTAACAATTCCGTATAGAATTCATCGACAGTACTTGCCTGTAAACAACGCTCAGGAAGAATATTACCTAACTGCACATCAGCAGATTCCAAAGGATAACCAGCATCTCTTGCCAGGATTAACATCTTACGCATAAAATCAATTCCACCTAAGTCATCCCTTGGATCGGGCTCTGTGTAACCTAATTCCTGCGCCTTCTTCACTACATCATAAAATGATGCATCCCCCTTGAAATTATTAAATATATAAGAAATCGTACCGGATAAAATTGCCTCAATCCGCAAGATACGGTCTCCGCTCAGCATTAAATCTTTCAATACACGAACGATTGGTAAGCCAGCCCCTACATTAGTTTCATAAAAGAAATCTACCCCATGTTTTCTAGCTGTTTCATGCAAACATTTGTATTGTTCATAAGAACCCGAATTGGCAATCTTATTACAAGTAACCACCGAGATATTCGATTTAAAAATCTCCTCATAATATGTCGAAGGTAATTTACTGGCAGTATTATCAATGAAAACACAGTTTGGAAGATTCATGGCTTGCATGGCTTGGATAAAAGAACCCAAATCTGCTGCCGTTCCCTCATTCTCCAATTGCTCTTGCCATTCTGATAGATCAATCCCCTCCTGATTAAAAACCATCTTTCTGGAATTGGAAATACCCACCACTTTGATCTCAATATCATTCTGTTCCAATAGGAAATCATGCTGTTTATGCAATTGCTTGAACAATGTAGCTCCAATATTTCCTGTACCCACATTGAAAACATAAAGTGTTTTTTTCAGTTCGGCAAAGAAAGCATCATGAACCGCATTGAGCGCTTTGGCTAAATCTTCCTTATTAATAATTACCGAAATGTTAAACTCAGAAGAACCTTGAGCTATCGCACGTACGTTGATACCGTTTCTACCCAAAGCATGAAACAAACGTCCTGACATACCCGGCGTACGTTTCATATTCTCCCCTACGATAGCTAATATCCCTAAGTCTACTTCAATTACAGGAACACTTAATTTATTAGCCAAAAGCTCCAATTCAAATTCGGTATTGATGAGTTGAACAGCCTTATGCGCATCATTAGGGTTAACCGCAAAGGTGATACTATGCTCTGATGATGATTGTGTGATGAGAATTACATTGATTTGCTCTCTTGCCAATAAAGTAAACAGACGACCGCTAAATCCAGACTTGCCAACCATTCCACTACCGGTAAGATTGATGACCGAGACATCTGAAATGCTGGATATACCTTTAATCGGGTAACCTGATTTCTCACTTTCAAATTGAATACGTGTACCAGCAAATTCTGGTTGGAAGGTATTTCGGATCACAATTGGAATTTTCTTCATAAAAGCAGGAACCATGGTTGGCGGATAGATTACCTTCGCACCAAAGTAAGATAATTCCATGGCCTCGGTATAGGATAAAACCGGTAAGGAGAATGCTTTTTTAACCACACGAGGATCAGCTGTCAACATACCATTGACATCTGTCCATATTTCAATTGCTGAGGCATTTAGTACCGACCCAAAGATGGCAGCTGTATAATCGGAGCCCCCTCTTCCAAGGGTAGTTACTCGACCTTGCTCATTCGAACCAATAAAACCAGTCACAAAAAGCAGTTTCCCACTGTGTGTTTGTGCTAAAGCTTGAATAAGTTGATTGGTTAAGGTTTCGTTCAGATGAGCATTTCCAAAATTGGAATCTGTTTTTATATAATAGGAAGCATTGATGTATTCTGATTCTGGAATTTCCTGTTCCATGATCTTTGATACCAGATAATTGCTGCAACGCTCTCCATAAGAAAGGATCAAGTCCTTGCTTTGCAGACTTAACTCGCGGAGCGCAAATACCCCCTGGAGCAAGTCTTCCAATTCATTCACCAGTAATTTTAACTTAGTCAATACTGGATTTTGGTACTTGACGGCAATTAACTTTTTGACAACATCAAAATGTTTAGTCTCTAGACTTTTCAAATCGTCCATAAATGGAAGACCTGCTGCAGCATCTTCCGCCATTTTTGTCAACAGGTTGGTAATTCCCGACATAGCCGATAATACAACTAAGGGCTGTTCGCCGGATTCATAAGTCTGTTTGACAATTTGCAAGACGGCTTGGATACTTTCTACGGAACCTACGGATGTTCCGCCAAATTTTAAGATTTTCATGCGAATGCGCTGTTTAAGTGTTTGTTTTTTGTTTTAAAATAAAAAAGCCTTCCCTGGTGGAGGAAGGCTTCATATATCTGTACTAATTACTATACAATAGAATCACTTCCTCCGTTGAATTCCCCCGGTGGTAATAATAATTGTGATAATAATAGACGAATAATTCATTAATTCTGCTTTTGTTTTTCCAAATATATTACAATTATTCATATAAAGCCCATCTTTTATTAAAATATTTCAAAAAATACGCTTTTATGCTTTAAATCTTATTTTATTACGTTCAGACAGCTATTTATTAAAATTTTGTAGTGGAATGACTATAAAGAAGAAGTGTTAAAAATGTTAAAACTTTGTTAAAAGACTTAAAAATTGTTTTGAATTCTATACAGTATGTCTTACATTTGCTTCAGCTTGTTGGAAAAATTACAAAAATATCAAGGTAATCAGCAAGTTACATGGTTGTATAAAAAAGCGATTTAATGAAAACAAAGAAACTAGGGGCAGTGATGCTTCTCATAGGCTTATGTCTATTCTCGCAGGCTCAGACTAGCCAGAAGTCATCTGATCCAGATAACCTAGCAAAAGAATACTTCTCTCAAATCATGGGCGTTGCAGCAAACGCCACCAGCAACACGAAACTTTATCAATTTGTATATGAATGGTTAGGAACTCCTTACCGCCTTGGAGGTGACTCGAAACGTGGTATTGACTGTTCTAAATTCTCTTTAGCTGTATATGAAAATGTTTTCAATACAACTATCGGATACAACAGCCGTAACCAGTACGATAATGTTACGCCTATTCGTAAGAATGATTTACAAGCTGGAGATTTAGTTTTCTTTAAAATCAGAAGCAGAAGCATTACACACGTAGGTGTATATTTAGGTGATGATAAATTTGCTCATGCTTCTTCCTCTAGAGGTGTTATGGTGAGCAATCTAAATGAAGCCTACTGGAAGCGCTATTATTACAACGGTGGCCGTCCTAAATTAGATGACAACCGTGTCATGACGGCAGATGCCAATAAAAACGAAAAAGGAAACTTAAACTAAGCTACAACACAATCTCGTAAGGTATCTTATTAAAATAAGTTCAAGAATATAAAAATAAAGTCCGAAGGTCCAGCTTTCGGACTTTATTTTTATAAAGATTTGCTAAATTTACCTCCATATATTAATACGACGAAAACGCGAATATGTCTTCTAAGAAAACTCTCATTCTAAACAAAGAGCAGATCCACCAGAAATCTAAGCGGATTGCTTATCAAATCATCGAAGATAATTTTGACGAACCTGCCATTGTATTGGTCGGGATTGCTGACCGTGGATATGTCTTTGCACAACGTCTTCAGAAGTTACTGCAAGAGATCGCTCCTGACAAATCCTTCGAATTGCTAAGTGTCTCTATCGAAAAGACCAAACGCAACTTGGAATCTTCTACTGATGGTGATTTGGATATTGCCAAGAATAAAGTTGTCATCTTGATTGATGATGTGTTAAATAGCGGTAGAACCTTAGCCTATGGTTTAGGTGTATTTATCAATATCCCACTAAAACGCATGCGTACAGCGGTTCTTATCGACCGTAGTCACCATCAATTCCCGGTATTCAGCGACTACTATGGCTTGAAGTTATCAACTATTCTTAAAGAACATGTAGAAGTGGTATTGGAAGAATTTGATCATACCGAAGATGCAGCCTACCTATCTTAAGGATAAGGTGGAAATAACATATCATAAAGA